>NZ_CP108538.1:1539423-1847307 GCF_035994185.1 Streptomyces sp. NBC_01217
CACCCAGCGGGAGCCGAGCACCAGGTCGGCGCCCTTGAGCGCGGTGAGCAGCCGGGGCAGCTCCTCGGGCTGGTGGGAGCCGTCGGCGTCCATCTCGACGAGCACGCCGTAGCCGTGCTCGATGCCCCAGCGGAAGCCCGCGAGATAGGCCGCGCCCAGCCCTTCCTTGCCCTTGCGGTGCAGCACCTGGACCTGGTCGTCGGCAGAGGCGAGCTCGTCGGCGATCTTGCCGGTGCCGTCGGGGCTGTTGTCGTCGGCGACCAGGATGTCGGCTTCCGGCACAGCGGCGCGCACCCGGCTGACGATCGGCTTGATGTTCTCGGCCTCGTTGTAGGTCGGAATGATCACCAAGGTTCTGCCGAGCGGGCCGTACCGCCTCTGACCGCCGTCGTTCACTTACTGCCCCTTAAGTCCGTACGCAGGTGCACACCATATCCAGCGGGCGGGGGCCCGATGCCGACGCGGTCGGACGGGTACGGGCAACGCCGCGGACAGAAGGAGGGAAGTACGGACAGACCCCCTGACGGGAATCGTCGGGAACTGCGGTGGGGGCCCAGCGCCCTTCGGGCCGACCCGGGACCCGCTGGCTGCGGATCGACCTAGAGCCGTTGTCTACTGAACGTCCGGGCCCCTCCCGGGTCGCACCTACCGTCCGGCTGAAACCTCCCCTCGCCCCCGAGGCGCGGACGCTGAACCTGGCTGCCAGTGGTGGTGCGCCGGTGCGGCGCACCACCCCATGACCCAGCGGCGTTCGACGACTGCGTGGAGGTTTAACCGGTCGGACGTCCTGTGGTGGACTCGGCCGAACCTACCGGCCGGTGGGAGCGTTCTGTCAATAGCCGCCTGACCTGCGATTTTCCCGGATCTTGCCTGGTCAGTAGCGAAGATCCGCAGGTCGCGGCGGAGCGGGGACGTCTTCGATCGGCGGTACGAAATGTCCGGACGTCACTCGTTCGGCCTTACGTAGACAGTTTGTCCGAAGACCACGGTGCTCAGGCAGACCGGGAGCTCCGCGCCCGGGGTGAGATCGGGCAGGCCGGGCGTTCCCGACCTCGGGTCGGTCGACCAGCGGGCGACCCGGTCGTCAGGGGCCTGGACCACCAGGTCAGCGGTACGCCAGATCGCGTAGTCGGCCGGGGCGCCGGGCACCAGGATCCCCGCGTCGTCGCGGCCGACGGCCCGCCAGCCGCCCCTGGTGTGGGCGGTGAAGCCGGCTCGTACGGAGATCCGGTGCTCGGGCGTGCGGTGGAAAGCGGCGGCCCGTACGGTCCCCCAGGGGTCCAGCGGGGTCACCGGGCTGTCCGAGCCGAAGGCCAGGGGCACACCTGCCCTCAGGAGCGCCGCGTACGGGTTGAGGGTCCTGGCCCGCTCGACCCCGAGCCGCTGCGCGTACATGCCCTCCTCGCCGCCCCAGGCGGCATCGAAGGCGGGCTGCACGGAGGCGGTCAGCCCCAGCTCGGCGAAGGCCGCGACGGTCTCGGGGGTGAGCATCTCCGCGTGCTCGATACGGTGCCGGGCGGCCCTGATCCGGGCCAGGCCGAGCCTCTCGGAGGCGGCCCGGACACCTTCGACCACGGCGGAGACCGCGGCGTCGCCGATGGCGTGGAAGCCGGCCTGCAGCCCGGCCTCGGTGCAGGCGGCGACATGGGCGGCGATCCGTGCCGCGTCCAGGTGGGCGGTGCCCGTGTGCCCGGCCGGGCCGTCCGCGTAGGGCTCGTGCAGGCAGGCGGTGTGCGAGCCGAGGGAGCCGTCGACGAACAGGTCACCGGCCGCGCCGATCGCGCCGAGTTCGCGGATCCGGCGGGCGTCCTTCTCGTCGGCGACCTGCTCGGCCCAGTAGCCGAAGACCCGCGGTCCGCTCTCCTGCGCGGCGAGCTTCAGCAGGGCGGTGAAGTCCTCCTCGTCGGAGATGTCGGGGCCGCCGCACTCGTGGACGGTGCCGATGCCGAGCGACGCGGCGTGGCGCAGGGCGGCGCGCTGGGCGGCAACGCGCTGCTGCGGCGAGACGGCGTTGTGCGCGGCGGAACGCACCGCGTGGTGGGCGGCGCCGGTCAGCGGGGCGTCGGGGTGGTAGCCGGCCAGTGCGCTGACGCCGGGGACCAGGTCGAGGAGGGCGGTGGTGACGACCGCGGAGTGCACATCGACCCGGGGCAGGTAGACCGGCCGTCCGCCCGCCGCCGCGTCGAGCTCGCCGCGCGACGGCGGGCGCTGCTCGGGCCAGCGCGAGGCGTCCCAGCCGTGGCCGAGGACGACCCTGTCCGCGGGGTGCGCCGCCACGTACGCGCGCAGCAGACCGAGCGCCTCGTCGAGCGTCCCGGCCCCGGAGAGGTCGAGGCCGGTGAGGGCCAGACCGGTCGATGTGGTGTGCACATGGGCGTCGGTGAACGCGGGGGTGACCAGCGCACCGTCGAGGTCGATCACTTCGTCGACGCCGCTCGCGAAGGCGTCGGCGGCCCCTTCCGAGCCCACCCAGGCGACATGGCCGCGTTCGACGACCATGGCGGTGGCGAAGGGGTCGGCGGGGCTGTGGACGTCTCCACCGCGCAGCAGCACGGTGCGGTGGTCGCTCTGGGGGGCGGTGCTCTCGGTCATGGGACCAGTCTCGCGCCTGCCCGGACCCGCCCGTTCCGCGGCCCCCTCAGATCTGCGGGGGCCGGGCCTCGTACGGCGTGGAGAGTACGACGGTGGTCCGGGTGGAGACACCGGCCAGCGAACGGATCCGGGTGAGCAGGTGCTCCAGCTCCAGCGGGGTCGCGACCCGCACCTTGAGGATGTAGTTCTCGTCGCCCGCGACGCTGTGGCACGCCTCCAGCTCGGGGACGCCCGCGAGGCGCTCCGCGATGTCGTCCGGCGCGCTCGGATCGAAGGGTTTCACCGAGATGAAAGCGGTGAGGGGCAGGCCGACGGCCTCGGGGTCGACGACCGCGGCATAGCCCCGGATCACCCCGCGCTGCTCCAGCCTGCGGACACGCTGATGAACCGCCGATGTGGACAGGCCCGTGGCCTTGCCCAGGTCGGTGTAGCTCATCCGCCCGTCCTTGACGAGCAGCTCCACGATCTGTCGGTCCAGCTCCTCCATACGGATCAACCTATTGCCCCGGGTCCCTCCAGGCACAGCGGTGAGAGCCCAGTAAGGGCACCTGCGGCGGGCATGTGACGAATGCCACAGGTTTACGGGTGGGTAGGCGTCCACCTCGGGGTTGAGGTCGATGCGCGACGGGAAGTGCTTGCTGTGGTCGAGGCCGTGGCGCCTTGTCGGCCCACCTGAGGGGGGAATTTCCCATGCAGAGCCTGAAACTCACCGGACGTACCGAACCGGAGCCCGTTGATCCGGTCGAGGACACCGTTTCCGACGCGTACGACATGTTCGAGATGTACCGGGTGATCTGCCCGGACTGCGCGCAGCCGATCGCGCTGCTGGCGGACGAGGACGTGCTGCCGGAGCACGCGCTGTGCCCGACTCCGTGGAACCCGTTCGTCCTGACGGTCTGCGCCGGTACGGGCCGCGCGGTGGCCGGGGCTCGGCCCGCGGACGAGTCGCTCGACCCGCAGGAGCAGGAGACGGCGCTGCTGCTGACGCTCCCTCAGGGGCTCGACTGGCGAATGCAGCCGTTCTCGCACGCCGGTGGTCCCGGCTCGCGCCCGCTGCGGGTGCCGCAGATGCGGCGCGAGGCCGCCTGAGGCCCCTCCCGCGCACCCGCACTCGGCGGCCCGGACGTGTCCGGGCCCGTCCGGGGACCCGGCGAACGGGCTCTCGAATCGGCCGGGTAGTTACCGGGGCCCACCCGGCGCCGTTGGCCAGGCATGACCCTGCTGCAATCAACGGCCGGTCCCGGTCGACGCCGTCTCACCGCTCCGACCGCCGAAGAATCGGTTCCGCAGCCCGGTTCGCAGCCGGTGCCGCAGCCCGTGCCGCCCCGTTCGACGCCGCGATCGGTGCCGCACTCCACCGATCCGCCCATCTACCGGGCCCTGCTTCGTCATTGGGAGAGCACCGGACGGACCCTGCCGGGCCGCCATGACCAGGAGTGGAACCGGATCATGACGACGCCCGTGTGGTCGGACCGGCCGCTGCGGGTCAGCGCGTCTCAGGACCCGCGAGGTGGCGCGCGATGACCATGCGCTGGATCTGATTGGTGCCTTCGACGATCTGCAGCACCTTGGCCTCGCGCATCAGCCGCTCGACGGGGAAGTCGAGGGTGTAGCCGTACCCGCCGAGCACCTGGACGGCGTCGACCGTCACCCGCATGGCCGCGTCCGTGCAGAACAGCTTCGCCATGGCCGCCTGGCGCGAGAAGGGCCGGCCCTCGTCGCGCAGCCGGGCCGCCTCCAGGTAGAGCGCCCGGCCCGCCTCGATCTGGGTGGCCATGTCGGCGAGCATGAAGCGCAGGCCCTGGAAGTCCGCGATGGGGCGGCCGAACTGCTGCCGCCCGGTGGCGTAGGCGACTGCCTCGCTCAGGGCGGCCTGGGCGACGCCGATCGCGCAGGCGGCGATGCCCAGGCGTCCGGAGTCCAGTGCGGACAGGGCGATCGCGAAGCCCTGGCCCTCCTCGCCGATCCGGCGGGCGTCGGCGACCCGTACGCCGTCGAAGTTCAGCTGGGCGGTGGGCGAGCCCTTCATGCCCATCTTCTTCTCGGGGGCAGCCGCGTTCAGCCCCTCGGCGTCGCCGGGGACCAGGAAGGCGGTGATGCCCCGGGCGCCCTCGGCTCCGGTGCGGGCCAGGACCGTGTAGAAGTCGGCGATGCCGCCGTGGGTGATCCATGACTTGGTGCCGGTGATGACCCAGTCCTCGCCGTCCCGTACGGCCTTCGTACGCAGTGAGGCGGCATCGGAGCCCGCGGCGGGCTCGGAGAGGCAGTAGGCGCCCAGCAGGCCCCCTCCCAGCATCGCGGGGAGGTGCGCGGCCTGCTGCTCCTTGGTGCCGTATCCGGCGAGCGCGTGGCAAGCGAGGGAGTGGACACTGACGCCGAGGCCGACGGTGAGCCGGGCCGCCGCGAGTTCTTCGAGGACCTGGAGGTAGACCTCGTACGGCTGGTCGCCGCCACCGTAGGCGGAGTCGTAGGGCAGTCCGAGCAGTCCCGACTCGGAGAGCAGGGTGAAGACTTCGCGCGGGAACCGGCCGGCGTCCTCCTCCTCGGCGGCCCGCGGTGCGATCTCTCGCTGGGCGATGTCGCGGACGAGCGCGACGAGTTGCCTGGATTCCTCGGTGGGCAGACGGCGTTCCACCATGTGCGGGGCACGGTCGGTCATGACGGCGCTCTCCTCCCTGTCGGGCGTTGCGACGGTCGCGCGCGCGGGGTGTGGGCGGCGCCGCCGGGGGGTTCCGGGCACGGCCCGGAGAAGCACAGAATGCCCAGCCCCTGCCCGCCTCCCGGATTACGAGAGTCGCTGGCCAGCGGCTGTGGCGGCTTGAGTATGCCCGATCGGACGATATCCGTCACGGGGTGACGGAGCGACTCGGCGGCGGGCGGGACGGTCACCGTAATTGGTCCGAACCATTGACCCAACTGGTCTAGTCCATCTACGGTTTCACCCGGACCGGCCCTTCCGCGTTCATGCCAAGTCCACGGGATGGCCGGCAGCACTCCCCCCACTCACACGTTCCCTCCCCCACGAGGAGACAAGATGTTCGGACAGCACCGTCCCCGCGCCCGTTTCCGGGCGCTCGCCGCAGCCGCCTGTACCGTCGCCCTCGGCGCCACCCTGCTGGGTGCCGCGGGCACCGCATCGGCCGGCGCGGCCCCCACCACCACGCCGGAAGCGGCCCCCGGGGCCGACGCCGCCGCCCCCACAGCGGCCGGCGACAAGGTGGTCGGGTATTTCGCCGACTGGGGTGTCTACCAGCGGAATTACCACGTCAAGAACATCGAGACCTCGGGCTCCGCCGACAGGCTCACGCACATCAACTACGCCTTCGGCAATGTCACCGGCGGCAAGTGCGCGATCGGTGACGCCTACGCCGACTACGACAAGGCGTACACGGCCGACCAGTCGGTCGACGGTGTGGCGGACACCTGGGACCAGCCGCTGCGCGGCAGCTTCAACCAGCTGCGCAAGCTGAAGAAGCTGCACCCGGACCTCAAGGTCATCTGGTCGTTCGGCGGCTGGACCTGGTCCGGCGGCTTCGGTGAGGCCGCGCAGAACCCGGCCGCGTTCGCCGAGTCCTGCTACAACCTGGTGGAGGACCCCCGCTGGGCCGATGTCTTCGACGGCATCGACATCGACTGGGAGTACCCCAACGCCTGCGGTCTGACCTGCGACACCAGCGGACGGAACGCCTACGGCAACCTGCTGGCCGCGCTGCGCGCCAAGTTCGGCGCGAACAACCTGGTCACCTCGGCGATCACCGCCGACGGCTCCGCGGGCGGCAAGCTCGACGCCGTCGACTACGGCGCCGCCTCGCAGTATGTCGACTGGTACAACCCGATGACGTACGACTTCTTCGGCGCCTGGGACGCGCAGGGGCCGACCGCCCCGCACTCCCCGCTGACCTCCTACAGCGGCATCCCGAAGGAGGGCTTCACCAGCGAGGCCGCCATCAACAAGCTGAAGGCGCAGGGCGTTCCCGCGTCGAAGCTGCTGCTCGGCATCGGCTTCTACGGCCGCGGCTGGAGCGGCGTCACGCAGGACGCGCCCGGCGGCACCGCCACCGGGGCGGCCCCCGGCACGTACGAGGCGGGCATCGAGGACTACAAGGTCCTCAAGAACAGCTGCCCCGCGACCGGCACCGTCGCCGGCACGGCGTACGCGCACTGCGGCACCAACTGGTGGAGCTACGACACCCCGGCCACCATCGCCACCAAGATGAACTACAAGAACCAGCAGGGTCTCGGTGGCACCTTCTTCTGGGAACTCAGCGGCGACACCACCGACGGCGAGCTGATCAAGGCGATCAACTAGCCACTGGACAAAGGGCGGGGCGGACGGCCGATCGGCCGTCCGCCCCGTTTCGTGCGTGACGACATTCGGTGTCAGCAGGCTGTGCGCGCATCATTGCGCCCGAACCACCCACCCGTACGGGGAAGTTCGCGGTCTGCCGCTCCTGACCCGGCCTTCCCGGCCCCTCTGAGCCCGCCGGGGCCGGTGTCTCACATGAGGCCGGCCTGGGTCACGAACATGGCGATCACCACGACGAGTGTCCAGCCGAGCACGGTCTCCAGGACCTTCGGTCCGTCCTTGGGGCCGCCGGTCCGCGCGCGAAGGCGGGCGGTGGCAGGCGTGGTGGCGGTTTCGGCAGCAGTCGCGGTCATGGCATCTCGCTAGGTCGGCCGGCAGTGGGTGTCCCCCGAGGACCAAACCACAGTGCCACCACAACGGGCCCCCGGGGTAGAGACGTCCGTCACTGCCCCGGGGGAGCCCCCGCCCGTCAGCGCACGCCGACGGCGGCCAGAGCCCGCCTCTGGGCGGGCGTCGGGTGCGCCGGGAAGTACAGGTAGCAGACGCCGCCTGTGCCGGAAGCCACATTGCCGCTCGCGTTGCGGCGCTTGGTGCGGAGCCAGATCGTCTCCCACTCCTGGCGCTTGTAGACTCGGCGTACGGCCGCGTCGCTCGGCGAGGCCGGGTCGTTCGCGATCACGTCGCCGTCCGCGGTGAACCCGATCACGGTCATCAGGTGGCCGGAGGTCCCGTACCCGGCGCCGGTCAGTTCCTCCTTGAGGAAGGACTGCGACGTTATGGCCGGGATGCCCGCCCGGATCAGCGTCTCCAGGTCCGTGAGCGAGCTCAGCCGGGTCACCACCGCGCTCATGTCGTCGTACGTCGCGGCGTACGCGGCGTTGAACGGCCAGTTGCCGCAGCCCTCGTACTGGTAGTCGTACGTGAACCGGGCGGCGTGGCAGACCTGCGGGTCGGCCAGGCCGGGCTTCACCCAGGCCAGGTCCTCGGCCGTGGGCGTGCGCCCCCAGTACTCGATGATCATCTGCGAGGAGGTGGGGCTGCACCAGGCCTCGCCGCCGTTGTCGTACTCCGGGTACTGGCCCGCGTGCACGCTCTGCGAGTAGCGCGGCACCGGCAGCTCGCGGGCGAGGCCGGGCGTGCTGGCGGGCACGGTGAAGCGGTCGGGGATGTCGGACGCCATCGCGCCGAGCCGCCAGACAATGGGCGTGAGACGGGTGCCCGGGGTGCGGTGGAGGGTGAGCCGCAGCCGGTAGGAGACCAGCCGCAGCCCGCTCGCCGCGTCGTCCACGGAGAAGGTGTCGGTCCAGATGGAGCTCTTGCCGTCGGTCTGGTCGTCGACGGAGGTACGGCGGATGTCGCCGTCGCCCGCGGCCCAGCGGCCCATCACGTACCAGGGCGTGTCGGTGGCGTCCGAGTAGCGGCCCTGCATTTCGATCTGGATCCAGGTACCGGCCGGGGTGTGCGCGTTCCAGGAGGCGATCACCTCGGTCGCCGGGACCGAGGACCGGTGGCGGGGCGACGTCCAGGTCGCGTACTCCCAGGTGGCGGTGGTGCCGGTGTGCGGATCGGTGTAATCGGTGCACCCCTGGGCGTGGCCGATCACCAGTCCGGGCCGGCGGCCCACGACGGCGCGCGTACCGGCGCCGTAGCCGCAGCGCCAGTCGGTGTACGTGTGCCAGAAGTGGTTGTCCACGAGGGAGGCGGCCGCCGGGGCATGGGGCGCGGCTGCGGTGGGAACGGCTGCGGTCGCGGTGCCGGTGGACGACACCGTGCCTGCGGTGGCCGCTGCCGCGAGTGCGGCGGTGAGCACGGTTCTGCGCGAGGTCGGTCGGTTCATGGGCGAGACCCCCGGTCGTAAGCGGAATGGGGCTGCGGGTGCACGACAGTGCGCCAACTATTGCGGGTCGCAACCGGATTCGGCCAGCGATTCCGGCCGCGTCCATAAAGCAATATTGGTCTGGTCCACTGGCGTGACCTGCGATTGCTTCGGCTCGGCTCGTAGGCTGGGGCGCATGAACGACCTCTCGCTCCTCGCCGCGCGGCTGCGCACCCTGGCGCCGTCCTGCGGACCGGTGCGGCTGATCGCCGTCGACGGGCACGCCGGATCGGGGAAGAGCACCTTCGCGTCCCGTCTCGCGGCCGCGCTCGATGGCGCCCCCGTGCTGCACCTCGACGATCTGGCCACCCATGAGTCCTTCTTCACCTGGGTGGAGCGGCTGGGCGAGCAGGTGATCGGACCGCTGTCGCGCGGCGAGTGCGCGCGCTACGCGCCGTACGACTGGACCGCGCGGACGTTCGCGGCGCCGCGTGGCCTGGAGCCCGCGCCGGTCGTCCTGATCGAGGGGGTCGGGGCGGGGCGCAGGGCGCTGCGGCCCCATCTGGCGCGGCTGTTGTGGATGGATCTCGCTGCCGCCGAGTCCTGGGAGCGGGGCCACCGTCGGGACGGACCGGCGCTTTCGGCCTTCTGGGACGAGTGGACGGCGGCCGAGGCGGAGCACTTCTCGGCCGATCCCTCGCGCCCCCACGCGGACGCTCTGGTACGGCAGTTGCCTGTGGGGTACGAGTTGCTGGAGAGGCCTCGCGCGGCAGCAGGAGCGAACCGTTCCGTCACGGAAAGTAAGCTCTCCGCGCCGCCGTGCTGAGTGGTGAGAAATCGGCCTGGAAGTACCTCAACTCTGCTTGACCCGAGTGCGGCACAGGTCTTACGTTCTCAATGTGCGGCTTTTCGGAGCCCTCGCGGACGCGAAGCCCCCGGTTGTTCCCCCGTGATCGGGGGCTTCGTTCTGCTCTCGCACCCTCGTTCCCACGCCCGTTCGGCAGATTCCGCTCACCCTCGGTCACGGTCTCCCTTCGGCCTGCGGCGCTCTTAGTCGCACACTCCCTGCGCAGGTACGATGCCTCTCGGTGCGGTCAATTCCCGTCCGTGGCACAGTGATTCGGCGCGCCTCGGCGGGCAGGTCGTGCGGCGGGACATCCTGGGGGCACGGTTTGTGGGGGACCAGATGGACATCGGCACGCAGGGCACACAGGCCCCGGCCGACCTCGCCTGGCTGCGCGGCGTGGACGCCTACACGATGGGCGCCTACCCCCAGGCCGAGGAGGAGTTCCGGGCTGCGGTACGGATCGATCCCGGCATGGCGGACGGCTGGCTCGGCCTCCATGCCCTGAGGGTCGACACCACGACGGCACTGCTGCGCATGTACCGCCATCGTGAACGCTTCGGCGAACAGCGCACCCGCCATCGGCGCACGCTCAACTCCTGGTACTGGCTGGGCTGGTGGGTGCAGCCGGTGCTGGAGAGCCCGCGCGATCTGCTTCTCGCGCACGCCTCGCACTGGCTGGACGGGCGCCATGTCCCCGAGCTGGACCGCGCGCTGGCCGGTCTGCCGCCGGTGGACGCGGACCCGCAGGTGCGCTTCCTGCACGCCTGCCGCTCCTATCTGGTCAAGGACTGGGAGCAGCTCGTACGCAATACCGAGCAGCTGATCGACGATCCGATGCTCGGCATCGAGGCGGGTCTGTTCGGCGGGATGGCCCGGGTGCGGCTGGAGATGTACGGACAGGCCGAGCCACTGCTCTCCGCCGCGCTGATGCGCTGCCGCAGCGAACAGCCGCAGCGCAAGGAGCTGCGCTACTGGCTGGCCCGCGCACACGAGGGCACCGGCCGCAGCGCGGCCGCCCTGCCGCTGTACCGAGCGGTGCACCGGATCGACCCGGCGTTCATGGACACCTCGGCGCGTCTCGCCGCGATCGCGGACTACGACGGGCTCGAAGGCACCGACGAGGCCGCCGGTCTCACCGCCGTCTCGCTGGCCGGGTTCGGCGCGGACGCCGTGTCGGAGGCGCAGCCGGACGGGGATTCGCTGCTGGGGACCGATCTGGTGGACGGCCGGGAGCTGCGGCCGGGCAGCGAGATCCCCGGCTTCGCGGGCATCGGGGTGCCTCCGCCGACCGACGGGGCGCGGCGCAAGACAGCGGTGCCCGGCCAGCCGGCGGCGCCGTTCCCGGCCGGGCCCAGCGATCCGGTGCTGCTCGCCGAGGCGCTGGCGGAGCTGGAGCGGATGGTCGGCCTGGAGCCGGTCAAACGCCAGGTCAAGGCGTTGTCGGCGCAGCTGAACATGGCGCGGCTGCGGGCCGGCCAGGGGCTTCCCGTGCAGCCGCCGAAACGCCATTTCGTCTTCTCGGGCCCCTCCGGCACCGGCAAGACGACGGTCGCCCGCATCCTGGGCCGGGTCTTCTACGCGCTCGGTCTGCTCGGCGGGGACCATCTCGTCGAGGCCCAACGGGCGGATCTGGTGGGCGAGTTCCTCGGCCAGACCGCCGTCAAGGCCAATGAGCTGATCGATTCGGCGCTCGGCGGGGTGCTCTTCGTCGACGAGGCGTACAGCCTCTCCAACACGGGATACAGCAAGGGTGACGCGTACGGGGACGAGGCCCTGCAGGTCCTCCTCAAGCGCGCGGAGGACAACCGGGACCATCTCGTCGTCATCCTCGCGGGCTATCCGGAGGGCATGGACCGGCTGCTGGCCACCAATCCGGGGCTCTCCTCGCGCTTCACCACCCGGGTGGACTTCCCGAGCTACCGGCCCCTGGAACTCACCTCGATCGGGGAGGTGCTGGCCGCGGAGAACGGCGATGCGTGGGACGAGGAGTCCCTGGAGGAGCTGCGTTCGATCAGCGGTCACGTCGTCGACCAGGGCTGGATCGACGAGCTGGGCAACGGGCGGTTCCTGCGCACGCTGTACGAGAAGAGCTGCGCCTACCGCGATCTGCGGCTCTCCGGCTATGCCGCCGTGCCGAGCCGGGACGATCTGGCCACGCTGCGGCTGCCGGATCTGATGCAGGCGTACGGCGAGGTGCTGTCCGGCCGGGGGCCGGTGGACCGGGGGCCGCAGGAGCCTCCCGGGATGCTGTGAACGGCCCCGGGGCGCCGAGCCGCCGGAGGGCCGATACGGCACCCTCCGGCGCTCGGGAGCACCGTCAGCGGACCAGCGCGGTGAGTTCGCCGGTGCCGGTCGTCGTGTCCGCCGCCCGGCGCTGCACGGAGACCCGGTGGGCCGGGTCGCGCACCTCACCGACCAGCATCTCCAGGACGTCCTCCATGGCGACCAGGCCGAGGACCCGGCCCGATGCGTCGGCGACCTGCGCCAGATGCGTCGCCGCGCGGCGCATCACGGTCAGGGCGTCGTCCAGGGGCAGCTCGGCCCGTACGGTCGCCATCGGGCGCCACACGTGCTGGGGGACGGCCCGCTCGCCGTCCTCCAGGTCCAGGACGTCCTTGACGTGCAGATAACCCATGAACGGGCCGCCGCCCTCCGCGCACACGGGAAAGCGCGAGTAGCCGGTCCGTACGGTCAGCTCCTCGATCCGGTGCGGGGTGACGGAGGGGTCCACCGTCACCAGGGAGGCCCGGCTGAGCAGCACATCGGTGACGGGCCTGCTGCCCAGCTCCAGGGCGTCCTCGAGCCGCTCCTGCGCCTCCGGTTCCAGCAGTCCGGCCTGGCCGGAGTCCTCGACGAGCCGGTTGAGCTGCTCGCTGGTGAAGACGGCCTCCACCTCGTCCTTCGGTTCGACGCCGAAGAGCCTCAGGACCAGCCGGGCGCAGGCGCCCAGCGCGGTGGTGACCGGACGGCAGATGCGGGCGAAGCCGACGAGGCCGGGGCTGAGCCACAGCGCGGTCCTCTCCGGCGCCGCCATCGCGAGGTTCTTCGGGACCATCTCGCCGATGACGAGATGGAGGAAGACCACGAAGACGAGCGCCAGGACGTAGCCCAGCGGGTGGATCAGGCCCTCGGGCAGATGGACCGCCTCGAAGACCGGCTCCAGCAGATGGGCGACGGTCGGTTCGGCGACGGCGCCGAGGGTCAGCGAGCAGACGGTGATGCCGAACTGGGCGGCGGCCATCATCTGCGGCAGGTTCTCCAGGCCGTACAGCACCTGGCGGGCCCGGCCCGACCCGGCCGCCGCGAGGGGTTCGACCTGGCTGCGCCGTACGGAGACGAGGGCGAACTCGGCCCCGACGAAGAAGCCGTTCGCCAGCACGAGGAGCGCGGCGAAGAGCAGCTGTACCAGGCTCATCGCACGGCCTCCAGGGCGTCCCGGGTCATCGGCGCCCCGGTGCTGAGGTCGGTCACCCCGGTGGTGCGGACGAAGCGGACCTTCTCGGCGCGGTAGTGGCCGACCTGGCGGACGGAGATCCGCCAGCCGGGCAGCTCGGCCCGGTCGCCGGGGGCGGGGATGCGTCCCAGCAGATCGGCGACGAGTCCGGCCACCGTCTCGTACGGTCCGTCGGGTACGTCGAGCCCTATCCGGCGCAGGGTCAGGACCCGGCAGCTGCCCTCGACGTCCCAGGCCGGGCGGCCGTCCTCGGGGGCGGCGGGGGCCAGTTCGGGCCGGTCGGCGCCCTCGGCGTCGTGCTCGTCCCTGACCTCGCCGACGAGTTCCTCGATGATGTCCTCAAGGGTGACGACTCCGGCGGTGCCGCCGTACTCGTCGACGACGACGGCGATCGGCTGCTCGTTGCGCAGCCGCTGGAGCAGCTGTTCGACGGGCAGGGTCTCCGGCACCAGCAGCGGCGGTACGGCGATCCGGCCCGCCGTGGTGCGCAGCCGGTCCTGGGCGGGCACGGCGAGCGCGTCCTTGAGGTGGATCATGCCGACGACCTCGTCGATGCGCTCCCGGTAGACGGGGAAGCGGGAGAGGCCGGTGGCGCGGGTGAGGTTGAGGACGTCCTCCGCGGTCGCCGAGGTCTGCAGGGCACTGACCTTCACCCGTGGGGTCATGACGTGCTGGGCGGTGAGTCCGGCGAGCGACAGGGTCCGTACGAAGAGATCCGCGGTGTCCTGTTCGAGGGTGCCGGCCTCGGCGGAGTGCCGGGCCAGCGAGACCAGTTCGCCGGGGGTGCGGGCGGAGGCCAGCTCCTCGGTGGGTTCGACGCCCAGCAGCCGTACCAGCCGGTTGGCGACGGTGTTCAGCAGGCTGATCACCGGCCGCAGAGCGGCGGAGAAGCGATGCTGGGGACCGGCGACGAACCGGGCCACCTGGAGCGGCCGGGAGACCGCCCAGTTCTTGGGCACGAGTTCGCCGATCACCATCTGGACGGCGGAGGCCACCATCATCCCGATCACCACGTTGATGCCGGGTACGGCGCCGTCGGGCAGACCGGTCGCGGTGAGGGGGCGGTCCAGCAGCTGGGCGAGCGCCGGTTCGGCGAGCATGCCGACGACCAGTGAGGTGATGGTGATGCCCAGCTGGGTGCCGGAGAGCTGGAAGGAGAGTTCACGCAGGGCCTGGACGACGGTGCGGGCCCGCCGGTCGCCCTCCGCGGCGGCGCGCTCGGCGTCCGGCCGCTCCACCGTGACGAGCCCGAACTCGGCTGCCACGAAGAATCCGTTGGCGAGGATGAGAAGGAACGCTGCGCTCAGGAGCAGCAGGGGGGTGGTCATGCCGCCGCCTCCGGGGAAGGGGCGGCGCAGGTACTACCGGACGATCCGTCCATTGCTGGAGGGAGTCACTCCTTGGGTCGCAGGAAAGCCCCGCGGGTCTCATGGACCCTCTGGTGCGGGGCGGGGCGCACAGGGGCGCCGCCGTCCTCCAGAGTAATCAAGAAGAGGCCCTACGGGGCAGGGGGCTCAGCCGTTGTCCGTGCCGGTGCCGTGGTTCTCCGCGAGGGCGCGGAGCGTGCGGGCGTCGCGGATGGCCTGTGCCTTGCCGATTCCGGGCTGGATGCCGAGGGCGGGCATGCTGGTCCCGTCGCTCAGGTCGAGGAAGACCCAGGGGTCACCGGCGCGCAGGTTGACCCGGAGGATCTCCGCCCAGGACAGCCGGCGCGTCCGGGTGAGGTTGACCACGGTCACGCCTTCCTCGTTCGCGACGACCTTCGGGCGGCTGAGGAGTGCGAGCACGCCGAAGAACAGCAGCGCGGTGAAGACGAAGCTGGACCGCTCCCCCGCGCTCAGCTGTTCCAGGGTCAGGGCGATGACGGTGATGACGACGAACATCGCCGCCCCCACGCTCAGCAGGACCACCCGGGTTCGGGTCGGCCGGAACGTGATCGGGAGCGTGGGGAGTTCGGGCGCGGGGGCGGACATGGTGTTCTTCTGTCTTCCGGGTGGTCGCCCGGCCGTCAGAGGCGGCAGGCGTGGATGGCGGTGGTGAGGATGGCGCGGGCGCCGAGGTCGTACAGATCGTCCATGATCCGCTGTGCCTCGCGGGCGGCGACCATGGAACGGACGGCGACCCAGCCCTCGTGGTGCAGCGGGGAGATGGTCGGCGACTCCAGGCCCGGGGTGAGGGCGACCGCGCGCTCCAGGTGCTCGACGCGGCAGTCGTAGTCCATCATCACGTAACTGCGGGCGACCAGGACGCCCTGGAGGCGGCGGAGGAACTGCTGCACCTTGGGGTCGTCGTCCGGTGCGCCGGTGCGGCGGATGACGACGGCCTCGGACTTCATGATCGGCTCGCCGATGACTTCGAGACCCGCGTTGCGCATGCTGGTGCCGGTCTCCACCACGTCGGCGATGACCTGGGCGACACCCAGTTCGATGGCGGTCTCCACCGCGCCGTCGAGGTGGACGACGGAGGCGTTGACGCCGATGTCGGCGAGGTGCTTGGCGACGATGCCCTCGTAGGAGGTGGCGATCGTCTTGCCGTCGAAGTCCTGCGGGCCCTGGGCCGTGCCGGGCTTGGTGGCGTATCGGAAGGTGGAGCGGGCGAAGCCGAGCTGGAGGATCTCCTCGGAGTCGGCGCCGGAGTCCAGCAGCAGGTCGCGGCCGGTGATGCCGATGTCGAGGCGGCCGGAGCTGACGTAGATCGCGATGTCGCGCGGCCGCAGGTAGAAGAACTCGACCTCGTTCTCGGGGTCGACGAGGACGAGTTCCTTGGACTCCTTGCGCTGCTGATAGCCGGCCTCATGGAGCATCGCCATCGCAGGCCCGGAGAGTGAACCCTTGTTGGGGACGGCGATGCGCAGCATGAGGTCAGGTTTCCTTTGCGAGGAGGGAGTCTTGTGCGGACTTACGGAAATCAGGGGTGCGGAGGTCGTGCTCAGAGGTGGGCGTAGACGTCGTCGAGGGAGATCCCGCGGGCGACCATCATCACCTGGACGTGGTACAGCAGCTGGGAGATCTCCTCGGCGGCGGCGTCCTTGCTCTCGTGCTCGGCGGCCATCCAGACTTCGGCGGCCTCCTCGACGACCTTCTTGCCGATGGCATGGACCCCCTTGTCCACCAGCTCGGCGGTGCGGGAGGTGGAGGGGTCGCCGTTGGCGGCCTTGAGCTGCAGCTCGGCGAAGAGCTCTTCGAAGGTTTTGTTCGCCATGATGGTCCTTAGAATACGGGGTCCGCACCCCCCACTCAGCGCCAGGGCTCGCTGACGGTGCGCAGCGTGGCGGCGGTGGCGACGGCCGCGGTGACGGCTTCGTGCCCCTTGTCCTCGTTGGAACCTTCGAGTCCGGCCCGGTCGAGCGCCTGCTCCTCGGTGTCGCAGGTGAGTACGCCGAAGCCGACCGGGACCCCGGTGTCGACGGCGACCTGGGTCAGGCCGTTGGTGACGCCGTGGGAGACGTACTCGAAGTGCGGGGTGCCGCCGCGGATGATCACGCCGAGGGCGACGATCGCGTCGTAGCCGCGCCCGGCGAGGACCTTGGCCACCACCGGGAGCTCGAAGCTGCCGGGTACCCGCAGCAGGGTCGGTTCGTCGATGCCCAGTTCGTGCAGGGCGCGCAGTGCGCCGTCGACGAGTCCGTCCATGACCTTCTCGTGCCACTGCGCGGCGACGACCGCCACGCGCAGGTCACCGCAGTTGCGTACGGACAGTTCGGGTGCGCCCTTGCCGCTCATGGTTCTCCTACCGCTCGTTTCCGTGATCGTTACTGATTGTGTGCGTTACGGGTTGCGTTCGTAACTGATTGCGTTCGTTACTGATTGGCGCAGGTCGACGCCGTGGCGGCGTCGAGCCAGGGCAGGTCGTGCCCCATGCGGTCGCGCTTGGTGCGCAGGTAGCGCAGATTGTGTTCGCCGGCCTGGACGGGCATCGGCTCGCGGCCGGTGACGGCCAGGCCGTGCCGCAGGACCGCGGCCGTCTTGTCGGGGTTGTTGGTCATCAGCCGCAGGCTGTGCACGCCGAGGTCCTTGAGGATCTGGGCACCGGCCGCGTAGTCCCGGGCGTCGGCGGGCAGCCCGAGCTCCAGATTGGCGTCGAGGGTGTCGACGCCGCGCTCCTGGAGTTCGTAGGCGCGCAGCTTGGACAGCAGGCCGATGCCCCGGCCCTCGTGGCCGCGCAGATAGACGACGACGCCGCGGCCCTCCTCGGTGATCCGGCGCATGGAGGCGTGCAGCTGGGGGCCGCAGTCGCAGCGCTGGGACTGGAAGATGTCGCCGGTCAGGCATTCGGAGTGGACCCGGACCAGGACGTCGTCGCCGTCACCGATGTCGCCGTGGACCAGTGCGACATGCTCGACGCCGTCGGTCGTGGAGCGGTAGCCGTACGCGGTGAACGCGCCGAAGCCCGTCGGCAGCCGGACCTCGGCCTCGCGGCGGACGGTCGGCTCGGAGGAACGGCGGTAGGCGATCAGGGCCTCGATGGAGATGATCGTGAGGCCGTGCTTGCGGGCGAACGGGATCAGCTGGGGCAGCCGCAGCATCACGCCGTCCTCACCGGCGATCTCGACGATCGCCCCGGCGGGCCGCAGTCCGGCGAGCCTGGCGAGGTCGACGGCTGCCTCGGTGTGGCCGTTGCGGACCAGCACCCCGCCGGAGCGGGCGCGCAGCGGGAAGATGTGGCCGGGCCGTACGAAGTCGGCGGGGCCGGCCTCGCCGCTCGCCAGCATCCGGAGCGTGGCGGCCCGGTCGGCGGCGGAGATGCCGGTCGTCACGCCGTGCGCCGCCGAGGCGTCCACGGAGACGGTGAACGCCGTGCGCATCGACTCGGTGTTGTGAGCGACCATCTGCGGCAGTTCGAGCCGTTCCAGCTCGTCGTTCTCCATGGGCGCGCAGATCAGGCCGCGGCACTCGCTCATCATGAACGCGACGATCTCGGGGGTCGCCTTCTCTGCGGCGATGACGAGGTCGCCCTCGTTCTCCCGGTCCTCGTCGTCGACGACCACGACGGGCCGCCCGGCGGCGATGTCACGGATCGCCTGCTCGACGGGGTCGAGGGAGAGGTCCTCGACGACGCTTTCGTGTTCCCGGTGCAACCAGGTGGGCTGGGCAGTCATGCCGTGGCTCCTTCCAGAGCGGGTGTCCGCGAACGCAGCCACCAGTCGCGCATGCCCCACAGGACGAGGGCGCCGTAAATGACGTAGACGAAGCCTGAGAAGGCGAAGCCGTTGGCGAAGTTCAGCGGCACACCGACCAGGTCGACCAGCAGCCAGGCGAACCAGAACTCGACCATGCCGCGCGCCTGGGCGTACATCGCGACGACCGTGCCGACGAAGATGTACGCGTCGGGCCACGGGTCCCACGACAGCGTCGGGAAGGCGGTGAACAGTCCGCCGACGGCGAGGGTGCCGAGGGCGGCGCCGCCGACCAGGAAGGCGCGCTCGCGCCAGGTGGCGAACCGTACGGCGATGGAGCCGTCCTGGGCCTGCTGCTTGCCGCGGTTCCACGACCACCAGCCCCACGCGGCCACGACGATCACCACCAGCTGCTTGCCCGCGCTGCCCGAGAGGTGGGCGGAGGCGAAGGCGGCCAGCAGGATCACGCCGGAGACCAGCTGGGCGGGCCAGGTCCATATGGAGCGCCGCCAGCCCAGCGCGAGAGCGACCAGACCGACCGTGTTGCCGATCATGTCGGACCATCTGATGTGCTGGCCGAACAGGGCGAAGGCCTCCGAGTTGAGCCAGTCGACGGCGCTCACTTCGTGTCCTTGCGGTCCTGGTCGCCGAGCAGCCGCTCGACGTACTTCGCGATGACGTCCACCTCGAGGTTGACCGGGTCGCCGGGCTCCTTGATGCCGAGCGTGGTCAGGGCGAGGGTGGTGGGGATGAGGCTGATGGTGAAGTAGTCGGGTCCGGCGTCCACCACGGTCAGGCTGACGCCGTCGACGGTGATCGAACCCTTCTCCACCACATAGCGGGTCAGCTCCGCGGGGAGGGAGATCTTCACGATCTCCCAGTTCTCGGAGATCTTGCGCTCGACGATGCTGCCGCTACCGTCGACGTGGCCCTGGACGATGTGGCCGCCGAGCCTGTCGCCGACCGCCATGGGACGCTCCAGGTTGACCCGGGAGCCGACCTTCAGGGCGCCGAGGCTGGACCGGCTCAGGGTCTCGGCCATCACATCGGCGGTGAACTCGTGCTCACCGAAGTCGACGACGGTCAGGCAGACGCCGTTGACGGCGATGGAATCGCCGTGCTTGGCACCTTCGGTGACGACGGGACCGCGCAGGCGGAAGCGGGAGGCGTCGCCGAGCTCCTCGACGGCGGTGACCTCACCCAGTTCTTCGACAATTCCGGTGAACACTCAGTTTTCCTTCCGGGCAGGGCCGGGGACGGCGGTGATGCGCAGATCGGGGCCGATACGTACGGTCTCGGTCACATCGAGGCGCAACGCCTGGGCGATGGTGGAGATTCCGGCGTCGGCGAGGGCCGCGGGGCCTGCGCCGAGGAGCACGGGGGCGAGATAGCCGACGACCTTGTCGACCTTTCCCGCGGCGACGAAGGCCCCGGCCAGGGTCGGGCCGCCTTCGAGGAGTACGGAGCGGATGCCCCGCCCGTACAGGGCGGTGAGCAGGGCGGGGATGTCCAGGCCGGGGCCGGTGGCGGCGCGCGGCAGCCGCAGGACGGCCTCTTCGGGGAGATGACCGGCGTCGGCGTCCTCGGCGACCGCGATCAGGGTGGGCGCGGTGTCGTCCAGGACGCGTGCGCCGGGGCGCACGGCACCGGCGCCGGTGTCCACGACCACCCGCAGCGGCTGTACGGCGCCTTCGATGCCCCGTACACCGAGCTGGGGGTCGTCGGTACGGGCGGTGCCGGATCCGACCACGACGGCGTCGGCCTCGGCGCGCAGCCGGTGGACGTCGGCGCGGGACTCGGGCGAGGTGATCCAGCGGCTGGTGGCGTCGGCGGCCGCGATCCGGCCGTCGAGGGTCGCCGCGTACTTCCACAGGACGTACGGGCGGCCGAGCCGCACCGAGGTGAGCCAGGCCGCGTTGCCCGCCTCGGCCTCGTCGGCGAGGAGCCCCTGCTCGGCCTTGATCCCGGCCGCGCGCAGGGTGTCCGCACCGCCGGTGGCCTGCGGGTTCGGGTCGCCGACCGCGTACACGACACGGCTGGCACCGGCCTCGATCAGCGCCTGGGCGCAGGGGCCGGTGCGGCCGGTGTGGTTACAGGGTTCGAGGGTGACGTAGGCGGTGCCGCCCCGGGCCTTCTCGCCCGCGGCGCGCAGGGCGTGGATCTCGGCGTGCGGGCCGCCGGCGCGCTTGTGGAAGCCTTCACCTGCCGGGCGTCCCTCGGCGTCGAGGATGACGCAGCCGACGACCGGGTTGGGGCTGGTGGAGCCGAGACCGCGCGCCGCGAGCGTGATCGCTCGGCGCATGGCGGTGATGTCGGCTGCGGTGTCCACCGGGTCCTCCTGCCTCTTCGGGCACGGACTCCGGGGCCTGTCGATGACGACAGATGAAGCGGAACGCGACAGGGGGACGCCGAATGCCGAATACACGGATGGATCGGTCGCCCGAAGACCATCCGCCGACGGCGGCGTACCCGTGAAACGGCCCGCCGCGCACTGCCTCCCATCCGGACTTTAACCGTCGGTCCAGGAATCCCACCTGGTCAACCGGCCGCTGGATGCGGACGGGTCGCGGACTATAACCGCCGGTTCGGAATTGCACCGACCCCGGAGTGCGCTGCTGCTGGTACACGATCAGTGTGCCATGCCCGCACATGGGCCATATGGGTGAGTGCCTGTGGAGTGGCTCACAGGATGCCCCGAACGAGGTCCGCATCGGGACGGTCGGCCCCAAATGGGGCCGGAAAGGTCCAGACCTATTGACGCAATGGTCTAGTCCTCTTAATCTCTGCGTCACCTCCGAGGAGCGGTTCCGCGGTGTGCGCACACCCGGGACATCAACACGACCCACCCCCTTGTCAGTTGTGTTCTGCCGAACCTCCCCGGGAGGAACCGAACGTGTTGTCCCCCACCCGTGCGAGAGCCACCCTTCTCGCAGCCGGCGCAGCCGTCGCCGGACTGCTGCTGGGCTCGCTCGCCGCCACCCCGTCGGCCGCCGCCGACCAGGAGTCCTGTCGCCCCGACGGGCTCTACGAGACCCCCGGTGTCGCGGTCCCCTACTGCTCCGTCTACGACTCCGAGGGCCGCGAGAAGATGGGCGCCGACCACCAGCGCCGGGTCATCGGATACTTCACCAACTGGCGGACCGGGAAGGACGGCAAGCCCGCGTATCTCGCCTCCGACATCCCCTGGGACAAAGTCACCCACCTCAATTACGCGTTCGCGCACGTCGACGGCGACAACAAGATCTCCGTCGGCGCCGATGGCCCGGACAACGCCTCGACCGGCATGACCTGGCCGGGCGTCGCGGGCGCCGAGATGGACCCGGACCTCCCCTACAAGGGCCATTTCAATCTGCTCAACAAGTTCAAGAAGCAGTACCCGAACGTGAAGACCATGGTGTCGGTGGGCGGCTGGGCCGAGACGGGCGGCTACTTCGACGACAACGGCAACCGGGTGGACTCCGGCGGCTTCTACTCGATGGCGACCAACGCCGACGGCTCGGTCAACCAGGCCGGCATCGACACCTTCGCCGACTCGACCGTCGCCTTCATCAAGAAGTACGGCTTCAACGGCGTCGACATCGACTACGAGTACCCGACGACGATGAAGGACGCGGGCAACCCGCTGGACTGGACGCTCTCCAACGCCCGCCGGGCCGGCCTGGTCAAGAGCTACGGCGCGCTGATGAAGACCCTGCGCGAGAAGCTCGACCGCGCGTCCGCCGCCGACGGCAAGCACTACCTGCTGAGCGTGGCCGCGCCCTCGTCCGGCTATCTGCTGCGCGGCATGGAGACCTTCCAGGTCCAGAAGTACCTGGACTACGTCAACATCATGTCGTACGACCTGCACGGCGCCTGGAACGAGTACGTCGGACCGAACGCCGCGCTGTACGACGACGGCAAGGACGCCGAACTCGCCCAGGCGGGCGTCTACTCGACCTCGCAGTACGGCGGGACCGGCTATCTCAACACCGACTGGGCCTTCCACTACTTCCGCGGGTCGATGCCGTCCGGCCGGATCAACATCGGCCTGCCGTACTACACCCGCGGCTTCAAGAACGTGCAGGGCGGCACGGACGGGCTGTGGGGCAAGGCCGCCGCGACCACCTGCCCGGCCGGCGCGGGCCTGACCAAGTGCGGTGACGGCGCCGTCGGCATCGACAACCTCTGGCACGACCTGGACACCGACGGCAAGGAAGCACCCGCCGGATCCAACCCGATGTGGCACGCGAAGAACCTGGAGAAGGGCATCGTCGGCGACTACGTCACCGACTACGGATTCGCCGCCGACACCCGGCTGACCGGCACCTACGTCCGTAAGTACGACTCGACGCTGGTCGCGCCCTGGCTGTGGAACGCGGACAAGAAGGTCTTCCTCTCCACCGAGGACGAACAGTCGGTCGCCGCGAAGGCGGACTACGTCGTCGACAAGGGCATCGGCGGCACGATGATCTGGGAGCTCGCGGGCGACTACGGCTGGAACGCCGCCAAGGGACAGTACGAGCCGGGCTCCACGCTCACCTCGACGATGTACGACAAGTTCAAGTCGGCCACCCCGTACGGCGCGAAGCGGTCCACCATCGATCTGCCGGCCGAGGCGCTCGACATCGACGTGTCCTTCGAGCAGTTCCCGCTCGGTGACTCCAACTACCCGATCAGCCCCAAGCTGAAGATCACCAACAACACGGACGCGACCCTGCCCGGCGGCACGGAGTTCCAGTTCGACTACGCGACGTCGGCGCCCGCCAACGCCAAGGACCAGTCGGGCTTCGGCACGACGATCGTGCGCAGTGACCACACCGCCGCCAACAACATCGGCGGGCTGAAGGGCGACTACAACCGCGTCTCGCTCAAGCTGCCGGGCTGGCAGAGCCTGGCTCCCGGCGCCTCGGTGCAGGTCGACTTCGTCTACTACCTGCCCACTTCGACGCCGTCGAACTGGACGGTGGCCTTCGGCGGCAAGCCGTACGCCCTCGCCGCCGATCTGGCGCGCGGCACCACAGCGGTCGACCCCGGCACGGGCACCTCTCCCTCGCCCGACCCGAGCCCGGATCCCACCGGTGGCAGCTGCACCGCCCCCGCCTGGAGCGCGACCTCCGAGTACGGCGCGGGTGCGACGGTCAGCCACGGCTCGCACCAGTGGAAGGCCAAGTGGTGGACGAAGGGCGAGACGCCCGGCTCCACCGGTGAATGGGGTGTCTGGCAGGACCTCGGGGCCTGCTGACCCTCCCCCACCGCCCGGCGGTGACCGGATCGCCCCCGGTCACCGCCGGGCTCGACCATGCCCGGCCCTGGCGGGCGGGACGTACGGATGCCTGAGCCGCCGCTCCCGCCGTACGCGGCCGAGCGCATCAGCCGGCCGGACCGAACAGCTCGTCCTGCGCCGCCTCCCTGGCCGCGAGCAGCGCGCCGCGGAGCACCGCGGCGCCGCCCAGCCGCCCGGCCCTGACCTCGGTGCGCAGCGGGGACATCGTGGCCAGCCGCTCCTCGACCCGTGCCGCGAGCGCGTCACCGCCCGCGTGACCGACCTCGCCCGCGAGCAGCACACAGCCGGGGTCGAGGACCGAGGCGATGGCGGCGGCGCCCAGTGCCAGACGTTCGGCGAGGGCGCCCAGGAACGCCTCGCTGTCCCCCTCCCCCGCCAGCGCGGCCCGTACGGCGAACGCCGCGCCCGGTTCCTTGTCCCCTTCGGCCGCGCCCGGGGGCACGGCGATGCCGTGGGTGGCGGCCAGTTCACAGACCGGCGCGGAGCCCACCAGGGAGTGGAAGCCGCCCTCGCAGTTGACGGCCGACGGGATGCCGGTCGTGCCAGGCACCGGCAGGAAGCCGATCTCGCCCGCGCCGCCCGAGGCCCCGCGGCGGAGCTTCCCGTCCAGCATGACGGCGGCGCCGACGCCGTGGCCGAGCCAGAAGAGGACGAAGGTGTCGCGGGCCGCGCCGCTGCGGTGCTCGGCGACGGCGGCGAGATTGGTCTCGTTCTCGACCAGCACGGTGGCGGGCAGCCGTTGCTGGAGCACCCGTACCAGCCGCCGGTGCCAGGCGGGCAGCCCGGTGGTGTCGCGCAGTTCGCCGGTGACCGGGTCGATCAGACCGGGTGCGCCGATGCCGACGCTGTGCAGCGGGGCGGCGCCCGCCTCGCGCGCGGTGCGTTCCAGCAGTGCTGCGGCCTGTTCGGCGGCGGCCTCGGTGCCGGTGTCGCCGCCGATGGGCAGGGTGGCCTCGGCGAGCGTGACGCCGAGGAGGTCGGCGACGACCAGGGCGACGCTGCCGGTGCGTACGTCGAGCGCGGCGAGGTGGGCGCGGTCGGCCGCTATCCCGTACAGCCGGGCGTTGGGGCCGCGGCGCTCGGCTCCCGCCTCGCCGACCACCCGGATCAGACCGGCGCCCTGCAGCCGTTCGACGAGGTCGGCGACGGTGGGACGGGAGAGTCCGGTCAGGGTCTTCAGCTGTGTGGCCGTCAGCGGGCCGTCCTGCTGGAGCAGTCGCAGGGCGAGCCGGTCGTTGATGGCCCGGGCGGTGCTCGGTGATGCGGGCATGCCGGGATCCTTCCAGATCGCTGCCGCACGGGACGAAGCCGGTGGACTATTTATCAGGCAGGGTTCCTGATAGTTTACGGCCCGCACCGTGGAGACGGGCGCCGGGGTCGCCGGCGGCGGAGGATTCCCAGGGGAGGGCACGGCGGTATGACAACGGATTCCACAGAGACGGTCTTCGGCATGGAACAGGTGAGGCGGGCCAGGTACGCCGTCGCCGCGGTATTCGCCGTGCACGGCGCGGTGACCGGCAGCTTCGCGACCCGCGTGCCCTGGATCCAGGACCACGCAGGGGTCAGCGCAGGGCAGCTCGGTCTCGCCCTCGCCTTTCCGGCAATCGGCGCCTCCCTCGCGATGCCGCTGGCCGGTGCGATCAGCCATCGCTTCGGCGCCAGGACCGCGCTGCGCGGACTGCTCGCGCTGTGGACACTGGCGCTGACGCTGCCCGCGCTGGCGCCCAGCCTGCTGACCCTGTGCGCCGCGCTCTTCGTGTACGGGGCATCGGCCGGCATGTCGGACGTGGCGATGAACGCCCTCGGCGTCGAGGTGGAGAACCGCCTCGACAAGTCGATCATGTCCGGGCTGCACGGGATGTGGAGCGTGGGCGCCCTGGTCGGTTCGGCGTCGGGCACGGTGGCCGCACACCTGGGGGCCGACGCCCGGCTGCACCACTTCGTCGCCGCCCTCGTCCTCACCACGCTCGGCCTGATCGCCTGCCGGGGCGTCCTGGACCTTCGCAGCGAGCCGGACGAGGAGCCGCCGCCGCGCTTCACGCTGCCGCCGAGGTCGGCCCTGATCATCGGCGCGGTGGGCTTCTGCGCGGTGTTCGCCGAGGGCGCCAGCCTGGACTGGTCGGCGGTCTACCTCCGGGACATCATGGGCACCTCCGCCGGGCTCGCCGCGGCGTCCACGACGGCGTTCACGCTGACGATGGCGGTCGCCCGGATCGCCGGTGACAAGGTGGTCGACCGCTTCGGGGCGGTCAGGACGGTACGGGTCGGCGGCGGCCTCGCGACGGTCGGCGGACTGCTCGTGGTCGCGTCGCCGAACGCGGTGCTCGCGATGTGCGGCTTCGCACTCCTCGGCCTCGGTGTCGCCGTGGTCGTGCCGCTCGCCTTCGCGGCGGCCGGGCGCAGCGGCCCTAATCCGAGTCAGGCGATCGCGGGCGTCGCCACCATCACGTACACCTCCGGGCTCATCGCCCCGTCCGCGATCGGCTCACTGGCCGAGGCGACCTCGCTGGTCGTGTCGTTCGGCCTGGTGACGGTGCTGGCGTTCGGGCTGGTGCTGGGGGCCGGGGTGCTGCGGGCGGGCGACCGCCGGGCCGTGGCGTCCTCGGCTACCGCTCCGAGCACGGCGGCGGCCGAGCCGCGCCCCTGAGCCCTCGGCTCCACGGGGCGCGGCGGGCGGTTCAGCCGGCGATCGAGTCCAGCTGTTCCGCCGCGGGCCGCAGCGCCCACAGGTCGCCGCCGGGCGGTGTCTCCAACCGCACGACGGCCGCCTCGGCCTTGGCGTCACCGGCGTCGGCGGCCGCGTGGACGATGTCACTGGCCGCGTACCGGTAGAACTCCAGCTCCGGGTGGGGCCAGGGGGCGGCCCCGGTCGCGGCGGGCAGCAGATAGTCGACCGCCTTGAACAGGCTCTGCCCCTGCGGCCCTTCGTACGCCCACAGGTCCACGCCGACCTGCCTGCCGATGGCGGCGAGCCGGGTGTAGGCGACCAGGTCGAAGGTCGAGTAGTGCCAGCTTCGGGTGCGTGCCAGCTCCTGCGGCTGGGTTCCGTCTCCGGCGATCTGCCGGTCGATGCGGAGCGCGCGGGCGTCCAGGACGACCTTGCGGGCGAGGTCCTTGTCCCCAGTGGCGAGGGCGAGGCCGGCGATCTGCATGTCCTGGAAGGTGCCGTGGTTGTTCTGGGCGGCCGATTCCTGCTTGCCGAAGTCGGAGTTCACCAGCCAGTCGAGGAACGAGGCGTTCCAGGCCCGCATGGCGCCCCGGTCGCTCTTCGACCAGCCGGGGGCGCCGGTGTCGAGCAGGGCGACGGCGTCCAGTACGGATGTGTACTGCTGGGAGAAGTCGATGATGCCGATCGCCCGGCCGTCGTACTTGCAGGGGATGAACTGCCCGTGGTTCAGGTTGGGGTTCATCCGTGTCGCGGGGTCCAGGAACCAGGTGCGCAGGATGTCGGAGGCGTGCTCGGCGTACTGCTTCCGGCCCGTGTAGTACCAGGCGAGGCTGAGGGTGGTGACGGAGTTGAAGACCTTGCCGATGTCGGGGCGGTCGGTGCCGGTGTCGACCTCGGGGTTGCGTTCGCCGTCGCGCTGTACGTACGGGCAGCCCCAGGGGTTCTCCGCGGTCTTCGGCTGGGAGGGCCACCAGTAGGGCGCCTGGCTGAGGTAGTCGTGCGGGTCTCCGCTCGGCGCGGGCTTCGGCTTGTCGACGACGGTCCAGGGGCCCTGGCCGAGCCAGCCGTCGGCCTTGGCGGTCAGCGCCCGGACGGCGGTGCGCAGGGCCGGGTCGCCGCGGTCGAGCCGGAGCTTCGTCTGCTGGATGCGGTGTCCGTCGATGACCACGGTCCGCGGGGCGCGGGGCGGCGGGCGGTGACCGTGCGCGGCGGCGGCCGAGGCCCCGGCCGGGACGAGCACGGCGGTCAGGGCGGCCGCGGCGGTGAGGAGGGCGCCCAGGCGCCGACGGGGTCTTCCACTCATCGAGCACTCCCATCAATCACGTACATGAATCATGTTCATGACCAAGACCGTGTGAGCGTAGGGCCGCCTGTTCGGAGTGACAATGCTTCGCACACGATTCATGCATGGGATCCGGAGAGCGCCTGCGGCTCGTGGCCCTGCCGCGAGCGCCACGCGGTCCGGCATTAGCATGTCTCTGATCATTTCTGCGGTTTGCACCGGGCCGGGCGAGGCATACGAGTGCGCCGAACGGGGCTACATCCTGCGACAGCCCCTGTCGCCATGTCTCCGATCGGCACGTTCCGCTAGTGATCGAAGCCGTCTGGTCCACCGGCCGGGCGCCGGCAACACCCCAGCAACACCTCAAGGAGCAAGACCATGGCGAGCTTCGGCTGGAAGCTGCACGGCGACGGCAAGAGCCTCGCACCGGGCGAGGTCGTGAGACCCGAGGAACGACTCACCTGGGGACGCACCGTCGGTCTCGGCGCCCAGCACGTGGTCTCCATGATCGGTGCCTGCTTCGTCGCCCCCGTCCTGATGGGCCTCGATGCCAACCTCGCCGTCATGGCATCCGGCGTGGCCACCATCCTGTTCCTGCTCATGACCCGTGGCCGCATCCCCAGCTACCTCGGCAGCAGCCTGTCCTTCATCGGCGTCGCCGCCGTCATCAAGGCACAGGGCGGCGACGCCGCGACCCTCACCGGCGCGCTTCTCGCCGTCGGCGCGGTCCTCTTCCTCTGCGGGGCCGTCGTCCGCGCTCTCGGCGCCCGCATCATCCACGCGATCCTGCCCCCGGTGGTCACGGGTGCCGTGGTCATGCTCATCGGGTTCAACCTGGCCCCCGTCGCCGCAGGCACCTACTGGCCCCAGGACCAGTGGACCGCCCTGCTCACGATGCTCTTCACCGGCTTCGCTCTCGTCGTGCTGCGCGGGTTCTGGTCCCGCATCGCGATTTTCCTCGGCCTGGCCTTCGGCTACGTCATCTCCTGGGTCTTCGACCGCGTCTTCGGCAGGATCCACTCCCCCGCCGGCGGTGCCGAGCCGGTCGACCACTGGCGCCTCGACCTCTCGGGTGTGGCCAAAGCCGACTGGATCGGCCTGCCGAACTTTCACGCCCCGAGCTTCTCCCTCTCGGCAGTTCTGGTCGCACTGCCCGTCGTCATCGCCCTCATCGCCGAGAACGCCGGACACGTCAAGGCTGTGGGCGAGATGACCGGCGATCCGCTGGATGACAAGCTCGGCACGGCGATCATGGCCGACGGTGCGGCAACTGTGGTGTCGACGTCCGTGGGCGGCCCCGCCACGACCACCTATGCCGAGAACATCGGTGTCATGGCCGCCACGCGCGTCTACTCGACCGCCGCATACTGGTGCGCCGCCGGCTTCGCGATCCTGTTCGGGCTCTGCCCCAAGTTCGGTGCCGTCGTGGCCGGCATCCCGGGCGGCGTCCTCGGCGGAATCACAGTCATCCTCTACGGCATGATCGGCCTGCTGGGCGCGCAGATCTGGGTCCGCTCACGCGTCGACCTCACCAACCCGCTGCACCTCGTACCCGTGGCCGCGGGCCTCATCATCGGTATCGGCAATGTCGGCCTGACGCTCACGGACAACTTCCAGCTCAGCGGTATCGCGTTGGGAACGTTGATCGTGGTCGTCGGATATCACGCCCTGCGTGTCATGGCTCCTGCCCACATGACGCACGAGCCACCACTCCTCGAATCGGATAATCCGGGGTATGACCGAGGCCTGGGCGGATCTTGATCCCAGGCGCCCCGTCCGACCGAACGTGAAGTACGAGGAGACGGCGCGGGGTGGGCTCGCGGTAAACAAATCGAGTGCCGAGCAGGTGCGCTACCGGCGATCTCCGCCGAAGAAGACCCCTCCACCGTCCTGGCGGCAGCGGACAAGATCTTCGTCACCCCGGCGAGGACGAGTCGTTCCCGCCAGTCCGCCGGTCGTGTCTTCAGCGCCCCCCGTGGTCGAGGGCGGCAACCTCTCGTACGGCCTCGGCAATGGCCGGGAAGTCCTTCTTGAGAATCGCACCGTGGTTGCTGGCGACCTTCGCACCGATCTGGATGTTCGGGTTGCGGGCGGTCACCGCATCGAGTCCGGTGCGTATCCGTTCCTGCTCATCACCGCGGCTTCCGAAAGACGTCCCCGAAGCGACCACATACCGCACCGGGACGGTGATGTTGTCCAGCACCGGTCCCAGCTCGCGCTCGCGGGAGAGCCTGCCGAGCTCGATGTTGCTGTTCGCCTGCTGCTCGGCGCTCATCCGCGGGGCCAGGCCCGTCGGCCGCAGCAGCGGCAGGAACCAGCTCATCCGCCTGAACAGCTTCCGGATCCGCTGTTCCATGGCCTCATCCAGCCAGTCGTACGGGAACGCTCCGTCGACCAGGACCGCGCCCAGGGCACGCTCCGGATTCCGGCCGGCCCAGTGCGCCCCGACGAACGCCCCGTAGGACCAGCCCACCAGCAGCGCCCGGTCCACACCCCTGGCCGCGAGAACGGCATCGACGTCCCGGACGGCTGCCTCGAAGGGATAGTCCGCCGAACGCTTCGATCCACCACGGGCCCGCTCGTCGTAGGTGATGTGCCGCCACCCCGTCCCCAGTTCGGCGATGACCCGCCGCCAGTACCCCTGGGTGGCGAACTGGCCGTTGAGGTAGACCACGGGGATACCGGGACCGCCGGTATCGGTGACGGCCAGCGCCGTATCGTCGACCGGCACCATGCCGGTCCACTTCGAGCCGGTCGAGGAAGTGCTGTTCTTCGTCATGTGTTCCTCCTGGTCTCGATCGCGGTGGGCCCGGCCGGACAGTCCTGGTTCTGCTCGATCAGAGGCTGCGGGCGGTGATGTCGCCGCGGGCGGTGGTGGCGCGGATGTCGAGTTCGGCGGTGCCGTCGTTCATGAGGGCGTTGCTGACCCGGCCGTAGTCGGTGCCGGCGTCCAGAGCGGCCGAGACGCCGGCGGCGGCGACGACCGAAATGTTGCCGGACCGGGTGCGGAGCACGACCGTGCCGCGCACGGCCTCGGTGATCCGGATGTCGCCCCTTGCGGTGCTGATCTCCGCGGGGCCGCCCAGCCGGCCGACCTCGACGTCGCCGTCGATCGCAGTGAGGCGGACGCTCGCGGCCTCGTCGATCTTGATCTGGCGGTACGCGCCTTCGAAGGCGATGTCGCCGAGGCGTCCGACGCCGCGGAGCTCGGCGCCGGTGGCCTTGGCCTCGACGCGGGAGCCGGCGGGCAGTTGGACGGTGATCTCCAGGGATCCGCAAGGGCCGAAGAGCTGGTTGCCGGGGGTCGGGGCCGTGATCCGCAGGACGCCGTCGGCGTAGGCGACGGTGGTCTGCTCGGCGGTCTTGGTGTCGCGGCTCTTGGAGGGGCTGGCGGGCAGGACCTCGACGGTGGTGTCGGCGCGGTCCGCGGCAATGAACTGGATGCGCCCGGCGGGGATGTCCAGGACGGCGGAGATCGGGGCGGGGGTGTCGAACTTCTGCATCGTGCTCTCCCGTACTCGTTCGTTGTTTCTGACACTGGAAACGCTACGTTGCTTTCCAAAATCCGACAACGTACTCGTTGCACAGAATGGGCATTCATGCAGGTAGAGGTCAATAAACTGTTGCAACAACCTTGGGCATAACGCAACGATGGCCACTTCGATCATTGCAATGGAGGAAAAGTGAACGCTATAGTGAGGGGATCAGGTACCGCCACGAAGGATCACCGAGGAGATCGCGATGCCGGGAGGCAGGCTCACCCAGCAGGAACGCCAGCAGATCGCGCTGGGGCTGTCCGACAGCCTCCCCTACGCCGAGATCGCCCGACGCCTGGACCGGCCGACCTCCACGATCACGCGTGAGGTGATGCGCAACGGCGGTCCCACCGCCTACCGCGCCGACCTGGCCCACCGCGCGACCGAACGCCGTGCCCACCGGCGCAGGCCCGCCCCCTCCCGAGGGCCGGAGTCGGTCCCCCAGCCGCATGGACGCGACGCCGAGGCCGTGGCCGAGTACGAGGAGATGTTCACCACCGTCCTCATGGGTTCGGGCCTGACCAAGATGACGGCCCGGGTGCTGACTTGCCTGTTCACCACCGACGCGGGCAGCCTCACCGCGTCCGAACTCGCCCAGCGCCTCCAGGTCAGCCCGGCGTCCATCTCCAAGGCGATCGCCTTCCTGGAGAGCCAGAGCCTCGTCCGCCGAGAACGCGACGAACGCCGCCGCGACCGCTACGTAGTCGACGACGAACTCTTCTACCAGGCGACGATCGCCAGCGCCCGCGCCAACGACCAGCTCGTCGAAACCGCACGCCAAGGCGTTGCCATCCTCGGCCCCCACACCCCCGCCGCCACTCGCCTGGAGAACATCGCCCGCTTCCTCGACTTCATCAGCGAAAGCATCACCCGCGCCGCCGAACAGGCCCGCGAAGTCCTCCACACCAAACCGGAAACAACCTCGAACGACACCGCTCGACCAAGTCCGGACCGCGGATAGACAGCCGTCTCGAGCGTCACAGCCATGAGACGAAGCCGGCTGCACCACTGGATGTCGGCTCTCGCATGGCGAGAGTCGGACTTCACGAGCGATCAGATCGGGGCATCGTCGGTCAGTGAAGGCACGATGCACGGACGCAGGACCATGAGCGAGCCTTCCAAGGCCGCCGCCATGGCAAAGGGGAACCGGTCGACCTCAAGACAGAGTGCAACGTCATCGGGATGGACTCCTTGACGCACACCCGCCGCCAGCTCGGCGGCGGCGCGCGACTCGGCGGCGCGGCGGAGGAACTCAGCAGCATCCGTCCCAGCCCCGGTGGCTCTCCGAGCGATGTATTGAGCGCACGCCAGATCTTCATCGGCCTGCCCGTCGTCGCCGGTGACCACGAACGTGACACTGTCACTCTTGCGTGTCCGCAAGAGCCGAGCCGTTGCCTCCGCCACCACGAAGCCGGCGCACAGCACCAGTGACGCCTCCTTGACCGCGAGGGCACCGACCGTGCCTGCCGTGGTCTTCTGCACAACGGTCCGTCCGCCAAGGTCAACAGACCGCAGCAGACCCGGCGAGTTGACCATGTCGAACCCGGTCGCGGGCGGACCGTCTTTGAGCGCCACCCAATCCGGATGGGAAGCCTTGAGCGCCAGGGCTTCGTCCAGCGACCCGGCAAGAACGATCTTTTCCGCCCCCTGGGCAAAGGCCCAGGCAGCCACGGTGAAGGCACGCATGACGTCGACCACGACCGCAACGGACGGGGCTTCGCCCAGCTCAGCGATGCCAAGGAAACGAGTGTCCATTCCGATCATGATCGCGCATCACCGATGCCTTCATCGCCCGCCGCCGCCGCGCCGAGCGCGCTGCCGGGTCATCGTACTAACGGGGTGGACACTCCCGAATGTAGTGGGCATCGACACAGCCAGGATCGTCATTCCACGGCTCAACGTCCCACTCACCGACAAGAGTTGGCCGCAAGCGCCACGACCCAGCCAGGGGCGGGCCCGCAGGGACGACGAAAGACCCCGCCTCTATGATGGACCGATGGCGTCGATCAAGCAGATCCAAGTCACCTTCGACTGCGCAGTACCTGAGCACGTCGCTCGTTTCTGGTGCGAGGTGTTGGGGTACGTCGTACCGCCGCCGCCGAAGGGGTTTGCCACCTGGAACGATTTCGATCGCTCGCTGCCGCCTGAGCGTCAGGGTTCGGCGTTCGCATGCATTGATCCCTCAGGTGTGGGCCCACGACTGTTCTTCCAGCGCGTTCCCGAAGGCAAGGCCGTCAAGAATCGGCTGCACCTTGACGTGCGGGTCGGCACCGGGCTCGTGGGGGACGAGCGCCTGGCCACACTTGAGGCCGAGTGCGCACGACTGGTCGCGCTCGGCGCCACCCACGTGCGAACGCTGCTTGCCGATGACACCAACGAGTCGTGCATCGTGATGCAGGACATCGAGGGCAACGAGTTCTGTCTCGACTGAGTGGCCGCGAACGTGGCACCTTCGCAAGTCGACCGGTGCGGTTCGCGATCAGGAGGGTCGCCGTCCCGCGGCGCGCCAACGGTCCTTCAACCAGCGCCTCATAAAGGCAAGTTGACCGACGTCCAGAGAATATCCGTGATCGTGGAGAAGCTGCACCGCCTACGCTGCAGCTCAATCGCGAGCAAGAACCTCCCTGACTCGGCCACCGCGCAACGGCAGGTTCAGAGAAGATGGATCAATCTGACAGGACGCTAGTAGGGCTTTGTTAGGTACCCCAAGTGATCCTCGTCAGATAGATTGTGATCTTCTTTCAGGTGTGACACCTGAGGAGATGGAAGAGGTCCGTCCACGGCTGGAGGCGTTCGCGGCCGAGATGCTCGGTTCGCTGGCACGTCGGGACCAGCGTGCCAAGGGCGAGATGTATCTGCGCGGGCTGATGCTGGACGGTAAGCGCAAGTCGATGCAGCCGATGGCCGAGCGGCTCGGGGTTGACCACCAGCAGCTTCAGCAGTTCGTCTCCTCCTCAACCTGGGACTACTCCAAGGTTCGGGAGCGCCTGGCCCGTTGGGCTGCGGCGCACATCTCTCCCGAGGCGTACGCGATCGACGATGTGGGCTTCCCCAAGGACGGCTACGACTCGCCGGGGGTAGCGCGGATGTACTGCGGTGCGCTGGGCAAGCGCGGCAACTGCCAGATCGGGGTCAGTGTGAATCTGGTGTCCGACCGCGCGTCCTCGGCCGTCGACTGGCGCCTGTTCCTTCCCGAGAGCTGGGACGACACCAAGCACGGCGACGATGCGCTGCTGGCTGACGCGATCCGGCACCGCCGGGCCAAGGCCGGCATCCCCGACGCGGCACGGCACCGGGAGAAGTGGCGCCTGGCCCTGGACATGCTCGACGAGGTCCGCGAAGACTGGGAGTTGCCCGACCTGCCGGTCGTCGCCGACGCCGGATACGGCGACGCCACCGGCTTTCGCGAGGGCCTGACCGAGCGCGGCCTGACCTACGCCGTCGCGGTCAAGGCCATCACGACCGCACACCCGGGCGACGCCACGCCCGAGCGCCCGCCATACTCCGGACAGGGCCGCCCTCCCGTGTCCGCCTACCCCCAGCCGCACACCACCCTGCGCGAGCTGGCCCTGGCGGCCGGACAAGCAGCCACCCGCACCGTCACCTGGCGCCAGGGCAGCAAGGCCACCAAGCACAACCCGAACGCCGACATGCGCTCGAAATTCCTGCCCCTGCGGGTCCGCCCGGCCAACCGACACATCCGCCGCGCCGCCGACGGCTCCCTGCCCGAATGCTGGCTGCTCGTCGAGTGGCCACCCGGCTGCGCCGAACCAACCGACTACTGGCTCTCAACGCTGCCCGCCGACACCCCACTGCGCGAGCTGGTCCGAATCGCCAAGATCCGATGGCGAGTTGAGCACGACTACCGCGAGCTCAAGGACGGTCTCGGCCTGGACCACTTCGAGGGCCGCAACTACCTCGGCTGGCACCGCCACGTCACCCTCGCCTCCCTCGCCCAGGCCTTCTGCACCCTCCTGCGGCTCGACCCAAAAGCCCCTGCGCCGGCCTAACGCTCTACGCGGTCCTCCGCGAACTCCAGGCCCTCCTGGCCACCTGGACCGGCGCCTGCTCGATATGCGGCCAACCCGCACCGACACCCGACCCCCACCACAGGACCTAACAAAGCCCTACTAGGAGTCTGCCAGCCAAGCCAGCATGCGGCCCTGCGACCAGCAGTGGCCAATGGCTTCGGAGCGCAGAGCCGGCCTGTCGAACACCGCCAGGCCGATGATGCTGTGACCAGAGGCGCGGCGATCGCCAAGTGTCGGTATCGTCGGCGCGACTCCGACTCCCTCCGCTGACACCCAAGCCACCGCCCGGCCGGCCGCCGCTTCGTCGAGGCGGTGCAGGAAGCGCAGGCGGCTCTCGAGCGGGAAGCGTGACAGCGCCCATGTCGTGGTGACGACGGGCAGGGCGTCGGTGGGCACACGGGCGAAAGCTTCGGGCAGCACCTCGACGGCGTCTCCTCGCAACAGAAGCGGAGGGGCCGTCGCCGCCAACGCCATCTCCGCTTCGAGCCTCGCGGCCCGCTCCGGCTGATCCGGCTGATCCGGCTGATCCGGCCACAGGCAGGCACGCAACCATCGGGCGTCATCCGCGTCGGTCACGTCGACCGGATCGAGGTCGACGCCGACCCGGGCGACGACCTCGGGCATCGCCCGCGTCGGGACGGGCCGGTCTCCCACGATCGAAGACGACAGTTGCACGGGCGATGACGGGTCGCCCAGCGAATGTCCGTCGCTGTACGTGATGCCAACGCGATCGACATTGAGATTGAGCCCGGCCGAACAGCCCACGTCGATCAGCCCGACCGCCTTCGCGCCCACCCGGCTCGCCGCCTCGGCGATCGCCGGATACAGCACGGCGCAGCGTCCGGTCTCGTCGGCCCGCGTCCGGCGACGCACGGCGATGGCCACGACCGAGTCGTTCATTCGCAACAGCGTGTCGATCGCCGCGTCGGCGGCAGCGTCGCCGTCCGCAGCGTCGGTGGCCGCGTTCGCGTTGTGGACGAAGTCCGCGAATCGCTGAGCGGCAGGCGTGGGCGTCAAGGGCCCGACGGGTTCCACGGGATGCTCGAAGAAGGGCTCCCGGTCACCACCATTGGACCACCGGGCGAGCGTCTCGCCGTAACCGGGCGACCTGGCCCGGTCGCCCGGCTGCACAAGATGGATGAATCGATCCGGCAGCGCCCCGGCCTCCTCATCAGGGATGACACCAACCACCCACAACCCCGTTGATCCCACCGCCACGCACCTCTCACTGTGCTCGGCGACTGTATCTGCCCCGCCTCACAAGATCTGCGACAGAGCCCGTTGTTCCCCCGCGGCTGCGGTCACGTGATTCCCCAGGAGTCGGCCGATGGGCCTTCGGGCGGAGCGTCCGTCCTGTGAGCAGCGGAAAACCGTTGGACGGCCGGGCCCGGACGGGCCATGATCCGCAATCGTGACGACGCCGAAGCAGTTTCTGGTCCGAGCGGCCGCCCGCAACAACGCCGAGTGGTGCGCGGCGATGAGCCGATCGCACGGTTTGGCGGGCGAGTTCGGGGCACAGGACTGGACTGCCCCGGCTCGCACACCGCTGTACTACCCCGACGCGGTGACGCTGGTGCCGGACGCCGACTCGGCCGCTCTGGCTACCCGGATCGACACCACGACGCCCGGCGCCTCCGTCAAGGACAGCTTCGCCGACCTCGACCTGTCGGAGGCCGGTTTCCAGGTGCTGTTCGAGGCACAGTGGATCCATCGCCCGGCGAGTGCGCCCGCCATCACTTCGGATCTTGCCTGGGACGTGGCGGGCGACCCGGACACGTTGCGCGCCTGGGCGCACGCTTGGGACGACGGGAACGGCAATGCGGACCTCTTCCGGCCCGAACTGCTCGACGACCCGGCCACCTTCGTGCTCGCCGGACAGTCCCCTGGCGGCCGGGTGATTGCCGGAGCGGTGGCGAGCCACAGCGACCAGGTGGTCGGAATCTCCAATGTCTTCGCGCTGGAGGGCGGCCCCGACGCGGCCTGGCCGGTCGTACTGGACGCGGTGCACCGGCTGTTCCCAACCCTGCCGGTGGTCGGCTACGAGCACGGCGGCGATGACCTGGCGGCCGCCGTCCGGCATGGCTTCGAGCCGGTCGGTCCGCTGCGAATCTGGCTGCACGGCTAGGGCTGCCCGAGCCACTGTTCGCGGCCACCGTCCCGATGCCGGCCGAGAGGGTTTCGAGGAACTCCGGAGTCATGCCCACGACGCGGGCGAATTCCAGGGCGAGGGTCCGGTCACCGGCGACCGGGCCCGTGCGCGGCCGATCGCCTACTGCGGCTGTGTCGCGATCTGGATCAGGTTGCCGCAGGTGTCGTCGAAGACGGCGGTGGTGACGGGGCCCATTTCCAGGGGCTCCTGGGTGAAGCGGACGCCGAGGTCGCGCAGGCGCTCGTACTCCGCCTTCACGTCGTCGACGGCGAACTGGGCGAGCGGGATGCCGTCCTTGACGAGCGCGTCGCGGTAGGGCGTGACGGCCGGGTGGCCGGCGGGCTCCAGGAGGAGTTCGGTGCCACCGGGCTCGTCGGGCGAGACGACGGTCAGCCACCGGTCCTTCTCGCCGATCGGGACGTCGTACTTCTTCACGAAGCCGAGGATCTCGGTGTAGAAGTGCAGGGCCTTGGCCTGGTCGTCGACGAAGACGCTGGTCAGATGGATCTTCATGGGGTGCTCTCCTTCGGTCCGGATGCGTCGGGCACGGGCCAGCGCTCGGCGATCTGCCGCAGCGGGGCCGTGTTCAGGTCGTGGAACTTGTAGCGGCCCTCCCGCCTGGTCTCGACGAGCCCGGCGGCCTCCAGCACGGCGAGGTGCTGGGAGACCGCCTGGCGCGAGATACCGAGCTGATGCTTCATGCTCAGTCGCGAGCAGATCTCGAACAGTGTCTGTCCGGACTTCTCCGTGAGCTCGTCGAGGATGGTACGGCGGGTGGGGTCGGCCAAGGCTTTGAAAAGGTCGTCGGCCACGACCACAGGATAGGCAAATGCTCACTTGCCTATCAAGTCGAGGTACGCCACGTCCCGAGTCGGCCTGCCGTCGGGGCGCGGGCCCTCGGGCAGCGAGGACGCGGTAGGTGGGCTGGGCGACACAGGCAACGGCGGGCCGGCCGACTACGGCACTCGGTCACGGATCGTCTGCCGCCGCGACATCCTGATCCTGGCGCTGCTCTTCGCCCGAGGTGGTGGGCACCATGGGTCCACCCGCAAGATCGTGCTCGGCCAGTACCTCGGTTTCGCCGCGATCCTGGCCTTGGCCGCGGCCACCGCGTTCGATGCCACGTTCCTGCCCGAGGGGGCCACATCGGCGCCTTCGGCCTCTGACCCGTGGGCCGCTCAACATTCAACGGCACAACGCTCAGGGCTCGGTGGCACGTAACAGCCGCTCGCCGTACTCGACCGCTTCGAGCGCGGGATCCTGGTCGAACGCCTGCAAGCAACCGCGGTGTGAACGGCCACCAGTTGCCCGCCGCGGCCGCGGAGTTGTTCGACCGCGTGGAAAGATGAGTTCATGTGGTCGCGACTGCCGTTCGGGGACGGGTTACGGGCAGAGCTGGGCTCCCCCAGGCGCTCGCGGCGTCTGGGCAGCAGCCCGCGCTCACGTGTGTGGCGCGTGGAGCTGGCCGGGGCACCGGCAGTGGTGAAGCAGTTCGTCGACGGCCCCGACGCCGAGGAGCGGTACGCCCGCGAGGTGGCCGCACTGCGGCTCGCCGCCCGGGCCGACGCACCCGTGGTGCCCGCGCTGCTGGGCACCGATCCCGGCGAGCGGGTGCTGGTCCTGGAGCATCTGGACCACCAACGCCCGTCCAGCGACTGGATCGTCGCCTACGCGGCGGCACTGGCCCGGCTGCATGCTGTTGCCCGTCCGGAGGACGTCGGAACACTTCCCCGCTGGCTGGGTCCGGACGAGACCGACGTCGAATCCTTTCTCGGGCTGGCCGAGGCTCTGGAGGCTCCCGTCGCGCCCGGCGTGTCCGGCGAGCTCGATGATCTCGTCCACCGGCTCGGCCAGGCATCGGGGCATGCACTTCTCCACGGGGATCCGTGTCCCGGCAATGACCTGCACACCACCAGCGGGATCAGGTTCATCGACTTCGAACAGGCTTCATTGGGCAGCGGACTGATGGAACTCGCCTACCTGCGAGTCGGCTTCCCGACGTGCTGGTGTGTCACTGCGGCATCCGCTCCGCTGCTGGACCGGGCAGAAGCCGCCTACCGCACTGCATGGCGCACCACGACCGGCACCGAACTCCACGGCGACCTCGCCGACGCGTGCGCCGGCTGGCTGCTACGAGGCGACGCGCTGGTCGAGAGGGCCCGCCGCGGAACCACTGACCACCTGGCCCGGATCCCGGACCGGGACTGGAAGTGGGGCACCGCGACCGCCCGGCAACGGCTTGTCCACCGGCTCGGTGTCGTCGGCCGGATGACTGCCGACCGCGCCGACCTGAGCGGCCTGAGCAGACTCAGCACGGACATGCGCCGCCGGATGCTCGCCCGCTGGCCCACGCTCCCACCGGTCCCGTCCCAGCGCCCATAGACACCTGCCGATATCCCGGATCCGTGAGGGAGCCCGAACCACAACTCTTGGCCGTTCCTCTTGAGACGGGACATCCGCCGCCAAGCCGATCGCCTCCGGTAGGCGCCGCGAACCCGTTTTCGCGCTCTGCGCCACCACCACTGGGTTTCCGTCCGCCCCATGGTGAGTCCGGCTCGACGGTGGCCCTCGTCCTGTGGCGGCTGCGCGATGTGCCGCTGCTCGCCGAGGAATTCAGAAAGCGGCTGGACGCGGGGGCCGGGCTGGTGGGGCGCTGTCTGCTCACTCCGTACCGCTGACAGCGCCCTTCCTAGAAGCAGTCGCCGTACCAGTGGACCGCACCTGGCGCCGTGACCGTGGCCCGGACGGATTCGGCGGTGGCATGCAGCGGGCGTGCCATGCCCACGTGCTCCTCCACCGTCCGGAAATCCGCCAGCAGGGCCGGAAGGGCCGCCCGGACCCCGGGGCCGTCGGGAATCCGGACCCGGGCCCGGCTCAGTCCCGCTGCCCGGCCCAGTTCCCCGACGGCGGCGAACAGCTCGCCCAGACACCCGGGAGCGCCCGCGCATTCCCGTACCTCCACGCACTCCCCTTCGTACTGGGCCACGATCCAGCCGACGACCGCCCCCGATCCCCGGTCCTCCGCCACGAGCCACCGGTCGGGGCCGCCGTACCAGGCGGGAACCCGTACCGCCCAGTCCTCGGGCGCCCGCAACGAGGTGAGCGGCCTGTTCGCGTTGTACGTGTGGTGCAGGGCGGCCACCTCCACAGCGTCCTCCGCCATGGCCGCACGGACCCGGAACGCCCCGGGCGCGGCAGGCGGCGTGAGCATTCCCTCGGTGTGGCTGCTGCCGAACTCCCGCCATCCCGAGCCCCGGTAGACCCCGGGCGTCCCGGTGAACAGCAGGGACCAGGCGCACTGCTCGGCCATCATGGTGCGCTCCGCCTCCGCCAGCAGCCGCCGGACCAGCCCCCGGCCCCGGGCCTCGGGGCGGGTGGCGACGCTGCCGATGCCGCCGACCCGCTGCGGGGTGCCGTGCGCGTCACGGATCAGCCGCGGTACGTAGACGACGACCGCGTCGATCCCGTCCCCCGGACCGTTGTGCGCCACGAACGTGTGGCGATGGCGGTCCGGGTCCAGGGCGTGAAGGCGGGTGATGTGCGGGGCGTCGAAGCACCGCTGCCACAGGGCGGCCAGGGCCGGATCGTCGGCCGGGGTCGCGGTCCTGATGACGGTGGTCACAGGATCAGGTTCCCGTCCGTGCGCACCGAGTCGCCGTTCGCGGGCATCGCGGTGCGCTTCGTACCGTCCTCCACGCATGCGGTGTGCAGGACCGAGGCCAGGGCGTCCGGGGCGAGGTGGAGCGTGCCGCCGGTGAAGCGGCTGCCGGTCGCCGCGTAGTGGTTCGTGCCGTCGGCGATGCGTACATGGGCGGTGTCCGGCCCGGAGGCGGCGCTGCTGAGCGCGGTGATGTCCCAGGTCACCTTCCCTGGTCCGGGCGCCCGGGCGAGCAGCGCCTTGGCCTTGTTGGCGCCGGTGAGGCGGGCGCCGCCGGTGACGGTGATCCGCTGGTCGCGCACGGCGCTCAGTTCGATACCGGTGTTGTCGTAACTGCCGCCGTCGATCCGCAGATCCGCCGATCCGACCGAGAGCGGGGCCGCGTTCCCGGTGCCGGTGACGGTGCAGTCGGTGAAGTGGACGGGCCCCGCGCCGCGCAGGATCGCGCCGTCGACGCCCTTGAAGGTGCAGCGCACGAAGTGGACGGGTGCGGTGACCGGGGTCTGGACGAGGACGGCGCCCGCGGGCGGCTCGAAGGAGCAGTCGCTGATGGTGGTCGGCCGGGTGGAGCGGGCGGAGCGCTGGGCGACGGCGAAGGTCTTCGCGGTGCAGCCGCGCACCTGGGCGCCGTCTGCGTTGACGGTGAGGGTGCCGGCCTGGTCGAAGGTGGGGCGTGCGATCACCGTGATGTCTTCGAGAGTCAGGTCGGTGATCTTGGTGTTGGCGGTGAACCAGGAGCAGACATGTCTGCGTACGGTGATCCGCTTCGCGGAGATCCCCCACTGCGCACCGGAGTTGGCTATGTCCATCAGTCCGGAGTTGCCGTCGAAGAGCAAATCGTGTTCGTACTGGCCGTGTGTCGTGAAGGGGTTGCCGCCCGCGTCGTCGCCGTCGCCGTGGCAGTTCACGACGGTGCAGTAGGCGGAGGCGGTGAGGTCGTTGAGATGGCGGACGTTGCTGGTCGTGCAGTCCGAGACCCTCCCGTACAGACAGTAGATCTGCTGGGTGAGATAGCCCGCGCCGCCGTAATCGACGGTGGGCGGGTTCTTCAGCGAGCACTCCTCGGTACGGAACCGGGTGCACCAGCGGCGCATGATGACCGGCCAGAAGGAGCCGGTGGCGTGGATTTTGGAGACGTCGCAGCCGACGGCGTACTCGAAGCTGACGGGGTGGGAGCCCGTGTACTCGTCGGGGCCCGCGCCCTCGAAGACCAGATTGCGGATGTGGGTGCCCTGGACCGGATCGATGAGGGTCCAGGTGAGGGTGCGGCCCGCGGCGAGTTCCCAGCCGTTGAGGTAGCCGATCCGGATGTGGTCCGCGTCGATGATCTCGGTGATCTCGACCAGCTTCTGCAGCTCGCGTTCGTCTCCGCCGCCGCCCTCGACCGGGTCGACCTGCACGGCCCACCACTGGCCGACCTCGAACGCCTTGGCGTCGGGTACCGGGAAGGTGTCGGTGAGCTCGATGACCTTGGCGCAGAGCGCGTGTTTGACGGTGGTGTCGGTGGGGGTGCCGCGGAAGGAGAGTACGGCGCCGAAGGGGTTGTCGTGGGTGTTCTTCTCGATGCCTTCGGTGAGTATGCGGTGGCCGCCGAAGTCGAGTTCGATGTGGGAGCGGTTGAAGAGGTGGCGTTTGGTGAACAGGAGGTCGGTGTGGGCTTCGATGCGGTGGACGTCGGTGTCGGCGATCATGGCGTCGAGGGCGGCGTCGGCGGGTTGTTCCGCGTCGAAGTGGCCGAAGGTGCGGAAGTCGAGGGTTCCGGTGTGGAGTTGGAGCCAGCGGCCGGTCTTGGCCGTGGTGGGTGCGATGACGGTTCCGCCGTTGTGTGCGGTGTGGGATGTGCGGTCCCAGCGCACGGCCATCGCGCCGCCGTCGCCCGGGGTGTGGTATCCGGCGACCAGGACCTGGGTGCCGTCGTCGAGGGGCTTGGTGTTCAGTGCGCGCAGTTCCGTGACCGTGCCGACGCGCAGGACATCGCCTGTGTGCGTGGGTGCGGCCTGCGCCGGGGCGGTGGCCACGGCCGAACCGGCCATGACCAGACCGGCCAGACCCGAAGCCCGCAGCACAGTACGACGGGACGAAGCGGAGGACGCGGCTGGGGGCGGTGCATTGACGGACATGGCGGAGGTACTCCTCGCGTAGTCGATGCGTGCTCGGTGCGTACTGAATGCGTGCTCGGTGCGTACTGGATGGGGTCAGATCGTGTTGCGGTACGGCGGCATGAAGCGCATCCGCGGCATCTGGTCGGCGAGGACTCCCCCGTCGACGACGATGCGCGCCCCGGTGAGGTACGCCCCCGCGTCCGAGGCGAGCAGCAGCAGCGCGCCCACGCATTCGTCGGGCTGTGCGTATCTGCCGAGCGGGATGCGTGCGCGGTACGCGGCTTCGAAGGCCTCCCGGTCGAAGGGGAATTCGCCGTCGATGGGGGTCTCGACCATGCCGGGGGCAAGGGTGTTGGCGGTGATGCCGTGCGGGGCGAGTTCGACCGCCAGGGTCTCGGTGAGCAGTTGGGCGGCGGCCTTGGAGGCGTTGTAGTGGGCCAGGCCCGCCTCCGCCACCAGGGCGTTCTTGGACGTGATGGTGATGATGCGGCCCGCGACGGAGTCCGCCGTCATGTGTTCGGCGATGCGCTGGCTGAGGAAGAAGACGGCGTCGACGTTGACCCGCATGATGTGCGACCAGCTTGCGGGGGTGATCTCGTTGAAGCGTTCCAGCGCCGCCGTGCCCGCGTTGTTGATGAGGATGTGCAGCGGTCCGTTCTCTGCGCGTACGGCGTCGACGAAGCCGGGCAGCGCGTCGATGTCCGCGAGGTCCTGCCCGTGGATGCGGGCCCGGCGGCCGAGTGCCTCGACGGCCGCCGCGGTCCGGGCGATGCCCTCGGCGCCCGGCAGGTCGACGAGGACCAGATCGGCGCCCGCCTCGGCGAGTCCGACGGCGAAGGACCGGCCGAGGCCCCGGGCGGCTCCGGTCACCACCGCGGTGCGGCCGGTCAGGTCGAAGCGGTCGGTGGAGCGGGGCGGGACGGCTGCGGTCATGACGGGGGTTCCTTCGGGCGGATACGTACGGAGAGGGGTGGGCCGCCGCGCAGGGACACGGGGTGGAAGCGCGGCGGCCCGGCTGCCGGTACGGTGCCCGGGCGCAGGGGGTGTCCCGTGCGCCGTGCCGGCAGGTCTGCGGTGAACGGCCCGGTCAGCCGTTCAGGCCCAGCAGGTCCAGCGACGGCCGGTGGATGATCTCCTCCACCGCATCCGCGTCCAGCGGCGGCAGCCCGGGAATGCCGGGGATGCGGGCGATCTCCCGCAGCCCCTTCGCCGAGTCGTCGACCGTCGTGAACGGGTAGTCGCTGCCGAACATCAGCTTGTCGAAGACTCCGTAGTCCTGGACCAGCCGCAGGCTGTGCCAGAGCTGGAAGGGCCGGTAGTGCAGGGCGCTGATGTCGGCGTACACATGCGGGTGCTTGCGGATGACCGCGATGCACTCGCCCTCGAAGGGGTGGCCGAGATGGGCGAGGACCATCCGCAGTTCGGGGTGGCGGATGGCGACGGCGTCCAGGTGGCGGGGCATCGCCCATTCCAGCGGGGCGTTCGAGACGAAGGTCGTGCCGGTGTGCACGAGGAGCGGGAGGCCGTGCCGTTCGGCGTAGCCGTACAGCTCGTCGTACTCCTCGGCCGCCGGGTCGAAGCCCGCGTACATCGGCATCAGTTTGATGCCGCGCAGGCCCAGTTCCTGGTGGCCGTGGCGGAGTTCGTCCTGCCAGCCGGGCTGGGTGGGGTCGAGGGAGAGGTAGCCGATCAGCCGGTCGGGGTGCGCTCCGGCGTACGAGGCGACGGCGGCGTCGTCGACCCAGAGCCCGCTGCGCCGGGCCTTGCCCCCGACGACGATGGTGCGGGTGTTCTCGGGCGCGGTGGCCGCGTACTCCTCCCACTTCACCGTGAGGTCGACCTCGCCCGCGTGGGCGCGGGCGGAGTCGGATCTGAACGGGTCGGTGAAGTCGTGGCTGTGCCGGAAGAGATGGGAGTGGACGTCGACGATCATGTACGGTTCCGCTTCTCCCAGCCGTCCGCGAACATGTTCCAGAAGCGGTGGCTGGGCGGGTGTTCCTCGAAGACCTCGTCGACGAGCTCGACACCGAGCCCCGGGGCTGTCGGCAGGCCGATGTGGCCGTCGGCGATCGGGAGGGTGCCCCTGAGGGCGTCGAAGACATGGTCTTCGAGGAGCCCGTCGAAGGTTTCGAGGATCTTCAGGTTGGGGATTCCGAGTGCCGCGTGCACCGAGACGGTGGTGCAGAGCGGCGAGTTGGAGTTGTGCGGGGCCACGAGCATGCCGTGGGTATCGGCGATCGCGGCGATTTTCCTGACCTCGGTGAAGCCGCCGGCCATGGAGAGATCGGGCTGGATGATGTCGACCGCGTGGGTGGCGAAGAGCTGCTTGTACTCGTAGCGGTTGTGGAAGTGCTCGCCGCCGGAGATCGGGAACGCCGCCCGCCGGCGCAGTTCCGCGTAGCGCTCGATGTGGGTCCAGGGCATCGGCTCCTCGAACCAGCCGATGTCGAAGGGTTCCAGCTCCCGCACGAGGCGGGCGGCGGTGGGCATGGCGAACCGGGCGTGGCCCTCGATGAACAGGTCGACGTCCGGTCCCACGGCTTCGCGGACGGCGGCCACGAGGCCGATGGAGCGGCGCAGTTCGGCGCGCTCCAGCTCGTGCAGCCCGGGGCCGAACGGGTCGAACTTGAGGGCGGTGAACCCCTTCGCCACGGTCTCCTTCGCCTTGGCGGCGAAGGTGTCGGGCTCGCGCTCGCCTGTGTACCAGCCGTTGGCGTACACACGCACCTCGTCCCGGCAGGCGCCGCCGGTCAGCCGGTAGGCGGGCACGCCGAGCGCCTTGCCCATCAGGTCGTACATCGCCTGGTCGAGACCGGACAGGGCGATGCCGCCGATGTCGCCGCCGCGCAGGAAGTCGCCCTGGTAGACGCGGAGCCAGAGTTCTTCGATGTCGAAGGGGTCGGCGCCGATGAGATGGCGCTGTGCGAGCGCCTCGGTGAGGGCGCAGACCTCGCTGACCCGGTAGGGATGGGTGATCTCGCCGATGCCGGACAGGCCCTCGTCGGTGTGGACCCGGACGTAGCCGAAGTCGCGCCAGGAGGTGCCGAGCATCAGGGTCTCGACCCGGGTGATCCGTCCGGCGGGGCCCGCGGGGCGGCTGCGGTTGACGGTGAGCATCAGTGGGTCGCCCCGCCCATGGTGGAGGTGTTCTCCAGGTCGCGGGCGCCGCCTTCGGCGAGTACGGCCTTGACCGCGGCCTCGGTGCCCTCGATGAGGCGGTCCACGTCGGCGTCGGTGTGGGCGTAGCTGATGTGGCTGCGCTTGAGGTTGAGCGGCAGCTCGAACAAGCCGTGGTCGAGGAGCTTTCGGCGGTAGCCGACGAAGAGCGAGGCGTCGTTGTTCAGCAGGTCCGCGTAGGTGCGGGGGGTATCGCCCGGCATGAAGTAGCTGACGAACACGGAGCCGTAGCCGGTGACGACGGCGGGGACGCCGAGGCGCTCGTACAGTCCGGTCAGTTCGCTGCGGACCCGGCCGCCGAGCCGGAAGACGTGCTCGTGGACCGGCTCCTCGCGCAGCTTGCGCAGGGTGGCTAGGGCGGCGGCGACGACGGACGGGTGGCCGTTGTACGTACCGGCGAAGAAGGCGGGGGCGCCGGGGCGGGTGGAGAAGAGGTCCATCAGGTCGGCGCGGCCGCCGATCGCGCCGACGGGCGCGCCGTTGGCGATGGCCTTGCCGAGGGTGGTGAGGTCGGGGGTGACGCCGGAGATCTTCTGCCAGCCGCCGATGTCGTGGCGGAAGCCGGTGATGACCTCGTCGAAGATCAGGACGGCGCCGGCCCTGGTGGTCTCCTCGCGCAGCGTGGTGAGGAACTCCTGGTACGGCAGGAGCGCGCCGACGTTGTGCGGGACGGGTTCGACGATGACGGCGGCGATGTCGGAGCCGTGCTCGGCGAAGGTGCTGCGGACGGCCTCGCTGTCGTTGAACGGCAGGACGAGGGTGGCTTCGAGGACCTCGGGCAGGATGCCGGCCGAGATCGGGTCGTGGCCGCCGACCTTCGAAGGGGCGGAGATGACGTTGAGGCTGACCGCGTCGTGCCAGCCGTGGTAGCAGCCCTGGAACTTGACGACGAGGCGGCGGCCGGTGGCGGCGCGGGAGACGCGCAGGGCGTGGAACGTGGCCTCGCTGCCGGTGCTGGTGAGCAGGACCTTCTCGACCGACGGGATCAGCCCGGTGAGCTGTTCGGCGAGGAGGATCTCGCCCTCGGTGACGCCGACGCCCATGTGGCCGAGGGTGGCGCCGGCCTCGGCGGTGGCGCGGGCCACGTCGGGGTCGTTGTGACCGAGCAGGGGCGGGCCGAACGCCGAGTGGAAGTCGGTGTACTCGCGTCCGTCGGCGGTACGGAACCGGGCGCCGTCGGTCCCGGTGACGACCAGGTCGGTCAGTCCGGGAACGCTGCGCTGACCGCTGTTCACGCCGCCGGGTACGACCCGGCGGGCGCGCTCGGCGAGTCGGGCTCCGGATTCGCTGTCCACCGGGCCTGAACTCATATCGCTTGCTCCTTGCGTCGAAAGTCGTCGGTTTTCGCAGGCCCTGCCCGGCCTGTGAGTCCCTGGCGCCATCCGCCCGGCAGTCGCCGCAGGAAGAGGGGGATCCGTGGTGCATGGGTGGTGCGTTCGCTTTTTCTGAACGCTGTTCTGTAGAACAGAACAGTGCCTGGATATTACGTGCGCCACCAGGGCCGGTCAACCCCTTTCCGGACACCGAAGGGCCCGTCGCCGGGCTTTCTTCACAGGGAAAGCGTCCTTCGGCCTCCCCGGAGGCACTAAGCTGTTCTGCTATGACGAACAGTGCTGCCCCAGAAGAACCGAAGTACTGGGTCAAGAGCGTGGCCAGGGCAGCGGACATCCTCGAAGCGCTCGCCGCCCCCGCCCAGGGCAACGGCCTGAGCGTCACCGAGGTCGGCCAGGCCTGCTCCATCTCCAAGAGCGCCGCCTTCGGCATGCTCCAGACCCTGCGCGCCTACGGCCTCGTCTCGGACGACGGCGAGGGTATGAACCGCCGCTACCGGCTCGGCATGAGCCTGGCCCGGCTCGGCGACCGGGCCCGCTCCCAGGTCTCCCTGCGCGGGGTCGCCCACCCCGTCCTGCGCGAGCTGACCTGTACCACCGGCATGGCCTCCAGGCTCGCCGTGCCCGAGGACGGCCACGCGGTCGTCGTGGACCAGGTCGAGCTCGACGAGCGCGTCCGGCTCGATCTGCGGATGGGACAGCGCGAGCTGCCGCACTGCACGGGCCTGGGCAAGGCGCTGCTCTCCGCCATGCCGCAGAGCGGGGCCGCCGCGATCGTCGAGCGCTTCGGGCTGCCCCGGCGTACGTCCCGCACGATCACCGACCCGGCGACGTTCCTGTCGCATCTGCGCGACATCGCCCGGGTCGGCTACGCGCTGGACGACGAGGAGGACGCCGAGGGCATCATCTGCATCGGCGCGCCGGTCTTCGACGACCGTTCGGTGTGTGCCGGGGCGATCTCCATCACCGGTCTCAAGCTCGGTCTGCCGGCCTGGCGCTACCAGGAACTGGGCGGCCAGGTAAGGGACGCGGCCCGGCGGATCAGCGTCTCGCTGGGCTGGGTCGACGACGCGCAGGACGGCGCGTCCGACGCCGACGCGTCACATTCCGACGGATTCAGGTCTTGACCGATCGGCGCAACCCGCCGTAGGTTCCCTGCCAACCGCGGTGACATCGGCCCGTCACCGGCGATTTACCCCTTCCGGTCCGCTTCCGGCGCCTGCCCATCGCGTCGTGAACAATCGACGACCGGGCCCTTTTCAGCCATCCGCCTCATGGCAGTCCACCGCAGGAACGCTCCCTCATTTTCGGCACTTCTCGGAAGGCGAAGTCCGCATGAGCGTTCCGCACCCCAACACCCCTGCTTCGTCCCGTCGTACTGTGCTGCGGGCTTCGGGTCTGGCCGGTCTGGTCATGGCCGGTTCGGCCGTGGCCACCGCCCCGGCGCAGGCCGCACCCACGCACACAGGCGATGTCCTGCGCGTCGGCACGGTCACGGAACTGCGCGCACTGAACACCAAGCCCCTCGACGACGGCACCCAGGTCCTGGTCGCCGGATACCACACCCCGGGCGACGGCGGCGCGATGGCCGTGCGCTGGGACCGCACATCCCACACCGCACACAACGGCGGAACCGTCATCGCACCCACCACGGCCAAGACCGGCCGCTGGCTCCAACTCCACACCGGAACCCTCGACTTCCGCACCTTCGGCCACTTCGACGCGGAACAACCCGCCGACGCCGCCCTCGACGCCATGATCGCCGACACCGACGTCCACCGCATCGAAGCCCACACCGACCTCCTGTTCACCAAACGCCACCTCTTCAACCGCTCCCACATCGAACTCGACTTCGGCGGCCACCGCATACTCACCGAAGGCATCGAGAAGAACACCCACGACAACCCCTTCGGCGCCGTACTCTCCTTCCGCGGCACCCCCACCGACACCACCGTCAAACACACCCTGAGCGCGGCGATGCCGGACCTCTCGGACCTCTTCGAGGTCGGCGACTCGGCGGGGTTCGCCGTGGGCCAGTGGTGGGCCGTGGAGATCAACGCCCTTTCGGGGACGTACGAGAAGGAGATCCAGCGCCTCGTCCAGGTCACCGAGGTCGTCGACCCGGCGCACATCCGGGTCAACTACCAGATCGGCTGGGATCTGGCCGCGGGCCGCACGCTCACCTGGACCCGCGTCGAGCCCGTCGACCGCGCCCACGTCCGCAACCTCGTCTTCGAGGGCTGGGGCGAAGACGAGATGACCGGCTCGCACCCGGTCGCGTACGAGTACGCGGTGCGCTGCGACGTCTCCGGGATCGAGGCCGTCGGCACCTTCTGGCCGGTGGTGATGCGCCGCTGGTGCACGTACTTCCGCACCGAGCAGTGCTCGCTGACCAACCCGAAGTCCGTCACGTACGGCGGCGCGGGCTATCTCACCCAGCAGATCTACTGTCTGTACGGGCACGTGGAGGACTGTCACACCTCCAACGCCCGTCATCTCAACGACTTCACGGCCTCCGCCTACTGCTATGTCACCAACTGCCACGGCGACGGTGACGACCAGGGCCCGTTCGTGACGCACGGGCAGTACGAGCACGACCTCGTCTACACTGGCAACTCCGGCCTGATGACCTTCGCCAACTCCGGTGCGGCCTGGGGCGGCAGAGCCAAGCGGATAACCGTACGACGGCACGCCTGCTCCTGGTTCGTCGCCCGCGTCAAGATCACCGATCTGACGCTGGAGGACGTGCTGGTAATCGGCAAGAAGTCCCTCTCCGGCTCCGGAATGCTCTGGGTCAACGCCGACGGTGTACAGATGCGCGGCTGCACGGCCACCGGTCCGCTGATCGTCTCCCGGGCATCCGACCTGTCCGCCCGCCCCAATGTGATCGCCGACTCCTCGTTCGCCTTCGCGGCGGGCGCGGAGATCACCCAGGCCAATGTCACCGTCCCGCTCACCCTGCACCGCAGCACGCTGAAGGGCGTCGACGGCGCGGTACTCAACGGCACCGGGCCGCTCGTCCTGGACCAGTGCACTTTGACCGGTTCCAAGGACACCGCCCCCGTCGCGCTCGCGCACACCGACATCACCGTGCTCGGCGGCGAACTGCGCGACACCGGTCTGAAGCTGACCTCGGCGAAGGACCAGCGGCTGCGCATCGACGGCACGCGGCTGAGCGGCACCAACAAGGACGGCGCCCTGCTGGCCCGTACCGGCTCCGGGCGTACCGTCGACTGGCAGCTCACCGGCCTCGACTCGACCGCGCCCCAGAACACCGCCCATGTGCTGGTCACCGAGGGCCCCAACCGCTACCGGGCCACCGGCTCCACCTTCACCGGCGGCCGGCTCGAACTGCGGCCCACGGCGTTCGGCGGCACCTCCAGCCATCTGCTGCACACCGGCTGCGTCGAGGACGGCACCGAGCGCACCGCGCTGCCCGACGAGGGCGACCGCGTCGCCCACACCGCGGCCACGCTGCGCTTTTGACCACATAGGCCCTGACCCAACGAGCACCAGGGATTCCCCGTGTCCACGCATACCCCGATCACCGGCCGGCCCGTACGGGTCGCGCTCGTCGGCGCCGGCAACCGCGGTCTGACGTACGCCGAGTGGATCAAGGCGCACCCCGAGCGCGCCGAACTGGTGGCCGTCGCCGATCCGCGCCCCGCGGCGCGGGCCGCCGCCGGTGCACCCGTCGAGTTCGACGACTGGCGGCCGCTCGCCGACAGCCGCATCGCCGACGCCGTCATCGTCGCCACCCAGGACCGTTTCCATGTGGAGCCGGTGCTGGCCCTGGCGAAGGCCGGTTACGCGATCCTCGCCGAGAAGCCCCTCGCCCCGACCGAGGACGAGACCCGGCGGATCGTCGAGGGCGTGGAGCGGGCCGGGGTCCTGTTCGCGGTGTGCCACGTCATGCGGTACACCCCGTACACCGACCTGGTGAAGGAGGTCGTGGACTCCGGTGTGCTCGGTCAGCTGGTCTCCCTCGATCATCTGGAGCCGGTCGGCTGGTGGCACTACGCCCACAGCTATGTGCGCGGCCCGTGGCGCAGCGAGAAGGACTCCTCCCCGATGCTGCTCGCCAAGTCCTGCCACGACCTGGACTGGATCACGTACGTCATGGGCGGCCGGATCGAACAGGTCACGAGCTTCGGCGGGCTGAAGCACTTCCGGCCCGAGAACGCCCCGGCCGACTCCGCCGAGCGCTGCCTCGACTGTGCGGTCGAGTCCGGCTGCCCGTACAGCGCACTGAAGCTGTACATGCCGACGCTGCGCGAGAAGGGCTTGGTCTGGCCGGTCACCCATGTCACCGGGGCGACCGACGAGGCAGGGCTCATCAAGGCGCTGCGCGAGGGGCCGTACGGCATCTGCGTGTACCGCAGCGACAACGACGTGGTCGACCACCAGGTCCTCGCCATGCAGCTGACGGACGGGGTGACCGCGACCTTCCAGATGGTGGCGTTCACCGAGCAGACGCATCGGCAGACCCGGATCTTCGGCTCGCACGGCTGGCTGACCGGCGACGGTGAGCGGGTCACCGTGCAGGACTTCCGGACCGGCGAGTCCACCGTCCATGAAATCGGCGCGGCCGGTTCGAACGCGGCCGACGGGCACGGCGGCGGAGACGCCGCACTCGTCGAGGCGTTCGTCACCGCCGTCGCCACCGGTGACGCCGGAGCCGTCCGTTCCGGTCCCGCCACCTCGCTCGGCAGTCATCTCGCGGCGTTCGCCGCCGAACGCGCCCGGCACACCGGCACCGTCCAGACGGTGCCGGCCACCTGACTCCCCCTCTTCCCCGCCCCACCCTCACGTCCTCGGAGGACCACCTCATGTCCCGTCTGATCACCCGCCGTTCCAGAATGCGTGCCCTTGCCGCCCCCGTCCTGGCCACCGCGCTCGCCGCCGGTGTGCTGGCCGGCTGTTCCGGCAGCGGCGGCGACGACAACACCGTCACCATGTGGACCTACCCGGTCATCTTCGACGAGGCCAAGAACAAGGCGTACTGGGACGGCCTGATCAAGGCGTTCGAGAAGGAGCACTCGGGCGTCACGGTGAAGGTGGAGACCTTCCCCTGGGCCAACCGCGACACCGCGCTGGCCACCGCGATCGCCTCCGGCAAGGGTCCGGACGCGGTCTATCTGATCCCGGACCAGCTGCCGAAGTACGCCGGGAGCATCGTCCCGGCCGACGAGTACATGCCGGCCGACGCCGCGTCGGACTACACGGACTTCGCGCTGAAGTCCGTCACGGTCGACGGCAAGGCGCTCGCCACCCCGATCCTGACCAGCGCCAACCCGCTGATCTGCGACAAGCGGGTGTTCGCCGCGATCGGCGAGACGAACTACCCGACGAGCTGGGCGGATCTGGAGGCGCTGGCCCCGAGGCTGAAGGAGAAGGGCTACTACGCCACCAGTTACAGCGGTGACACCCAGCAGACGCTGAACATGACCTTCTACCCGTTGCTGTGGCAGGCCGGCGGCGACGTCTTCTCCGAGGACGGCAAGAACGTCACCTTCAACGACGCGGCCGGCGTCAAGGCCCTGACGTATCTGAGGAAGCTCGTCGACGGCGGCTACACCGACAAGGACCTGGTCACGACCACCCCCAAGCTGGAACAGACCCCGACCGCCAAGGGCAAGGTGGCCTGCACCTGGCAGAACACCCCGGCGGACGTCGAGCCGTTCTGGGGCAAGGAGAACATCGTCGTCCAGCCGCCGCTGAAGGACGTTCAGTCGGTCGGCTACGGCACGGTCGGCGCCCTGTCGATGCTGAAGGGCGCCGACAGGAAGAACACCGGCGACTGGCTGAACTTCGTCGCCGAGTCGAAGAACGCGGCCGGTCTGCAGAAGGCCGCGGGCTACTTCCCGGCCCGCAGGTCCGGCGGCGACCCGTACCCGGACGACGCGCTGCAGACGGCGGCCGGCGCGACGCTGCCGAGCATGACGGTGGGCCCGCTGCACGAAAAGGCCCGTGAGGTCCAGGGCGTGCTCGCGCCGGAGATCCAGGCAGCGCTGCTGGGCAAGAAGAGCCCGCAGGAGGCGCTGAACGCCGCGCAGAAGGCCGCGCAGGCGATGCTCGGCCACTGATCCATCCGCGGGCCGGCGTCCGGCCGCACCCGGCCCCCGGCCCCGCACCCTCTCCCCCGCAATTCCCCCGTACCGCAAGGAGATCCCCGTGGCAGTCGTCGCGGAACCCACCCGCCGGGGCCGTCGCAGCGGGCCGCAGGCACGCCGCGAGGCCCGGATCGGCCTGCTCTTCGTCCTTCCGTGTTTCCTGCTCTTCCTGGCCTTCCGGTTCGGTCCGGGCGTCGCCGGTGTGCTGATGAGCTTCACCGACTACTCGCTGACCGGCGGCGGCAGCTTCATCGGTCTCGACAACTTCACCCGCCTGTGGGACGACCCGCTGTTCTGGCAGGCCCTGAAGGTGACCGTCCTCTACACCGTGCTCGCCGTGCCGGGCACCCTCATCGCGTCGGTGTCCCTGGCGCTGGTCACCCGCCGTGCGTTCCGCGGCGCCAAGTTCTTCCGGTCGGTGTTCTTCCTGCCGGTCGTCACCTCGCTGGTGCTGGCCGCCACCGTCTTCGTCTGGATCTTCTCGACCGGCGGCCCCTGGTCCACCCTGATGGGCTGGTTCGGGATGTCCGAGGGCTCCTGGCTCTCCGACGACGTGCTGGTGCTGCCCGCGCTCGCGATCGTCGGCGTCTGGTCCCGCTTCGGCTACGGGATGCTCATCCTGCTGGCCCGAATGCAGGACATCCCGCGCGAGCTGGAGGAGGCCGCGCTCACCGATGGCGCGGGCCCCTGGCAGCGGTTCCGTCACATCGTGCTGCCGCAGCTCAAGCCCGCCCTGTTCTTCCTCGCGGTGATCGAGACGACGGCCTCGTTCCAGGTCTTCGACGCGGTCTACACGATGACCGGGGGCGGCCCCGCCAACGCGAGTTACACGCTCGTCTTCCAGCTCTACGACGCGGGCTTCAAGTACTTCGACCTGGGTTACGCCTCCGCCATCGGTGTCGCGCTCTTCGTGCTGACCGTGGTGGTCGCGGTGATCCAGCGGCTCGTGATCGGGAAGGACCAGTGACCATGACCGCCACACCCGCAGAGACCGCGACGCCGCCCGCGAGCAGGGTTCCCGCGGCTCCCGACCGGGCCGTGCGCCGGGCCGGACGCAGGCTGCGCAAGCTCGCCGGGAAGGACACCGTCCCGTACGGCATGCGGCCCACCCCGGCCGGACGGATCGCCCGCGCCGCGCTGCTGACGGTGGCCGCGATCGTGACGGTCTTCCCGTTCTACGCGATGCTCGTGCTCTCCCTGAAGCCGTCCGCGGCGGTGGAGTTCCCCGGCAGTCTGCTGCCGTGGCCGCTGACCGGCGAGGCGTACGACACCGTCATGAACGCCCAGGACGTGCCGCGCTGGCTGGTCAACACGCTGATCTACTCGGTCGTCTCGGTCGTCGGCGTGCTCCTGCTCGCCTCGCTCGCCGGATACGCCTTCGCCAAGAAACGCTTCCCGGGCCGGGAGACGATGTTCTGGTCGTTCCTGTCGATGGTGATGGTCCCGTACCACGTCACGATGATCCCGACGTTCGCGATGATCGCGAAGCTGGGCGGCGTGGACACGTACTGGGGTCTGATCGTGCCGACCCTGGCCAACGCCCAGGCGGTGTTCCTGATGCGGCAGTTCATCCAGGGACTGCCGGACGAACTCTTCGAGGCCGCCCGGCTCGACGGCTGCAACGAGTGGCAGATCTTCCACCGGATCGTGCTGCCGCTGCTGAAACCGATCCTCGCCACGCTCGGCGTCTTCGTCTTCCTGTGGCACTGGAACGACTTCCTGTGGCCGCTGGTCATCGGCCAGTCCACCGACATGCGCACCCTCACCGTCGGCATCGCCTCGCTCCAGCAGCAGAACGTGCCGCTCAATGTGGTGCTCTCCGGCTCCGTCATCGCGTTCGTGCCCATCTTCGCCGCGTACATGGTGGGCCAGCGCTACTTCACCGAGGGCGTCACCGCGTCCGGAATCAAGGGATAGCCAGGAATGTTCACCGATGAGGCCGCTCTGGAAGAGCGGCTCGCCACCCCCTCCCCCGCGCTCGTCGCCGACCTCGGCCGCCTCGAAGGCGATCTGCTGGTGCTCGGCGCCGGCGGCAAGATGGGCCCCAGCCTCTGCCGGCTGGCCCGGCGGGCGCTGGACGCGGCGGACCGTACGGATGTAACCGTGTACGCGGTCTCCCGCTGGTCCGACAGGTCCGCCGCCGACGCGCTGGAGGCCGCCGGGGTCTCCACCGTCGCCTTCGACCTGATGGACCCGGCCGCCGATCCGGCCGAACTGCCGGACGCGGGAAACATCGTCTTCATGGTCGGTGCCAAGTTCGGTTCCGCCGGGGCGCCTTCGCACGCCTGGGCGGTGAACGCCGCACTGCCGGACCGGGTGGTGCGCCGCTGGCCCGAGGCGCGGATCGCCGCGTTCTCCACCGGCAATGTGTATCCACTGGTGCCGGTCTCCTGCGGCGGCTGCACCGAGTCCGACCCGGTCGGCCCGGTCGGCGAGTACGCCATGTCGTGCCTCGGCCGCGAGCGGATCTTCGGCCATGCGGCACTGACCCGTGGCACCAGGGTCGCCAACATCCGCCTCAACTACGCGGTGGATCTGCGCTACGGCGTCCTCGCCGACATCGCATACCGCGTACAGGCGGGCGAACCCGTCGATGTGACGACCGGTCATGCCAACGTGGTGTGGCAGGGGTACGCCAATGAGGTCGCCCTGCGCTCCTTGCTGCACGCCACCGACGGCGAGGCGTTCACCCTCAACCTCACCGGTCCGGAGACCGCCTCGGTGCGCCGCATCGCCCGCTGGTTCGGTGAGGAGTTCGACCGCGAGCCGGTCCTCGCGGGCGAGGAGGCGCCCACCGCGCTGCTCTCCGACGCGAGCCGCTGCCACGCCCTCTTCGGCTACCCGGACGTCGCCCTGCGCACCCTCGTCGAGTGGCAGGCCGACTGGCTGCGCCGCGGGCTGCCACTGTCCGGCAAGCCCACCAAGTTCCAGGTCCGTGACGGAAGGTTCTGATCCACTCCATGTCCATTCCCTCCCTCCTGTCCACCCCCGCACTGGACCTGCTCGCCCGCGGTGCGGTGATTCCCGCGCATCCGCTCGCCCTGCACGCCGACGGCTCCTTCGACGAGCGGCGGCAGCGGGCGCTGACCCGCTACTACCTCGCCTCGGGCGCAGGCGGGGTGGCCGTCGCCGTACACACCACCCAGTTCGAGATCCGCGAGCCGCAGGTCGGTCTGTTCCGGCCGGTGCTGGAGATCGCCGCCGAGACGATCGACGCCGAGGCCGGCCGTCCGTTCATCAAGGTCGCCGGAGTCTGCGGATACACGGCTCAGGCCGTCGGAGAGGCCGAGACCGCCGCCGCGCTCGGCTATGACGCCGTGCTGCTCAGCCCGGCCGTGCCCGGTGCGGACGAGAAGGGTCTGCTGGAGCGGGCGCGGGCGGTCGGCGAGGTGCTGCCGGTGATCGGCTTCTATCTCCAGGAGGCCGTCGGCGGACGCTACTTGTCGCCGGGCTTCTGGTCCGCGTTCGCCGATCTGCCGAGCACGGTCGCGGTGAAGATCGCCCCGTTCGACCGGTACCGCACCGCCGATGTCGTACGGGCGGTGGCCGCCGCGGACCGGGCCGGCGAGGTGGCGCTGTACACCGGCAACGACGACGACATCATCGGTGATCTGCTCACCCCGTACGCGACGGCGGGCGGCACACCGCGCTGGTTCGCGGGCGGCCTCCTCGGCCAGTGGGCCGTGTGGACGAGTTCCGCGGTGACACTCCTCGACGACATACGCAGGGCGCGCGGCGGGGATCACGAGGCGATGGTGCGCTGCCTGGCGCGCCGCTGCGAGCTGACCGATGCCAACAGCGCGGTCTTCGATGTGCGCGGGGCGTTCCGCGGCTGCATCGCCGGGGTGCACGAAGTGCTGCACCGCCAGGGCCTGTTGGCGAACATCCGGTGCCTGGATCCGGCCGAGACGCTCTCTCCCGGACAGGCCGAGGAGATCAGCCGGGTGGCCGCGGCCTACCCTTGGCTGACCGATGACGCCTTCGTTGCGGAGCACCTCGATGACTGGCTCTCCTGATCCTGGCGACCGCTCCCGGGTGGTCGTCGCCGTACCGCCGGGCCTGCGGGCCCAGTTCTTCACCGCCGAGGTGTGGCGGGAGCTGGAGCGGGCGGCGGAGCTGACGGTCCTGGACGACCACGCCGACCGGGCGGCGGTGGCCGCGGCGCTGCCCGGCGCCCGCGCGCTGATCACCGCCTGGCGGGCGCCCAGGGTGGATGCCGGACTCCTGGCGTCGGCGGACCGGTTGGAGCTGGTGGCACACACCGGATCGGCGGTCGCGCCGTACGTCACCGAGGAGGTGTTCCGTCGGGGCATCCTCGTCACCCAGGCGGGTGACGAGATGGCCCGCCCGGTCGCCGAGGTGGCTCTCGCCTTCACGCTCTCGCTGCTCCACCGCATCCAGCGCTTCGACCACGCGCTGCGCGGCGGGCTGGAGTGGGCGGCGGCGAGCGAGGCCCCGCCGCGCCATGAGATCCACGGCAGCGAGATCGGCGTGATCGGCGCGTCCCGCACCGGACGCGCCTACATCGCCCTGGTGCGGGCGATGGGGGCGCGGGTCAGCGTCACCGACCCGTGTCTGTCCGCGGCGGACGCCGAGGCGCTCGGCGTGAGTTCCGTGCCGCTTCGGACCCTGCTGTCGCGCAGCAGGATCGTGGCCGTGCACGCGCCGGTCACCGAGGAGACCCACCACATGCTCGGCGCCCAGGAGCTGGCGCTGATGCCGGACGGGGCGGGTCTGGTGAACACGGCCAGGTCGTGGCTGGTCGACGAGGACGCGCTCCTGGCCGAACTGGCGTCGGGCCGCCTGGACGCGGCGATCGATGTCTTCGACGCCGAGCCGCTGCCCGCCGGTCATCCCTTCCGCTCCCTGCCGAATGTGCTGCTCACCCCGCACCAGGCGGCGGGCAGTGTCGAATGCCGGCAGCGGCTCGGCAGGAGCGCCGTCGACGAGGTGCTGCGACTGCTCGCCGGACGCCCCCCGGTCCACGCCGTCACCGCCGACGCCCTCGCCCGGCTGCACTAGCGCCTCGGAGGGCCCCGCCCCGCCCTCCCCGACCCCCGTACCCGTCAGGAGATTCGACCGTCATGCGACTGATGCGCATCGGCGAGCCGGGCCATGAGCGCCCCGTTGCCGTCTGCCCCGAGGGCCGTCACCACGACCTGTCCGACATCACCCACGACATCGACGGCGCGTTCCTCGCCGCGCTCGCCGGCAATCCGCGCCTGATCCCGGCCGAGCCGGCCCTCCCCGGGATCGACATCACCGGTCAGCGGATCGGCGCCCCGGTGGCCCGCCCCTCCGCCCTGCTCTGCATCGGCCAGAACTACGCCGCCCATGCGGCGGAGTCGGGCGCCGAGCCGCCCGAGCGGCCGATCCTCTTCTACAAGTCGCCGAACACGATCGTCGGCCCGTACGACGACGTACTGATCCCGCGCGGCTCCAGGAAGATGGACTGGGAGGTGGAGCTGGCCGTCGTCATCGGCCGCCGCGCCTCCTACCTGGACTCCCCCGCCGACGCCGCCGCGCACATCGCGGGCTATGCCGTCAGCAACGACGTCTCCGAGCGCGCGTTCCAGCTGGAGGAGTCGGGCGGCCAGTGGTCCAAGGGCAAGAGCTGCGCCACGTTCAACCCTCTGGGCCCGGTGCTGGTGACGGCCGACGAGGTCGGTGACCCGCAGCGGCTGCGGCTGCGCAGTCATGTGAACGGGGAGCCGCGGCAGGACTCCAGCACCGCGGACATGATCTTCAGCGTGGCGCATCTGGTGCACCATCTGTCGCAGTATCTGGTGCTGGATCCGGGCGACATCATCAACACCGGCACCCCGCAGGGGGTGGCCCTGTCCGGCCGCTTCCCCTACCTGGGACCGGACGATGTGATGGAGACCGAGATCGCGGGCCTGGGCCGGCAGCGCAACGTCTGCCGGCCCGCCTGACCCCGAACGGGCCTCAGTCCTCCGGCAGTTCGACCGGGGCGATCTCGTCGAAGACATCGCCGGGGCCGGGGTTCGTCGCATCGGTCGCACCGCCGAACTGGGCCATCACACCCCACACAGCATTCAGCGCGGTCTGTACGGCGCCCTCGGCCCATCCGGCCGTCCAGGAGATGTCGTCGCCCGCGAGGAACAGACCCCGCCGGTCGGCGGGCAGCCGGTCCTGCATGAAGTGGGTGAACAGCCGCCGCTGGTAGCGGTAGTGACCCGGCAGATTGGCCTTGAACGCACCCATGAACCAGGGCTCGTTCTCCCACGAGACCGTCACCGGGTTACCGATGATGTGCTTTCTGATGTCGACGTCCGGGTATATCTCGCCGAGCGACTTGAGCATGACGTCCATGCGCTCGTTCGGGGAGAGCGGCAGCCACTTCAGGCTGTCGTCGCACCAGGTGTACGAGAGGCAGATGACGGCGGGCCTGTCGGGCCCGTCGTCCAGGAGATAAGTCCCCCGGGTCATCCGGTCGGTGAGGGTCATCGACATGGTGTCCCGCCCGGTGGTCTCGTCCTTGTCGAGCCAGAACGGCCGGTCGACGGGGACGAAGAGCTTGGACGACTCCATGTAGTGGGTGCGCTCCATCGCCGTCCAGTGGTCGATCGGGAAGAGCGCGTCGTCGCAGTCGATCTTCGAGAGCAGCAGCCAGGACTGCCCGGTGAAGATCGCGGCGGGGTAGGTGCGGATGTCTCCGGTGGCGTCGGTGACGGTGATCCGGTTTCCTGCGGTGCGGTGCAGCCGGGTCACGGCGGGGCGCGGCTCGCCGTCGTGCAGCGAGGACAGCGAGGTGCCGAGCGGCCAGTGGACGATCTTCTGCGGTTCGCGGTCCCAGAGCCGCAGCGGGAGCTGCTGGCTGCCGCCGACGATGCCCCGGTGGTGGTCGTCCGCCTCGGTGTAGACGACGCGCAGGATCTCCAGGATGGAGTTGGGGAAGTCGGTGTCCCAGCCGCCGGTGCCGAAGCCGACCTGGCCGAAGATCTCACGGTGCCGGAAGGACTTGAAGGCGTCGGAGTCGCAGAGGAATCCGTAGAAGGTCTGGTTGTCGAGCCTCTGGACGAGCTTCGCCCAGATCTCCCGGATGCGCGGGACGTCGCGCTCGCGCATCGCCCGGTTCATGTCGGAGAAGTCCGCACCCTCCTCCAGACACCGGTTCCAGGCGTCCATCACATCGCGGTAGACCTGCGGCAGATCGGCGATGGTCTCCGCGTAGTGCGACTCGCCCTTGAGGTCGACGACGGTCGACGGGGTGGCCGGGGAGAGCGGGTTGGGGAACGGCTTCGTCTCCAGACCGACCAGATCGATGTAGTGCTGGAGCGCGGTGGAGGACGGCGGGAAGCGCATCGCGCCCATCTCCGCGCTGAGCTGCGGGTCGCAGCCCTCGAATCCGACGGTACGCAGCCGGCCGCCGATCTCGTCGGCCTCGTAGACGACGGGCTTGAGCCCCATCTTCATCAGCTCGTACGCGGCGACGATCCCGGAGAGCCCGCCACCGATGACGGCGACCTCGCTGCCGTGCTCGGTCGCCGGTATCTGCCCGATCCCCGCGGGGTGCGCCAGGAAGTCGTCGTACGCGTAGGGGAAGTCCGGCCCGAACATGGTGATGGGCTCGGCGGCGTCGGTGTGCTGGACGGCATTGGGCACCGTGGACGTCATGGGGTACGGACTCCTTGCACGAAAAAAGGTGGGACGAGGGGGTGGCGGGCTCAGACGAGGGAGCCGTACAGACCGGGGCGACGGTCGTGCAGATACGGGTTGGCGGCGCGCGACGCGCTCAGGAACTCGGGGTCGACCGTGCCGATGACCAGTTCCTCACCGCGTCCTGCGCGGGTGCGGACGGTACCGTCGGGACCGGCCAGGCAGCTCAGCCCGATGAATTCGAACTCGCCCTCCGGGCCAGTCCTGTTGACGTACGCGACGTACATCTGGCTCTCGAAGGCACGGACCGGCACGACGGACTCGGCGACGAACTGGAAGGGGTGCATCTGCGCGGTGGGCACCAGGAGCAGATCGGTGCCCGCGAGGGCGTGCGAGCGGACGTTCTCCGGGAACTCGACGTCGTAGCAGATCATGATCCCGATGCGTACGCCGTCCAGCTCGGCCTGGACGACGGTCTGCTCGCCCGGGGTGAACCACTCCTGCTCGAAGCAGCCGAAGAGATGGGTCTTGCGGTAGTTCGCGAGCGCCGCCCCGTCCGGCCCGATGAGCTGGGCGGCGTTGAAGATCTGCTCGCCCGCACGCTCCGGGTAACCGTAGAGCACCGCGAGCCCGTGCCGTGCGGCGATCTCGGCGACGGCCCGGGCAGAGGGCCCGTCGGCCGGCTCGGCCAGCCGGGGCACATCCGTTCCGATCGCGTAGCCGGTCAGGAACAGCTCGGGGCAGACCAGCAGCCGGACCCCGGCATCCGCGGCCCGCCGCGCGGCCTCGTCGAGCGCCTTGATGTTCTCGTCCACATGCCCGGGTCGTCCGGAGCTCTGGAGCAGGGCGGTACGCAACGGCGGCATGGCTGACCTCGGGCGGTGCGGGCGGGGCGGGGACGTAACGACGGTACGGTCCGCCACCGGAACCGGACAAGGCGCGACCGTTGCGCGTCCACCGTCGATCCATTGCGCCCCGACGCCCGGAGACGGCGATTCATTGCGCACCGCATATCAGCAGGCCAGAAAGGTGACCCCCATCTCACCCACCCACGGCGACCACCCGGCCCTCCCCTACTCCGGCGACCCCGACGAATACCGCCGCAACAGCGGCGAAAGCACCAGCACGGACTTCGTCCGCTCCACATACGGCTCACCGGCAATCCGTTCGAGCACCTGCTCGAAGTGACGCATGTCCGCGGCGAAGACCTGCACGATCGCATCGGCCTCCCCCGTCACAGTGGACGCCGAAGCGATCTCCGGATACCGCGCAAGCCCCTGCTTGATCGCCTCCGGCGACGTATTGCGGCTGCAGTAGATCTCGATGTACCCCTCGGTCTCCCACCCCAGCGCCGCCGGGTCCACCCGCACCGTGAAGCCCGTGATCGCGCCCTCGGCGCGCAGCCGGTCCACGCGGCGTTTCACGGCGGGGGCGGACAGGCCGATGATCGCGCCGATGTCCGCGTAGGAGCGTCGGGCGTCTTCGGCGAGGGCGTGGACGATGCGTTCGTCGAGGTCGTTCAGGCGCACTTCGGGCGGTTCACTTCTCTGCGATGGCCGACGTCGGGGGCGGCAGGGTGCCGCCCCCGAAGTAGACCATGGCCCCGCCCGGCCGGGCGCGCACGCTCACCGCGTGCGGCGACGGGTCAGAACGGGAACTGCGACCTGCCGTGCTGCACCGAGATCCACTTCTGCGTGGTGAAGGCCTCGACCATCGACTCGCCGTTCAGCCGGCCGAGGCCCGAGCTCTTCTCGCCGCCGAAGGGGACGATGGGCTCGTCGTGGACCGTGCCGTCGTTGATGTGGATCATGCCGGTGTGGATGCGCTGCCCGACCCGTACGCCGCGCTCGATGTCGCCCGTGTGCACCGCACCGCTCAGGCCGTACGGGGTGTCGTTGGCGATCCGTACCGCCTCGTCCTCACCGTCGAACGGCACGAGGAGCGCGACCGGCCCGAAGATCTCCTGGGACAGTACGGGGGAATCGGCGGCCAGCCCGGTCAGCACGGACGGGCTCACCAGATTGCCGTCGGCCCGCCCGTGCAGCAGGGCCGTCGCACCGGCCTCGACGGCCTGGTCGACGAGCGAGGAAATCGCGTCCGCCTGCGAGGAGTTGATCAGCGGGCCGATCACGGTCTGCGGGTCGGCGGGGTCACCGACCCGCAACGAGGCGACCTTGGCGACGAACTTCTCGGTGAACTCCTTCTCCACCGCCCGGTCGACCAGGATGCGGTTCGCGGCCATGCAGACCTGGCCCTGGTGCACGTACCGGCTGAAGACGGCCGCGTCCACGGCGTAGTCCAGATCGGCGTCGTCGAGGACGATGAGCGCGCTGTTGCCGCCGAGTTCGAGAACGGCACGCTTGAGGTGCGCCGCGCACACCGTGGCGACGTGCCGTCCCACCTTGTCCGAACCGGTGAAGGAGATGACCTGCGGAATGGGGTGCTCCAGCAGTGCGTCACCGATCTCGGCGATGTCGGTGACCACGACGTTCAGGAGCCCGGCCGGCAGCCCGGCCTCCTCGAACACCTTCGCCACCAGCGTGCCGCCGCAGACCGGGGTGTTCTGGTGCGGCTTGAGCACCACGGCGTTGCCGAGCGCCAGGGCGGGCGCGACCGACTTCAGGGACAGCAGGAAGGGGAAGTTGAAAGGGCTGATGACACCGACGACGCCGACGGGCACCCGGTAGACGCGGTTCTCCTTGCCCTCGGTCGGCGAGGGCAGGATCTGTCCGGTGGGCCGCAGCGCGAGCTGGATCGCCTCCCGCAGGAACTCCTTGGCGAGGTGCAGCTCGAAGGCCGCCTTCAGCCGGGTGCCGCCCAGCTCCGCGACGATCGCGTCGCTGATCTCGGGCTCGCGCTCCTCGACGACGCGCAGCGCCCGCTCCAGTACCTGCCGACGGGCGTACGGGTTGGTGTCGCCCCACGCCCGCTGGGCGGCCTCGGCGGACTTGTACGCCCCGTCCACCTCCTCGGCCGTGGCGACGGTGATCGAGGCGAGCTTCTCCCCGCTGTACGGGTTGAAGTCGATGATGTCCCAGGAGCCCTTGCCCGGCCTCCACTCTCCGTCGATGTACTGATGGGCCAGGTCGGTGAAGAAGGACATGAGATCCCTTACCGCAGAGAGGCGGGCAGCTGATTGCGCTTCATATTACTTACATTTCAATGGGGTTGAAGCGGATCACCAGGGTATCCGGAGGCAGGAACCGGACATCCTCGACGCCCCGCGACTACGCCCGGACGCACCGGCGCCCCTCACGGCACGAAAGGCCGTGAGGGGCAACGGTATTGCAGGGTCACCGGACTGCGGGACTGCGGGATCAACTCCAGCTGGCGTGCAGCGGCTTGCCCTCGGCGTAACCGGCGGCGCTCTGCACCCCGACGACCGCTTTCTCGGCGAACTCCTCCAGGGAGGCCGCGCCGGCATAGGTGCAGGAGGAGCGGACGCCCGCGATGATCGAGTCGATCAGGTCCTCGACGCCGGGCCGGGTGGGGTCGAGAAACATCCGCGAGGTGGAGATGCCCTCCTCGAAGAGCGCCTTGCGGGCGCGGTCGTACGCCGACTCGTCCGACGTGCGGTTCTTCACGGCGCGCGCGGACGCCATGCCGAAGGACTCCTTGTAGAAGCGGCCGTCGGCGGACTGCTGGAGGTCGCCGGGCGACTCGTACGTACCGGCGAACCAGGAGCCGATCATCACGTTGGACGCGCCCGCGGCGAGCGCCATGGCGACATCGCGCGGGTGCCGGACACCGCCGTCGGCCCAGACGTGCTTGCCGTACTTCTTCGCCTCGGCGGCGCACTCCAGGACGGCGGAGAACTGCGGCCGGCCGACGCCGGTCATCATCCGGGTGGTGCACATGGCGCCGGGGCCGACACCGACCTTGATGATGTCCGCACCGGCCTCGATGAGGTCGCGCACACCCTCGGCGGCGACGATGTTGCCCGCGACGATCGGCACCTGCGGGTCGAGCGCCCGGACCGCCCGGACCGCGCTGATCATGGATTCCTGGTGACCGTGGGCGGTGTCCACGACGAGCGTGTCGACGCCCGCGTCGAGGAGCTGCTTGGCCTTGCCCGCGACATCGCCGTTGATCCCCACGGCGGCGGCGATCCGCAGCTTGCCGGCGGCGTCGGTGGCGGGGGTGTACAGAGTGGCGCGCAGTGCGCCCTTTCGGGTGAGGATGCCGACGAGCCGGCCGTCCGCGTCGACCGCGGGGGCGAGCTTGCGGTGGGCGCCGTCGAGCTTGTTGAACGCGTCGCGCGGGTCGATGTCCGCGTCGAGCAGCACCAGGTCCCTGGACATGACCTCGGAGAGCTGGGTGAAGCGGTCGACGCCGGTCAGGTCGTGGTCGGTGACGACACCGAGGGGCCGGTGCTCCTCGTCGACGACGACGCCCGCGCCGTGCGCACGCTTCGGCAGCAGGGACAGGGCGTCGGCGACCGTCTGGCCGGGGGCCAGCACGATCGGGGTGTCGAGCACGAGGTGGCGCGTTTTCACCCAGGAGACGACATCGGTGACGACATCGATCGGGATGTCCTGAGGGATGACGACGAGCCCGCCGCGGCGGGCGATGGTTTCGGCCATCCGGCGGCCCGCGATGGCCGTCATGTTCGCCACGACGAGCGGGATGGTGGTGCCGCTGCCGTCGGGCGAGGAGAGATCGACACCCTGGCGGGAACCGACCGCCGAACGGCCCGGAACCATGAAGACATCGTCGTACGTGAGGTCGTACGGGACCGAGGGGGAGTCTGTGTAGCGACCAGTACCGGGCTCAAGAAAACGCATAACGCTCATTTTTTCATAGGAAACGGAGCAGGTCGCCTCCACGAAGGCACAGCAAACGACTCCCGCGTTCATATGTTCCTACAAGAGAGCGGACGGGAGTCCCGGGCAAGTGGAACCCGCCTTGCCCACGGACCCTACCCCCACGCCATCCGAATCATTCGCGATCATCTTCCCTGGACCTGGTGACAAGGGGTCAGGTAGCTTCAAATCCGCAGGTCCCGTGGGTCCCGAATACACCCCGGAGGAATAGGCGGATGGTCACAACTTCCGTGACACGTACGACCGGAGAGGATCACGACCCACCCGTGGAGAGCGAACTGCCGGACATCTACTGCCCGTTCCCCCAGCGGACAAATCCGCACGTCGGGCACACCCGGGTCCACCTGGACACATGGACCCGCAACACCGGTCTGGTACACCGTGATTCGGCCAGGGAGCGCTTCGAGCAGGCAGACTTCGGGGCCTTCGTCGGCATGGTGTATCCGACCGCCGACAGCAGGAATCTCGACCTCGTCGCCGACTGGTTCGTATGGCTGTTTCTCGTCGACGATCAGCTCGACGACGGACAGCTCGGGCGCAGCCCGGAGCGGGTGCGGGACGTGGTCGCGGTGATGCGTTCCGTGATCGAGGGCGCGGGTACCGGCCATCTGGCGGACGAGGAGCTCCCCGCCGCAGTGGTCGCCCTGGTCGATCTATGGGAACGGACGACACCGACCGCGGCCGCACACTGGCGCACCCGGTTCGGCTGGCACCTCACCACGTATCTCACGACGGCCACCACGTGGGAGGCCGGTAACCGGGAGGCGGGGGTGGTGCCGTCCGAGGAGACGTACATCGCCAAGCGGCGCCACACCGGTGCGATACACGTCTGCATGGACCTGATAGAGATCGTGGCCGGGATCGAGGCCCCCGAGTCGATCCACAACGACGCCCGGTTCATCACCGCGCTGGAGGCGTCGTGCAATGTCGTGTGCTGGGCCAATGACGTGTACTCGTACGAGAAGGAGCAGGTGCTCGGCGAGATCCACAATCTCGTCCATCTGGTCCGGCACCACCGCGGCTACGGCAAGCAGCGGGCGCTTGAACACGTCTGCGCGGAGATCGCCACGGAGACGGAGCGGTTCCTCACTGCCGAGGCCGAGCTGCTGGCCGCGTACCCGCAGCTGTCGTGGATGCTCGCGCCGTATCTGGACGGGATGCGCAGCTGGATGCGCGGCAACCTGGACTGGTCACGGCAGACCCCCCGCTACAACCCGGCCGACGTGAGCCAGTACGAGGAACCGGAGGAGTACCTGGAGGCAACGGTCCTGGGCATGGCCCAGGACTGAACCACCGCGGGCCGGACACCGCCCGGGCAGCGCTCCCGCTGTCCGGGCCGTTCACTGCGCCGCCCGCACCGGCGTCCGCTCAGTTCCCGTCCGGGTCCGCCCGCTCCAGCGCCGGCCGACGCGGCGCCGCCGACTCGGTCAGCAGATACTCGGCCGCCGCGGTGTCCGTCACCAGGCTGGTGACGAGCCCGGACCGCAGCACCGCCCCGATCGCCGCGGCCTTCCGCTGGCCGCCGGCGATCGCCACCACCTCGGGGATCCGGCGCAGCCGGTCGGCCTCGACCGTGATGCACCGCTCCCCCAGGTCCCGGCCGACCCGCCGGCCCTCCGTGTCGAAGAGGTGCGCGGACATCTCGGCGGCGACGCCGAGCGAGGCGTAGTGCGCCCGCTCTTCGTCCGTGAGCATGTCGTGGACGGTGGAGATGCCGGGCTCCCAGGAGCCGATGGACACCGCGGCCACCGTGACCTTGTCGAAGTACTCGAAGGCGCGGGCGATACCGGTCTGGTGGCGCAGCGCGGCGGCCGTGGCCGGGTCGGGCAGCAGCATCGGCGCATAGATCGGGTGGGCCTCGCCACCGGCCACCTGGGCGGCCCGCCGGACCGCCTCGACCGAGCCGCGCTCGGCCGTACCGGCGTCGTACACCCCGGTGAGCTGCACGACCGTGCACGGCGGCAGCCGGTCCAGAGCCGCCGCCATGTGAATGGTGGAGCGGCCCCAGGCCAGGCCGAGCACATCGCCCTCGTTCACCAGTTCACCGAGGAGATCGGCCGCGACCTCACCCAGGTTCTCCGGGTCGGGCGCGTCGTCCTGCTCCTCGGCAGGGGACTCGACGACGACCGCGTGACGCAGCCCGTAGCGGGCCCGGAGCGCGTCGGAGCGCTCGGCGTCCAGCTCGGCGGGGACGCGGATCTCGATCCGTACGAGGTCGCGCTCAAGAGCCGTCTCCAGGACCCGGGCCACCTTGAAGCGGCTGACGCCGAACTCCTCGGCGATCTGGATCTTCGACTTTCCTTCGAGGTAGAAGCGGCGGGCCATGGCCGCCGCCTGCACCAGCTCCGCGGGCCCCATCCGCAGGGCGGACCGTCCCGCCGACATTGCAGACACCGCGATCTCCTCACTGCTGTTCACACTCTCGATACGCCGTTCATCCTGTCAGATCCGGCGCCCCTTGATCGGTCCCGTCGGACCGCGTTCATCTGCCCTTGGCCGGACCGACCCGCAACCGGAGGCCGGTGTGGGTTCCGGCTTCAGTGGCGGCACGCCCAGGCCGCCGACGCGGTGGCCCCCTCCGCCTTGGCCCGCAGCGCCCGCACCGCCTCGGCCGGGTCCTCGGCCCCGTACACCGCCGAACCCGCGACGAACACATCCGCACCGGCCTCGGCGCACCGCTCGATCGTGGACTCGGAGACGCCGCCGTCGATCTGGAGCCACAGTTCGAGGCCGTGCTTGGAGATCAGCTCACGGGTGCGGCGGATCTTCGGCAGCATGATGTCGAGGAAGGCCTGGCCGCCGAAGCCCGGCTCCACCGTCATGATCAGCAGCATGTCGAGCTCGGGGAGCAGGTCCTCGTACGGCTCGATGGGCGTCGCGGGCTTGAGCGCCATGGAGGCACGCGCGCCCTTGGCCCGGATCTCCCGCGCCAGCCGTACGGGGGCCGCCGCGGCCTCCACGTGGAAGGTGACGGAACCGGCGCCCGCGTCGACGTACTGCGGCGCCCAGCGGTCCGGGTCCTCGATCATCAGATGGCAGTCCAGCGGGGTGTCCGTCGCCCGGCTGAGCGATTCCACGATGGGCACGCCGAGGGTCAGATTGGGCACAAAGTGGTTGTCCATGACATCGACATGGAGCCAGTCGGCGCCTTCGACCGCCTTCGCCTCCTCGGCGAGACGGGCGAAATCGGCGGACAGGATGCTGGGGTTGATCTGGGCCATGTGCCAAGCGTGCCATGTTCCGCGCCACTTCCCCGCCCCGGTGCGGGCCAAAGCCTCACGGGATCATTACGGTTCGCCGATTCCGGGCCTCAGCGACCTCGCGATCCGGGCGTATCGGCCCGCGCCGGGCGGGCCCGCTGCCTCAGGCGGTGCGGCGCAGCAGGGCCAGGTACATCGCGTCCGTGCCGTGCAGATGCGGCCACAGCTGGACGTCGGGGCCGTCGCCCAGCGCCGGGACTCCCTGCATCAGCGGGCGGGCGTCGACCCACTCCGCCTCGACGGGCTGGCCGCCACGGCCCTTGAGCACGTCCTCGACGACGACCCGGGTCTCCGCGAGATGCGGTGAGCAGGTCGCGTAACCGACGATGCCGCCGACCCGTACCGCCTTCAACGCCTCGCGCAGCAGACCGCGTTGCAGCGGTGCGAAGCTCTCCAGGTCCTCCGGGCGGCGCCGCCAGCGCGCCTCGGGGCGGCGGCGCAGCGCGCCGAGGCCCGAACAGGGCACATCCATCAGGATGCGGTCGAAGGTGCCGGGCTGCCACGGCGGGCGGGTGCCGTCGGCGGTGATGACCTGGTACGGGCCGGGGTTGCCGGCCAGCGCGCGCTCGACGAGGCGGGCCCGGTGCGGCTGCCTCTCGGCGGCGAGGAGGGCGGCGCCGCGTCCGGCGGCGAGGGCCGCGAGCAGCGCGGCCTTGCCGCCCGGCCCGGCGCAACCGTCGAGCCACCTGGTGTCGCGGCCCTCCAGCGGTGCGTTGGCGAGGGCGGTGGCCACCAGCTGGCTGCCCTCGTCCTGGACTCCGGCGCGGCCGTCCTGCACGGCGGACAGGGCGCCGGGCTCGCCGCCCTCGGCCATCCGTACGGCATAGGGCGACCAGCGGCCGGGCAGGCCGTTCTCGTCGCCGAGAGCGGTGAGCAGCTCGTCGGTGGTGGAGCGGCCGGGGCGGGCGACCAGGGTGACCTCGGGCCGCTCGTTGTCCGCTTCGAGGAGGTCCTCGATCCCGGCGCGGCCGCCGCCCAGCGCGTCCCAGAGGGCGGACACGACCCACCGCGGATGCGAGTGCACGATGGCGAGGTGGTCCTCGGCGTCCTCGTCGTACGACGGGGCGACGCGCGCCACCCAGCCGTCGAGGTCGTCCGCTGAGACCTTGCGAAGGACGGCGTTGACGAATTTGGCCCGGCCCTCGCCGAGCACCACCCGGGCCAGTTCCACACTGGCGGAGACCGCGGCGTGGGTGGGGATGCGAGTGCCGAGCAGCTGGTGCACGCCCATGTTGAGCACGTCCAGGACCGGCGGGTCGACCTCGCGCAGCGGCCGGTCGATGCAGGCCGCGACGATCGCGTCGTACGTGCCCTGGCGGCGCAGCGTCCCGTAGACCAGCTCGGTCGCCAGAGCCGCGTCCCGGTTGTCGAAGTCGCCCTTGGCGCGGGCCTTCTTCAGCAGCGGGGGCAGGACGAGGTTGGCGTACGCATCGCGTTCGTCGACGGCCCTGAGCGCTTCGAAGGCGAGGAACCGGACGGGGTCCTTCTGGGGGCGGCGATGCGGCTTGGCGGGACGGCGACGCTGCTGGTCGTTCACGTGAAAGGTGCTCCGCTGATGGTGAGAGGGCGAACCCTCCCAGCGTACGTCGCCGCCCCGGCCCCGGATTCCGTCAGCTGCCCAGCAGCTCGCCGTGGACGATCCGCACCCCACGGGCCCAGTCCGCGGCCCGCATGGGCTTCTTGCCCTGCGGCTGGACCCAGAGCAGCTCGACGGCGTGCGATCCGGTGCCCACGTACACATTGTTCTTGGCCGCCGACAGCTCGCCGGGCGCCAGATCGGCACGGTCCAGCACGGGCGCGGCCTGGATCAGCTTCAGCCGTTCCCCGCGAAACAGCGTCCATGCCCCGGGCGCGGGCGTGCAGCCGCGCACCACCCGGTCGACGCGCAGGGCGGGGGCGGACCACTGCAACTGGGCGTCCTCGACGGTGATCTTCGGTGCGAGGGTGACGCCATCGGCGGGCTGCGGCACGGCGTGCAGCGTGCCGTCCTCGATGCCGTCCATGGTCGCGACGAGCAGTCCCGCACCGGCGAACGCCAGCCGGGTGAGCAGGTCACCGCTGGTGTCGGTGGGCCGTACCTCCTCGGTGAGCACGCCGTACACCGGGCCGGAGTCGAGCCCCTCCTCGATCAGGAAGGTCGACGCACCGGTCACCTCGTCCCCGGCCATGATCGCGTGCTGTACGGGGGCCGCGCCGCGCCAGGCGGGCAGCAGCGAGAAGTGGAGGTTGACCCAGCCGCGGGCGGGTACGTCGAGCGCGGTCTTGGGCAGCAGCGCCCCGTAGGCGACGACCGGGCAGCAGTCCGGGCCGATCTCCCGCAGCCGCGCCAGGAAGTCCGCCTCGCGCGGCCTGACGGGCTTGAGCACCTCGATCCCGGCCTCCTCGGCGCGCTCGGCGACGGGGCTGGCGACCAGCCGGCGGCCCCGCCCCGCGGGGGCGTCGGGCCGGGTGACGACGGCGGCCACCTCGTGCCGGTCGGAGGCGATCAGGGCGTCCAGGGCGGGTACGGCTACCTCGGGGGTGCCTGCGAAGACGAGCTTCATGGGTGGCTGACTGCCTCTCAGGCCGAAACGTTGCGGTGACGAGCAACGCACAAGTCTATGGGCCGGGCGACCAGGGGGCGTACGCACCACTGCGCGCCCCTTGGATATGCGTACGCGCCCCTGCACCGTGACCAGATCCCCGGCTGACGCGTTGGTCAAGAGAGATTGACCGAAGCGAGCCGCCACGGTGCGGCCCGATCCCTTTCCATGCCGGTTCGAGAGGCTTCTTCATGGCCGACCACGCAACCCACGACGCCCAAGCGCGGGCCAGCCTGCATCTGTTGGTGCGGGACATCGAGCGGGTCCGGCGGCAGGTGGACGCGCTGCGCACCCTCACCGCCCAACTGGGCAACGTCTACCGTCCGCGCCGCTCCGGCCCGTCCGCGGGCTTCGTCGTCTACGGCAGGGCCCCGGCCCCCACCGTCAGGCTGGCCCAGGAGCTGCGCGACAGCGTCGAGACCCTGGTCACCGCGGCAGTGGACTTCGACCGCTCACTGGGCTTCTCCTGGGACGCGGTGGGCTCCGCGCTCGGCGTCACCAAGCAGGCGGTGCACCGCCGCTACGGCGCCCGCCGCAACGCCCGGCAGCCGGGGGCGGACGAGGCCGCCGCGGAGAGCGCGGTACCGCGGCCCCTGCCCATGGCGCCCGGCTCCCCCAATGCACCGGCGCTGCCCGCCGTACCCGCCGCACGCTCCATGCCCCCGCAGCCGTCGACGGAGCGTCCGGCCATGCGCGAGGACCTGCGCCCGGGCGTCTTCCCCGGTCCCCGCAACGGCTGACCGGTCAGCGGCCGACCGGACAACGGCTGACCATCCCCTGCCCCGCCGCGCGCGACGCACGGCGGGGCAGCCGTTTCAACGGCGGGCCCGCGCAGGCGACGGCCGTCACCCGATGTCCGGCGGATCCACCCTGATCCGGACCTGCTCGCTGCTCCCCCGGGACATCCGTGCCGCCTGCGCCGCCTTCAGCGCGGCCGCGAGCGCCGCCCCGTTCCCCGGAGGCACCCTGAGCAGCACGCGCTCCCAGGACTCCCCCAGCGGCGCGTCCCCGGGCCTGCGGGGCCTGCCGGGTTCGGCGCCCGGCACCGGGACCGGGCCGAGCACCTCGGCCTCCGGTGGCAGTTCGGCGGCCGCGAGAAACGCGGCGAGCGCCTCCTGCGAGCCGGTCACCGAGGCCATCCGGGACACCGGCGGGAAGCCGAGCTCGGCCCGCTCCGCCAGCTCGCGGCGAGCGTGTCCGACCGGGTCCCAGCGCACCAGCGCCTGCACCGGCCGCAGCGTCGGCTCGGCGACGATCACCACCGTGCCGCCCTCCGGCTGCCCCCGCACCAGCGAGGCCGCGGCCGTCCAGCGGCGCAGTGCCTCCTCGCCGGCCCGCAGGTCTGGGCGGCCGACCATCGCCCAGCCGTCCAGCAGCAGAGCGGCCGCGTAGCCGCCCTCGGCGACGGGTTCGGCGCCGGGGGTGCTGACGACCAGTGCCGGGACGTCCGGCACGGAGTCCAGGATGTGGTCGCGGCCCGATGTCCGTACCGGCACGGCGGGAAACGCCCGGCCGAGCTCCTCGGCGGTGCGGCGGGCACCGACGATCCGGGCACGCAGCCGATTGCTGCCGCAGGCCACGCAGTGCCAGGCCGTCTCGGCCCGGCCGCACCAGGCGCAGTCGAGATCCCGCTGGTCCGGCGCCTGAAGCGGTCCGGCGCAGTGCCGGCACCTGGCGGGTTCACGGCAGCGCTCGCAGGCCAGCCGCGGCGCGTATCCGCGGCGCGGCACCTGGACCAGGACGGGGCCGCTGCGCAGCCCGTCCCGGACGGTCTGCCAGGCGAGGCTGGGCAGCCGGGCCGCCCTCGCGACCCCGTCCCGCGCCAGCTCCCCGTCACCGACCGTACGCACCAGGGGCGCCGCGATCCGCAGCTGTTCCCGGTCCGCGCGCAGTGGCAGGGCCCAGCCGCTCTCGACCAGCTGGGCGGCCTCCACCGTGCAGTTCGTACCGCCGAGCAGGAAGGCGCACCGGCCGTTCGCGGCCCGTAGTTCGAGCACCTCGCGCACGTGCGGGAAGGGGGCGTTGTCGTCGCTGTGGCTGGAGTCCCCGTCGTCCCAGACGGCGACCAGGCCGAGGTCGGCGACGGGTGCGAACATCGCGGCCCTCGTCCCGACGACCGCCCGCACGGAGCCGCGCCGCACGGCGAGCCACTCCCGGTAGCGCTTCTCGGGTCCGGAGTCGGCCGTCAGCAGGGCGTGGCGCCCCTGTCCGAGCAGCTCGGTGAGCGCGGCGTCGACCCGCCCCGCGGTCCGGCCGTCGGGCACGACGACGAGCGCGCCGCGCCCGGAGGCGAGCGTCGCGGCCATGGCTCTGGCGATCTCCTCGGGCCAGTGCGGTCCGGGCAGCGCGGTCCATACCGCCCGGGGCGCCCCGCCCTCGGCCAGCGCCCGCAGGAACGCGGGCCCCTGTCCGTACCGCTCCCAGCTCCCCGCCGACGGGGCGGGCGGCGGTGGCAGGGGCTCGGGCGAGGGCCTGGACTCGGCCCGTCCGTTCCTCGGCGGTACGGCGAGCTGCAGCACGTCGGCGAGGCTGCCCGCGTAACGGTCGGCGACGGCCCGTGAGAGGGCGAGCAGCTCCGGGCCCAGCACCGGCTCGGGCGACACGACATAGGCGAGCGCGGCCAGCGCGCCCGTGTAGTCGGATTCGGCGAGCCGCTCGACGAGGAACCCGTCGATCAGCCCGCCCCCCTCGCGCCTGCCGCCGCGGACATTGCGCGCCCCGGCCCCGAAGCGCACCCGCACCCGCACCCCGGGCTGTGCGTCGGCGTCCAGCTCCTCGGGCACGGCGTAGTCGAAGTACTGGTCGAGATGGAGCACGCCCTTGTTGACCAGCACCCGGGCGACGGGCAGTTCCTTGGCGAGAGCGGCGCCGCGCCAGGTCCGCGGCTTGGCCCGCGGCACCTTGGCCTTGCGCACCGTCTCCCGAATGAGCGCAAGCTGCTCCGGGACCCCGCCCCCGGGGTCCTCGGTTCGCTCGTTGTCGCTGCTCACAGCCAAATTCCTACCAGACAGCACTGACACCGGCCCCGGCCGTACGCACCGGGGCCCGGACACCCTGTGCGGCGTCCGGGCCCCGGCGTACGGGCAGAGAGCGGCAGGCCTACAGGCCGGCCGCCGTGCGCAGCGCGTCCACGCGGTCCGTGCGCTCCCAGGTGAAGTCGGGAAGCTCGCGGCCGAAGTGACCGTACGCCGCGGTCTGGGCGTAGATCGGGCGGAGCAGGTCGAGGTCGCGGATGATCGCGGCCGGGCGGAGGTCGAAGACCTCGCCGATGGCGTGCTCGATCTTCTCGGTCTCGATCGCGGCGGTGCCGAACGTCTCGACGAACAGACCGACGGGCTCGGCCTTGCCGATCGCGTACGCGACCTGCACCTCGCAACGGGCGGCGAGGCCCGCGGCGACGACGTTCTTGGCGACCCAGCGCATGGCGTACGCGGCCGAGCGGTCGACCTTCGACGGGTCCTTGCCCGAGAAGGCGCCGCCGCCGTGGCGGGCCATGCCGCCGTAGGTGTCGATGATGATCTTGCGGCCGGTCAGACCGGCGTCGCCCATCGGGCCGCCGATCTCGAAGCGCCCGGTCGGGTTGACCAGCAGCCGGTAGCCGTCGGTGTCCAGCTTGATGCCGTCCTCGATCAGCTGCGCGAGCACGTGCTCGACGACGAACTCACGGATGTCGGGCGCGAGCAGCGAGTCGAGGTCGATGTCGCTGGCGTGCTGCGAGGAGACGACGACCGTGTCGAGACGGACGGCCTTGTCGCCGTCGTACTCGATGGTGACCTGCGTCTTGCCGTCGGGGCGCAGGTACGGAATGGTCCCGTTCTTACGGACCTCGGACAGCCGGCGCGAGAGGCGGTGCGCCACGTAGATCGGGAGCGGCATGAGCTCGGGCGTCTCGTCGCAGGCGTAGCCGAACATCAGGCCCTGGTCACCGGCGCCCTGCTTGTCGAGCTCGTCCTCATCGCCCTCGACGCGCTTCTCGTACGCGGTGTCGACACCCTGCGCGATGTCGGGCGACTGCGCGCCGATGGACACCGAGACACCGCAGGAGGCGCCGTCGAAGCCCTTCTTCGAGGAGTCGTAGCCGATTTCGAGGATCTTGTTGCGCACGAGGGTCGGGATGTCGGCGTAGGCCTTGGTCGTGACCTCACCCGCAACATGCACCAGACCGGTGGTGATCAGGGTCTCGACGGCGACGCGGGACCGGGGGTCCTCACGGAGCAGTGCGTCGAGAATGGTGTCGCTGATCTGGTCAGCGATCTTGTCGGGGTGACCCTCGGTGACGGACTCCGAGGTGAAGAGACGGCGGGACACATCGCTCCCTGGGGTTGCAGCGGCTGCTGGCTGATCATTTGGCGGACGGCCGGGAGCTGCGCCCGGTACGGTCCGGGGTCAGTTTATCGGTCGCTATCGCTCAGCGGACAACATGTCTCGCCCTTTGGGAGTTCTGTGACCTGTCGCACGGCCTGTGACTGTACGGAAATCGCCTCCCGGAAAGTCCATTTACGCCCATATTCCAAGGGTTCCCAAGGGCTCCGGCCCACGCAATGGCCGAAACGAGATTTTCATCCGAGCCGCGACGACACGAGATCCCAGACCGTGTCGGCGAGTGCCTCCTTGGGGCCGTACGGCACCGGGGTCTCACCGCCGTCGGCCGCAAGGACCACCGCTTCGTTCTCCTCGGAACCGAATGTCCGGCGCTCTCCCACCTCGTTGACGACGAGGAGATCGCAGCCCTTGCGGCGGAGCTTCTCGCGGCCGTTGGCGAGGACGTTGTCCGTCTCGGCGGCGAAACCGACGACGATCTGGTCCGGCCGGGCGCGTTCACCGGCGACCTCGGCGAGGATGTCGGGGTTGCGGACGAGCTTGATGGGCGCGGGCTCCTGGCCGTCCTTCTTCTTGATCTTCCCCGTCGCGTACGCGGCGGGGCGGAAGTCGGCGACGGCCGCCGCCATCACGACCACATCGGCGTCCGCGGCGGCCTTCAGCACGGCCTCGCGCAGTTGCATGGCCGTCCCGGCGTGAAGGACGTCGGCGCCCGCCGGGTCGGGCAGGCCGGTGTTGGCCTCGACGAGGGTGACCCGCGCGCCGCGGGCGACCGCTGTGCGGGCCAGGGCATAGCCCTGCTTGCCGGAGGAGCGGTTACCGAGGTAGCGCACCGGGTCGAGCGGCTCGCGCGTACCGCCCGCGCTGATCACGACGTGCCGGCCGGCCAGGTCGGCCTCGACGGTCCCGCGGGCCAGCACCCGGCGGCAGACCTCGAAGATCTCCCCGGGGTCGGGCAGCCGGCCCTTGCCGGTGTCGACGCCGGTGAGGCGGCCGACGGCGGGCTCGATGACGACGGCGCCGCGGCGTCGCAGCGTCGCGACGTTCTCCTGAGTGGCGGGGTGCTCCCACATCTCGGTGTGCATGGCAGGTGCGAAGACCACCGGACAGCGGGCGGTGAGGAGCGTGTTGGTGAGCAGGTCGTCGGCCAGACCATGGGCGGCCCTGGCGAGCGTATCGGCGGTGGCGGGGGCGACGACGACCAGGTCGGCGCCCTGCCCGATCCTGACGTGCGGCACCTCGTGGACGTCGTTCCAGACCTCCGTGGACACCGGGTGGCCCGAGAGCGCCGACCAGGTGGCCGCGCCCACGAAATGCAGGGCCGACGCGGTCGGGACGACGCGTACATCGTGACCGGACTCGGTCAGCCGGCGCAGCAGCTCGCACGCCTTGTACGCGGCGATGCCCCCGCTGACCCCCAGAACGACCTTCGGCTTGTCCACTGCGTCTCCCCGCACTCGGATACGAACACCCCCATGCTGCCTCACCGCGCCCGGTCCGACGTTGTCGCCCCGGACACACCACAGGCCCGGCAGCGGTGGCCGCCGGGCCTGTGGTGAAGGTGCAATTCCTGCTTACTGCGCGGGGCCCTCGATGGCCTCGGAGGTGAGCAGGCCCGCGTTGATCTCGCGGAGCGCGATCGAGAGCGGCTTCTCGTGCACGTGGGTGTCGACGAGCGGACCGACGTACTCCAGGAGACCCTCACCGAGCTGCGAGTAGTACGCGTTGATCTGGCGCGCGCGCTTGGCGGCGTAGATCACGAGGCTGTACTTCGAGTCGGTGGCCTCAAGGAGCTCATCAATCGGCGGGTTGATGATGCCCTCGGGCGTGGTGATGGAAGAGGACACTCTCTGCCTTCCGAAGGGGGTAAAGATCAAAGAAATCTTTGATAGTGCGGAGTTCCGTACTGCCGCGCGTGCTGCCGCACGTCGTGATTGCGTCAGTCGCTGTCGGCACGGTGGCCGGAAGCCTCCAGCATCAAGGCTAGCAGCTCACGCGCCACGTCTTCGACGGAGGTGTTGACCAGCGTCGTATCGAACTCGGACTCGGCAGCCAGTTCGATCCTGGCGGCGGCGAGCCGGCGCTCGATCACCTCGGCGGACTCGGTCCCGCGGCCGGTGAGCCGGCGTACCAGCTCGTCCCAGCTCGGCGGGGCCAGGAAGACGAGCTGTGCGTCCGGCATCGACTGCCGGACCAGCCGGGCGCCCTGGAGGTCGATCTCCAGCAGCACCGGCTCACCCGCCTCCAGGCGGTCGAGCACGTCACGGCGGGGCGTGCCGTAGCGGTTGCCGGCGAACTCGGCCCACTCCAACAGCTCGCCGTTGGCGATCAGCTTGTCGAACTCGTCGTTGTCCACGAAGAAGTAGTGGACGCCGTTGCGCTCGCCGGGGCGCGGCCTGCGGGTCGTCGCCGACACCGAGAGCCACACCTCGGGGTGCGCCTTGCGCATATGCGCGACGACCGTGCTCTTGCCGACCCCCGAGGGGCCGGAGAGCACGGTCAGCCGCGGACGTACGTCCGGGGGTACGGGGGACGTCCCCCGGGATGTTGCAGCCATGAAGCGATTATCCAGGTTCTCGGGGGTGCCCGAGAACGTCAGGCGGCGCTGCCGCCGAACTCTCGCTCCAGGGATGCGATCTGGTTGGAGCCGAGACCACGGACCCGGCGGCTCTCGGAGATGCCGAGCCGCTCCATGATCTGCTTGGCGCGGACCTTGCCCACGCCCGGCAGGGACTCCAGGAGGGCGGAGACCTTCATCTTCCCGATGACGTCGTTCTCCTGGCCCTGCTTGATGACCTCATGGAGGGAGGCGCCGGAGTGCTTGAGTCGATTCTTGACCTCGGCCCGCTCCCGGCGAGCCGCGGCGGCCTTTTCGAGCGCGGCTGCGCGCTGTTCAGGGGTAAGGGGCGGAAGAGCCACGCCTACGTCACCTCGGATGTCGATCTGTCGGATACGGACCGGTGAGGAAGCTGGGCGCTCCACACCAGGTGAGCGACGGACAGCTTGTGTACGTCGGCTCTCGTCGGAGACTAGCGGCCAAGGCCGCCGGAGTCAGCGAGAACCAACGAAAAGTCCTGGTCAGCCTCTGCCGACCAGGACATTTCAGGCATAACAACCGAGTTTTTTGGTCAGGGTTCCGTCAACACGCTGTAAACGTGGCATGGTCAGCTACCTGTGAGGGCCACCCGGACCTCGTCCGCGAACCGGTCGGCGGCCTCGCGCAGCCCCGCCATGTCCAGTCCCCGGCTCAGCACGCCGCGGCTCACACTGGGCACCACATTGCCCACCGCGTCGCCGAAGACACCGGGCAGATCCGCGGGCGTCGCGCCCTGGGCCCCGATCCCGGGGGCGAGCAGCGGGCCGTTGATCGCCAGATTCACGCCCGCGTCCCCGAGCGTGGCGCCGACCACCGCGCCGACGGAGCCGAGCGGGGTCGCTCCCTCGTTCTCGGCGGCCATGTGGTCGAGCATCAGCTGGGCCAGCGAACGGCCGTCGGCGGTCGTGGCGCGCTGTACCTCGGCACCTTCCGGGTTGGAGGTGAGGCCGAGGACGAAGACGCCCGCGCCGGAGAGGACGGCCGCGTCGAGCGCCGGGCGCAGCGAACCGAAGCCGAGGTACGGCGAGACGGTGACCGCGTCGGAGAACAGCGGCGAGTCCTTCTCCAGGTAGGTCGCCGCGTAGGCGCCCATGGTGGAGCCGATGTCGCCGCGCTTGGCGTCCATCAGGACGAGTGCGCCTGCCGCCCGCGCCTCCTCGACGGCCTTCTCCAGGACGGCGATGCCGTGCGAGCCGAACCGCTCGAAGAAGGCGGACTGCGGCTTGAGGACGGCGACCCGGTCGGCCAGCGCCTCGACCACCGTGCGGGTGAACCGCTCCAGGCCCGCGACGTCGTCGGTCAGGCCCCAGGCGGTGAGCAGCGACGCGTGCGGGTCGATGCCGACGCAGAGCGGGCCACGGGTGTCCATGGCGCGGCGCAGGCGTGCGCCGAAGGGTTCAAGGGTCATGTGGTGGCCTTCCTGGTTTCTGCGCCGACGGCTTCGGCGAGGGTGGCGTACGGGGAGGCGGCCAGGCGCGCGGCCAGGCCCTTGTGGATCGCCCGGGCGTAGAACGGGCCCTCGTAGATGAAGGCGCTGTAGCCCTGGACGAGGGTGGCACCGGCGAGGATGCGCTGCCAGGCGTCCTCGGCGTTCTCGATGCCCCCGACACCGACCAGGGTGATCCGGTCGCCCACGCGCGCGTACAGACGGCTCAGGACCGCCAGGGAGCGCTCCTTGAGCGGCGCGCCCGACAGCCCGCCGGTCTCCTTGACCAGGGACGGCGAGGACTTCAGGCCGAGGCCGTCGCGGGCGATGGTGGTGTTGGTGGCGATGATGCCGTCCAGGCCCAGCTCGACCGCGAGATCGGCGACCGCGTCGACGTCCCCGTCCGCGAGGTCCGGGGCGATCTTGACGAGGAGCGGGACCCGGCGGTCCGTGACGGTCCGGTCGGCCGCCTCGCGCACGGCGGTGAGAAGCGGGCGCAGGGCTTCGGTGGCCTGGAGGTTGCGCAGGCCGGGCGTGTTGGGCGAGGAGACGTTGACGACGAGGTAGTCGGCGTGGCGGGCGAGCCGCTCGGTCGACTTCACGTAGTCGCCGACGGCCTCGGCCTCCGGTACGGCCTTGGTCTTGCCGATGTTGACGCCGACCGTGGTCCGGAAGACCGGCCTGCGGGTGGCCAGGCGCTCGGCGACGGACGCGGAGCCCTCGTTGTTGAAGCCCATGCGGTTGATCAGCGCGCGGTCCGCCACGAGGCGGAAGAGGCGCTTCTTGGGGTTGCCGGGCTGCGGCTCGCCGGTGACCGTACCGATCTCGATGTGGTCGAAGCCGAGCATCGACATGCCGTCGATCGCGACGGCGTTCTTGTCGAAGCCCGCGGCGAGGCCGAACGGGCCGTGCATCCGCAGGCCGAGGGCCTCGGTGCGCAGCTCCTTGTGGCGGGGGGCGAGCGCGGCGGCGACGAACGTACGCAGCACCGGGGTGCGGGCGGCGAGACGGATCCAGCGGAAGGCCAGGTGGTGGGCCTGCTCGGGGTCCATCCGCTTGAAGAACAGCTGGAAGAAGAGTTTGTACATCGGCGTGTCCTCGGGTGTCCTGGGTGTCCTCACAGAGAGGGGGACACCGTTTCCGGTGTCCCCCTGCTCCCTGCTAGTCGCGGGCCGCGGTCAGATGCTCCGCGTGTTCCTGGAGGGAGCGGACGCCGACGTCTCCGTGGTTGAGGGCGTCGATGCCCTGGACGGCGGCGGCGAGCGCCTGGACCGTCGTGAGGCACGGCACGGACCGGGCCACCGCGGCGGTACGGATCTCGTAGCCGTCGAGGCGGCCGCCCGTGCCGTACGGCGTGTTGACGATGAGGTCGACCTCGCCGTCGTGGATCAGCTGGACGATGGTCCTCTCGCCCTGCGGTCCCGTGCCCTCGGACTGCTTGCGCACGACCGTGGCGTGGATGCCGTTGCGCTTGAGGACCTCGGCGGTACCGGAGGTGGCCAGCAGCTCGAAGCCGTGGGCGACCAGCTCGCGCGCCGGGAAGATCATCGAGCGCTTGTCGCGGTTGGCGACGGAGATGAACGCGCGGCCCTTGGTGGGCAGCGGGCCGTACGCGCCGGCCTGCGACTTGGCGTACGCCGTGCCGAAGACCGAGTCGATGCCCATGACCTCACCGGTGGAGCGCATCTCCGGGCCGAGGACGGTGTCGACACCCCGGCCGTGGATGTCGCGGAACCGCGACCACGGCATGACGGCCTCCTTGACGGAGATCGGCGCGTCGAGCGGCAGGGTGCCGCCGTCGCCGTTCTTCGGGAGCAGCCCCTCCTCGCGCAGCTCGGCGATGGTCGCGCCCAGCGAGATGCGGGCGGCGGCCTTGGCGAGCGGGACCGCGGTCGCCTTCGAGGTGAAGGGGACGGTGCGCGAGGCGCGCGGGTTGGCTTCCAGGACGTACAGGATGTCGCCGGAGAGGGCGAACTGGATGTTGATCAGTCCACGGACGCCGACGCCCTTGGCGATGGCCTCGGTGGAGGCCCGCAGCCGCTTGATGTCGTAGCCGCCGAGGGTGATCGGGGGCAGCGCACAGGCGGAGTCGCCGGAGTGGATGCCGGCCTCCTCGATGTGCTCCATGACACCGCCGAGGTAGAGCTCGGTGCCGTCGTAGAGCGCGTCGACGTCGATCTCGATGGCGTCGTCGAGGAAGCGGTCGACCAGGACCGGCCGGGTGGGGCTGATCTCGGTGGACTCGGCGATGTACGAGGAGAGCCGCGTCTCGTCGTACACGATCTCCATGCCGCGGCCGCCGAGCACGTACGACGGGCGTACGAGGACCGGGTAGCCGATCTCGTCGGCGATGGCCTTGGCCTCGGCGAAGGTGGTGGCGGTGCCGTGCTTGGGGGCCGGAAGTCCGGCCTCGGCCAGGACGCGGCCGAAGGCGCCGCGGTCCTCGGCGGCGTGGATCGCCTCCGGGGACGTACCGACGACGGGCACGCCGTTGTCCTTGAGCGCCTGCGACAGGCCCAGCGGGGTCTGGCCGCCGAGCTGGACGATGACACCGGCGATCGGGCCCGCGAGGGACTCGGCGTGCACGATCTCCAGCACGTCCTCGAGCGTCAGCGGCTCGAAGTACAGGCGGTCGGAGGTGTCGTAGTCGGTGGAGACCGTCTCCGGGTTGCAGTTGACCATCACGGTCTCGTAGCCGGCGTCGCTCAGCGCGAAGGAGGCGTGGACGCAGGAGTAGTCGAACTCGATGCCCTGGCCGATGCGGTTGGGGCCGGAGCCGAGGATGATCACCGCGGGCTTGGTGCGGGAGGCGACCTCGCTCTCCTCGTCGTAACTGGAGTAGAAGTACGGCGTGTTCGCGGCGAACTCGGCGGCGCAGGTGTCGACCGTCTTGTAGACCGGGCGGATACCGAGGGCGTGGCGCACCTCGCGCACGACGTCCTCGCGCAGTCCGCGGATCTCGGCGATCTGGGCGTCGGAGAAGCCGTGCCGCTTGGCCTCGGCGAGCAGCTCGGGGTCGAGCTTGTCGGCGGCGGCCAGCTCGTCGGCGATCTCCTTGATCAGGAAGAGCTGGTCGACGAACCAGGGGTCGATCTTCGTGGCCTCGAAGACCTCTTCCTGGGTGGCGCCGGCCCGGATCGCCTGCATGACGGTGTTGATACGGCCGTCGGTCGGGCGGACCGCCTCGGCCAGCAGCTCGGCCTTGTCGCCGGTCTCCCCGGTGAAGGAGAACTGCGAGCCCTTCTTCTCCAGGGAGCGCAGCGCCTTCTGGAGCGCCTCGGTGAAGTTGCGGCCGATCGCCATGGCCTCGCCCACCGACTTCATGGTGGTGGTGAGGGTGGCGTCGGCGGAGGGGAACTTCTCGAAGGCGAACCGCGGGGCCTTGACGACGACGTAGTCGAGGGTCGGCTCGAAGGAGGCCGGGGTCTTCTCGGTGATGTCGTTGGGGATCTCGTCGAGCGTGTAGCCGACGGCCAGCTTGGCGGCGATCTTGGCGATCGGGAAGCCGGTGGCCTTCGACGCCAGCGCGGAGGAGCGGGAGACGCGCGGGTTCATCTCGATCACGATGACCCGGCCGTCGGTCGGGTCGATGGCGAACTGGATGTTGCAGCCGCCGGTGTCGACGCCGACCTCGCGGATGATCGCGATGCCGATGTCGCGCAGCCGCTGGTACTCGCGGTCGGTGAGCGTCATCGCGGGGGCGACGGTGATCGAGTCACCCGTGTGGACGCCCATCGGGTCGAAGTTCTCGATGGAGCAGACGACCACGACGTTGTCGTGCTTGTCGCGCATCAGCTCCAGTTCGTACTCCTTCCAGCCGAGGATGGACTCCTCCAGGAGCACCTCGGTGGTCGGCGAGAGCGTCAGGCCCTGGCCGGCGATACGGCGCAGCTCCTCCTCGTCGTGGGCGAAGCCGGAGCCGGCGCCGCCCATGGTGAAGGAGGGGCGGACGACGACGGGGTAGCCGCCGAGCGTCTCGACGCCTGCCAGGACGTCGTCCATGGAGTGGCAGATGACCGAGCGGGCGGACTCGCCGTGGCCGATCTTGGCGTTGACGGCTTCGACGACGCCCTTGAAGAGGTCGCGGTCCTCGCCCTTGTTGATGGCCTCGACGTTGGCGCCGATCAGCTCGACGCCGTACTTCTCCAGGACACCGTTCTCGTGCATGGAGATGGCGGTGTTGAGCGCGGTCTGGCCGCCCAGGGTGGGGAGCAGCGCGTCGGGGCGCTCCTTGGCGATGATCTTCTCGACGAACTCGGGGGTGATCGGCTCGACGTACGTGGCGTCGGCGATCTCCGGGTCGGTCATGATCGTCGCCGGGTTGGAGTTCACCAGGATGACGCGCAGGCCCTCGGCCTTGAGGACGCGGCAGGCCTGGGTGCCGGAGTAGTCGAACTCGGCGGCCTGTCCGATGACGATCGGGCCGGAGCCGATGACCAGGACGGACTGGATATCGGAGCGCTTAGGCACGCTGGCCCTCCATCAGGGATACGAAACGGTCGAAGAGGTACGCGGCATCGTGCGGGCCCGCGGCTGCTTCGGGGTGGTACTGGACGCTGAACGCCGGCTGGTCGAGGAGCTGAAGTCCCTCGACGACCTGGTCGTTCAGGCAGACGTGGGAGACCTCGGCGCGGCCGAACTTCGTGTCGGACACCTTGTCGAGGGGGGCGTCGACGGCGAAGCCGTGGTTGTGCGCGGTGACCTCGACCTTGCCGGTCGTGCGGTCCTGCACGGGCTGGTTGATGCCGCGGTGGCCGTACTTCAGCTTGTACGTGCCGAAGCCGAGGGCGCGGCCCAGGATCTGGTTGCCGAAGCAGATGCCGAAGAGCGGGGTTTTGCGCTCCAGGACGCCCTGCATGACGGAGACCGGGTGGTCGGCGGTGGCCGGGTCGCCGGGGCCGTTGGAGAAGAAGACGCCGTCGGGCTCGACCGCGTACACCTCGTCGAGGGTGGCGGTGGCGGGCAGCACGTGCACCTCGATGCCGCGCTCGGCCATCCGGCGCGGGGTCATGCCCTTGATGCCGAGGTCGATCGCGGCGACGGTGAACTTCTTGGTGCCGATCGCGGGGACGACGTACGTCTCCTTGGTGGCGACCTCGGCGGAGAGGTCGGCGCCCACCATCTCGGGGGCTTGCTTGACGCGGGCCAGCAGCGTGGCCTCGTCGGCGACGGCGTCACCGGAGAAGATGCCGACGCGCATGGCGCCGCGCTCGCGCAGGTGGCGGGTGAGGGCGCGGGTGTCGATGCCACTGATGCCGACGACGCCCTGGCGCTCCAGCTCCTCGTCGAGCGAGCGCTGCGAGCGCCAGTTGGACGGCACCCGGGCGGGGTCACGCACCACATATCCGGCGACCCAGATCCGCTTCGACTCGGGGTCCTCGTCGTTCACACCGGTGTTGCCGACGTGCGGGGCGGTCATCACGACGACCTGGCGGTGGTACGAGGGGTCGGTCAGCGTCTCCTGGTAGCCGGTCATGCCGGTGGAGAACACCGCCTCGCCGAAGGTCTCCCCCACGGCCCCGTAGGCGCGACCGCGGAAGGCGCGGCCGTCCTCCAGGACGAGTACGGCGGGAGCTTTGGCGGCTCCCCGGGTGGAGATCGTCATCGTGCGGTGCCTTCCGTAGTGCTGGTGAGTTGGTTGATGGCCTCGACCCAGGCCGGGTGCTCGGCCGAGCGGTCGGAGCGGAAACCGGAGTCGATCAGCTTGTCGCCGTGTGCCCAGGTGATGATCAGCAGGCCGCCCTCGGGGAGGACCTTGCCCGCGATGCCCTTGTCGAGCCGGGCCTCACGCAGTGCGGCGGCCGGGACGAAGAAGTCGGCCGCGCCGGGTCGTACGACATCGAGGCCCTGGTGGGTCAGGGTGAGCTCGACGCGGCTGCGGGTGCCGAGGCCGTGGGCGACGATCCGGTCGAGCCACTGCCCGGCGGTCGTGGAGGCGTGGTAACGGCCGGTCAGCGTGAGCAGCTTCTCGCCGTCCGCGAACCCGTCCGGAGTGGGGCTGAGCTCCGGCAGACCGGACTGGAGACTCCCGCGCCACTTCCATCCCTGGCGCATCAGCCAGTAGACGAAGGCGATGAGGACGATCAGTGCGATGACCCAGCTGATGCGAGCGGACCAGTCGGTCACTTCGGCCGACTTCTGCTCGGCTGCGAGCTGGAGGTGCAGGGGGGTGAGTGTTGTCACGCGAGCTTCCCGTCGACGACCGTGGCACGGCCCCGCAGGAAGGTGTGGGTGACTCGCCCCGGCAGCTCGCGGCCCTCGTACGGAGTGTTGCGGCTGCGGGAGGCGAAGCCCGCGGGGTCCACGACACCACGGTATGCCGGATCGACCAGCGTGAGGTTGGCGGGCTCACCGGCCGAGACGGGCCGGCCGTGTCCGTCGAGACGGCCGATGGCGGCCGGCCGGAACGACATCCGGTCGGCGACACCCGCCCAGTCGATGAGGCCGGTGTCGACCATCGTCTGCTGGACGACGGAGAGCGCGGTCTCCAGGCCCACCATGCCCATGGCGGCCGCGGCCCACTCGCAGTCCTTGTCCTCGTGCGGGTGCGGGGCGTGGTCGGTGGCGACGCAGTCGATCGTGCCGTCGGCGAGCGCCTCGCGCAGGGCCATGACGTCGGCCTCGGTGCGCAGCGGCGGGTTCACCTTGTAGACCGGGTCGTAGGACCGTACGAGTTCGTCGGTGAGGAGCAGGTGGTGCGGGGTGACCTCGGCGGTGACGTTCCAGCCCTTGGACTTGGCCCAGCGCACGATCTCCACGGAGCCGGCGGTCGACAGGTGACAGATGTGCACCCGGGAGCCGACGTGGGCGGCGAGCAGGACGTCGCGGGCGATGATCGACTCCTCGGCGACGGCGGGCCAGCCGCCGAGACCGAGTTCCGCGGAGACGATGCCCTCGTTCATCTGGGCGCCCTCGGTGAGGCGGGGCTCCTGGGCGTGCTGGGCGACGACGCCGTCGAAGGCCTTCACGTACTCCAGGGCGCGGCGCATGATCACCGCGTCGTCGACGCACTTGCCGTCGTCGGAGAAGACCTTCACCCCGGCGGCCGAATCGTGCATGGCGCCCAGTTCGGCGAGGTGCTTGCCCTCCAGGCCGACGGTGACGGCGCCGATCGGCTGTACGTCGCAGTAGCCGGACTCCTTGCCCAGCCGCCAGACCTGCTCGACGACACCGGCGGTGTCGGCGACCGGGAAGGTGTTGGCCATGGCGTGCACGGCGGTGAAGCCGCCGACGGCCGCCGCCCTGGTGCCGGTGAGGACGGTCTCGGAGTCCTCGCGGCCGGGCTCGCGCAAGTGGGTGTGGAGGTCGACCAGGCCGGGCAGGAGGATCTGTCCGGCGGCCTCGACGACGGTCGCGTCACCGGCCTCGATGTCCGTGCCGACCGCCGCGATGGTCTCGCCGTCGATCAGGACGTCCTGGGGTTCGCCGCCGAGGATCTTCGCGCCGCGGATAAGGATCTTGCTCATGTTTACTTGCTCTCCTCGGTACGGGCGGGGGTGGCCGGGGCGGCGGGCTCGGAGCCGCCCAGCAGCAGGTACAGGACGGCCATGCGGATCGAGACGCCGTTGGCGACCTGCTCGACGGCCGTGCACCGGTCGGAGTCGGCGACCTCGGCGGTGATCTCCATGCCGCGGACCATCGGGCCGGGGTGCATGACGATGGCGTGCTCGGGCATCTTCGCCATCCGCTCGCCGTCCAGGCCGTAGCGGCGGGAGTACTCGCGCTCGGTCGGGAAGTACGCGGCGTTCATCCGTTCGCGCTGCACACGCAGCATCATCACCGCGTCGGACTTCGGCAGCACCTCGTCGAGGCTGTAGCTGACATCGCACGGCCACTGCTCGACGCCGACCGGGACGAGGGTCGGCGGGGCCACCAGGGTGACGTGGGCGCCGAGCGTGTTCAGCAGGTGGACGTTGGAGCGGGCCACCCGGCTGTGCAGGATGTCGCCGACGATGGTGATCCGGCGGCCTTCGAGGTCCCGGCCGAGGCCGCTGTCGGCCCCGACGAGGCGGCGGCGCATGGTGAAGGCGTCCAGCAGTGCCTGGGTGGGGTGTTCGTGGGTGCCGTCACCGGCGTTGACGACGGCGCCGTCGATCCAGCCGGAGGTGGCCAGGCGGTACGGGGCACCGGAGGCGCCGTGCCGGATGACGACGGCGTCGGCGCCCATCGCCTCCAGGGTCAGCGCGGTGTCCTTGAGCGACTCGCCCTTGGAGACGGACGAACCCTTCGCGGAGAAGTTGATGACATCGGCGGAGAGGCGCTTGGCGGCGGCCTCGAAGGAGATGCGGGTACGCGTCGAGTCCTCGAAGAAGAGGTTGACGACGGTACGGCCGCGCAGGGTCGGGAGCTTCTTGATCGGCCGGTCGGCGACCCGGGCCATCTCCTCGGCGGTGTCGAGGATCAGGACGGCGTCGTCGCGGGTGAGGTCGGCGGCCGAGATGAGGTGGCGCTTCATCTGGGTGTTCTCCGGAGGGCTGGAGGGTTCAGCATGCGGGCGTGCGGAAGCGGCCGTACGGGTACGAGGTACGCCGTACGGGGGAAGCGGAGCTACTGCGCGCCCGCCGGGGCGGTCTGCTGGACGCCGAGCAGCACGGCGTCGCGGCCGTCCTCCTCGGCGAGCTGGACCTTGACCGTCTCCCGCAGCGACGTGGGGAGGTTCTTGCCGACGTAATCGGCACGGATCGGGAGTTCGCGGTGACCGCGGTCGACGAGGACGGCGAGCTGCACCGCGCGGGGCCTGCCGATGTCGCCCAGCGCGTCGAGCGCGGCGCGGATCGTGCGGCCCGAGAAGAGGACGTCGTCGACGAGGACGACCAGGCGGCCCTCGATGCCGTCTCCGGGGATCTCGGTGCGGGCCAGGGCGCGCGCGGGGCGCAGCCGCAGATCGTCGCGGTACATGGTGATGTCGAGCGAGCCGACCGGCATCTTTCGGCCGGTGATCTCTTCGAGCTTTTCGGCGAGCCGACGGGCGATGAATACGCCCCGCGTCGGGATGCCGAGAAGCACCACGTCGTCGGCGCCCTTGGCGCGTTCGACGATCTCGTGGGCGATTCGGGTCAGTGCCCGGGCGATGTCGGGAGCCTCGAGAACGGGGCGTGCCGCATTGCCGGTGGCTTCGTGCTGTGCGTCCATAAGAAACGGACCTCCTTCTCCGCCTCACTGGACGGACCTTAAAGGACGTCGAAATTGCGTCATCAACGTTACCAGGGCTTGTACCGGGCCCTGGTCACACCCCCGGGAGGTGCCGGTGCGGACCTTTCGGCTTGACGCATCCAAGTAACGCTGCGTAACCTCACAGTGAGTTACCAGCCACGCGGCGGAGCCGCAAAATGTCCCAGCGTCCGGGGAGCCTTATGTCCAGCGAATACGCAAAGCAGCTCGGGGCCAAACTCCGTGCCATCCGCACCCAGCAGGGCCTCTCCCTCCATGGCGTGGAGGAGAAGTCCCAGGGCCGCTGGAAGGCCGTCGTGGTCGGTTCGTACGAGCGCGGCGACCGTGCCGTGACCGTACAGCGTCTCGCCGAGCTCGCGGACTTCTACGGGGTCCCGGTGCAGGAGCTCCTGCCCGGTACGACGCCCGGCGGGGCCGCAGAGCCGCCGCCGAAGCTCGTCCTGGACCTGGAGCGTCTCGCCCATGTCCCGCCGGAGAAGGCCGGCCCGCTGCAGCGCTACGCGGCCACGATCCAGAGCCAGCGCGGTGACTACAACGGCAAGGTGCTCTCGATCCGCCAGGACGACCTGCGCACACTGGCTGTGATCTACGACCAGTCGCCGTCCGTACTCACGGAACAGCTGATCAGCTGGGGTGTGCTCGACGCGGACGCGCGTCGCGCCGTGGCCCACGAGGAGGGCTGACGCCCTCCGAAGAAACGTACCGCCGTGTCGGCGCGGTTCACCCTTTCGGGTGCCGCGTCGACACGGTTTTTTTGTGCACGGCTTTTCGTGCGCGGCGCTCGGGCCCGCATGCCGAAGGGCCCACGGTCGGGTGACCGTGGGCCCTTCGTCGGCTGAACGACTCCGGGATCCGGGAGGCTACTGCTCCCGGCGGAGGTTCGGCTTGAGGTCCTTGAACCGGGCCAGCATCCCGTTCACGAAGGACGGGGAGTCGTCGGTGGAGAACTCCTTGGCGAGCTGGACCGCCTCGTCGATCACCACCGCGTCCGGGGTCCCGTCCACCCAGATCAGCTCGTACGCACCGAGCCGCAGGATGTTCCGGTCGACGACCGGCATGCGGTCGATCTCCCAGTCCACCGCGTACGTCACGATGAGGTCGTCGATCCGGTCCGCGTACTGCGCGTACCCCTCGACGAGCTCCATCGTGTACTCGGTGACCGGCGGCTGACGAGGGTCGGACCGCGAGTGCCGCACCCAGTCCGCGAGGACCGTCTGCACGGACTCACCGCGCTGGTCGGCCTCGAAGAGGATCTGGAAGGCGCGCTTGCGGGCCTTGTTCCGAGCAGCCACGGTTAGCTGTTCACCCGGCCGAGGTAGTCGCCCGTGCGGGTGTCGACCTTGATCTTCTCACCCGTGGTGATGAAGAGGGGCACGCCGATCTCGTAGCCGGTCTCCAGCGTGGCGGGCTTGGTGCCACCGGTGGAGCGGTCGCCCTGGACGCCCGGGTCGGTGTGCTGGATGGTCAGCTCGACGGCGGCAGGCAGCTCGACGTAGAGCACCTCGCCCTCGTGCTGGGCGACGGAGGCGGTGAACCCCTCGATCAGGAAGTTGGCGGCGTCGCCGACAGCCTTGCGGTCGACCATGAGCTGGTCGTACGTGTCCATGTCCATGAAGACGAAGTACTCGCCGTCCATGTACGAGAACTGCATGTCGCGACGGTCGATGGTGGCCGTTTCGACCTTCACGCCGGCGTTGAACGTCTTGTCGACGACCTTGCCGGACAGCACGTTCTTGAGCTTGGTGCGCACGAAGGCCGGGCCCTTGCCGGGCTTGACGTGCTGGAACTCGACGACGGACCAGAGCTGGCCTCCGTCGAGCTTGAGCACCAGGCCGTTCTTGAGGTCGTTCGTGGAAGCCACGGTTGCGGAATCTCCTGGACTGAAGCTGGTGGAACGACCGAGGATGCGCGCTAGAGCGCGAGCAGCTCCTTGGTCGTAATGGTGAGTAGCTCGGGTCCGCCGTCCGCCTCGGGGCGCACGACGAGCGTGTCATCGATCCGGACCCCGCCCCGGCCCGGGAGGTGGACCCCCGGTTCGACGGTGACCGGCACACAAGCGTCCAGTTTACCCATGGCGGCCGGTGCCAGCTGCGGGTCCTCGTCGATTTCGAGCCCCACACCGTGCCCGGTCCACGGTGCCAGGCCCTCGCCATGGCCCGCGGAGTCCAGGAGATGACGGGCCGCGCGGTCCACATCGCGGTAGGCGGCGCCGGGCACGAGCGCCTCGCGCCCGGCCCGCTGAGCGGCGAATACCAGGTCGTAGAGCTCGATCTGCCAGTCGGCCGGTGTCGTGCCGATGACGAACGTACGGCCGATCTCGCAGCGGTAGCCGCGGTAGTTCGCACCGAGGCACACGGAGAGGAAGTCTCCTTCCTCCACTCGCCGGTCCGAGGGGCGGTGGCGGCCCTGGCCGGAGTTCGGCCCGGTGGCCACGGAGGTGGCGAAGGCGGGGCCGTCGGCGCCGTGGTCCACCAGGCGGCGCTCCAGCTCCAGGGCGAGATGGCGTTCGGTGCGGCCCACCAGGATGGATTCGAGGAGTTCGCCCAGGGCCTGGTCGGTGATCTCCGCGGCGATCCGCAGACAGGCGATCTCCTCCTCGTCCTTGACGAGGCGCAGCTGCTCGACGGTGGTGCCGAGATCGGCGAGCCGGAGCCTCGGGGCGACCGAGCCCATGGCCCGGTGGCGGGCGACCGTCAGATGGTGCTCCTCGACGGCCAGGGACTCCGCGCCCGAGGAACCGGCCAGATCGGCGGCCGCGACCACCGGATCGCCGTCGGTGACCGGCAGCGGGGAGACCCGCAGCTGATCGTCGGTGCGTCCGTCGGCGGGATCGCCGGTCGGGGCGTGGGAGCAGAGCAGGACGTCCTCGACGGGGCCGAGCAGCAGCACGGCGCCCGGGGGCGCTGCGCCCGCGAGATAGCGGACGTTGGCGGGGCGGGAGACCAGAGCGGCCGCGGATCCGACGGCGGCGCACCGGTCGCGGAGCTGCCCGCGGCGGACGGCGTACACCTCTGACATGTCACGAGCCTACGAGCGGTGGCGCGGGCCTGCTCGGTCAGTGCATCCGACCGGGGGCCGGGGACGCCGCCCGGTGGCCGTTCACCAGGCCGGCGGGCTGGCTATGGAGCGGGCCAGTACGTCGTCCAGGACGCGGGCGGTGGTCTCCACGTCGTAGGTCGAGTTGTCGATGATCGGCAGTCCGGAGCCGTACCAGCCGGCCATCCGGCCGTGGATCCGGGCGACCTCCTCGTCGGAGAGGCGGCGGTTCCCGCTGCGGGCCGCATTGCGCTCCAGCACGATCTCCAGGCCGGGCAGCAGGACGACGGGCAGCAGTCCGGGGCCGACATGGCGCTTCCAGCCGCCGAGGCCGACGACCGGCCGGTCGGGGAAGACGGCGTCGTCGAGGATGCAGGAGATGCCGTTGGCGAGGAAGTTGCGCGCGGCGAAGCCACAGGTGCGGCGGGCGAGGCGGTACTGGGCCTCGGAGTGGTCGTTCCACCCGGCCTGCGGGTCGGCGAAGCCGGAGCAGACCCATTCGCGTACGTCGTCGAGGCTGACGTGGGCGGTGGGGACCCGGCGGCGGCTGGCCCAGAGCTTGGCCACGGTCGTCTTGCCGGCGCCCGCGGGGCCGATCAGGAGGACGGCGAGGGTCGCGCTGCCGGTGCCGGGCTCGGCGGGCGGTGCGGGCAGCGGGACGGGCCCGCCGGGCGGCAACTGGATGTGCCCGGTGGTCTCCCTGGGGGGAGGCGCCGGGGCGTGCTGTGGGGCGGGCACGCTCCAGCCCTGGGGCGTGGGAGGGCTGGGGGGCGGTGGACCCGGCGGTCCGGGGTGCTGGGCCTGGTGCGTCCAGCCGGCAGGTCCGCTTCCGGGGCCTTGGGGCGGCGGCAGCGGGGCCCCCACTGCGTGCTGCATCCGGTGCCACTCCGTCTCGTACAGGCAACTGGCGCTGGTGGAACGGCAACCGTACCGTCCCCGGCCGCCACTGGGACAACGGTCGGGGACGGTCCGCAGTGCCCGGTCGGCCGCCGGGCCGTCCGGTGCAGCCGTCCGTCAGTCGGTCAGCTCGTCAGCGAGGGCGCGCAGGGCGAGGCGGTAGGAGCCGATGCCGAAACCGGCCACGGTACCCGTGGCGATGGGCGCGACCACGGAGGTGTGGCGGAATTCCTCCCGTGCGTACGGGTTCGAGATGTGCACCTCGATCAGCGGGGCGGTGCGCTGGGCCGCCGCGTCCCGCATTCCGTACGAATAGTGGGTGAAGGCCCCCGGGTTGAGAACGACCGGAATTGAACCGTCCGCGGCCTCGTGGAGCCAGCGGATCAGCTCGCCCTCATCGTTGGTCTCCCGGACGTCGACGTCGAAGCCGAGCTCCTTGCCGAGCGCCTGACAGGTCTCGACGAGTCCGGCGTAGGAGGTGGCGCCGTACACATCGGGCTCGCGGGAGCCGAGCCGGCCGAGGTTGGGCCCGTTGAGGACGAGGACCTGGCGCGTCACGCGGACACCTCCCCGTAGGCGGCGAGCAGCACGGCCGGGTCGGGGCCCTCCAGGACGGTGGGCTTGCCGAGGCCGTCCAGGACGATGAAGCGCAGCAGGTCGCCGCGGGACTTCTTGTCGACCTTCATGTTCTCCAGCAGCTTGGGCCACTGGTCGCCCCGGTAGGTGAGCGGCAGTCCGACGGACTCCAGGACGGCGCGGTGCCGGTCGGCGGTGGCATCGTCGAGGCGTCCGGCCAGCCGGCCCAGCTCGGCGGCGAAGACCATCCCGATGGAGACGGCCGCGCCGTGGCGCCACTTGTAGCGCTCGTTCTTCTCGATGGCGTGGGCCAGGGTGTGACCGTAGTTGAGGATCTCGCGCAGCCCGGATTCCTTGAGGTCGCTGGAGACGACCTCGGCCTTGACCCGGATGGCGCGTTCGATCAGCTCGGCGGTGTGCGGTCCGGTGGGCGTACGGGCGCCTTCCGGGTCCGCCTCGACGAGGTCGAGGATCGCCGGGTCGGCGATGAAGCCGGCCTTGATGATCTCGGCCATGCCGCTGACGTAGTCGTTCACGGGCAGCGAGTCCAGGGCGGCGAGGTCGCACAGGACCCCGGCGGGCGGATGGAAGGCGCCGACGAGGTTCTTGCCCTCGGCGGTGTTGATGCCGGTCTTGCCGCCGACGGCCGCGTCGACCATCGCGAGCACGGTCGTCGGTACGGCGATCCAGCGCACCCCGCGCAGCCAGGTCGCCGCGACGAATCCGGCCACATCGGTGGTGGCGCCGCCGCCGACGCCGACGATGACGTCGCTGCGGGTGAAGCCGGTCTGCCCGAGCGCCTTCCAGCAGTACGCCGCGACCTCGACGGTCTTGGCCTCCTCGGCGTTCGGCAGCTGGATCGCGATGGCCTCGTAGCCCTGCTCGGCGAGGTCCTGGCGAACCGCCTCACCGGTCTCGGCGAGCGCCTCGGGGTGCAGCACGGCGACCCGCTTGGCGCGGTCTCCGATGAGCGTGGGCAGCTCGCCGAGGAGCTGCCGGCCGACCAGCACCTCGTACGGGTCGGTGCCCGCGCTGCCGGCGATCTGGATACGGGTGGGGCCCTGCTCGGTCATACGTGTGTTCTCCCGGCCGGGGGCCGCGGGGTCGTCCCCGTGCTCCGGCAGTTCCAGTGCGTCGAGGACCGCCTGGGCGACCTCTTCGGGGGTGCGCTCGTCGGTGGCGACGGTCGCCCGGGCCACCTCGGTGTACAGATGACGGCGGGCGTCCATCAGCTCGCGCCACTGCCGGCGCGGGTTGACGGCGAGCAGCGGGCGCGCCGTGTTCAGCCCCACCCGTCTGACGGCCTCTTCGACGTCCATCGAGAGATAGACGACGGGGCGATCGGCGAGCAGCGCGCGGGTCGTCGCGTCGAGCACGGCGCCGCCGCCGAGGGAGAGGACACCCGTGTGCTCGGCGACGGCGGTGTGCACCGCGTGTCGCTCCAGCTCGCGGAAGTGTTCCTCGCCCTCGTCGTAGAAGATCTCCGAGATCGGCTTGCCGGCCGTGGCGACGACGTCCGCATCGGTGTCGCGGTAGGTGGTGCCGAGCCGGTCGGCGAGCAGTTCACCGACCGTGGACTTGCCCACACCCATCGGGCCGACGAGGACGATCAGCGGGCCGCTCATCGGATCTGCAGGTGGTCGAGGTACGACTGCACATTGCGGCGGGTCTCGGGGACGCTGTCGCCGCCGAACTTCTCCGCGACGGCGTCGGCGAGGACCAGCGCGACCATCGCCTCGGCGACGATGCCCGCGGCCGGAACGGCACAGACATCGGAGCGCTGGTGGTGGGCCTTGGCGGGCTCACCGGTGACGACGTCGACGGTGGCGAGCGCGCGCGGCACGGTCGCGATGGGCTTCATCGCGGCGCGGACCCGCAGCAGCTCGCCGGTGGTCAGTCCGCCCTCGGTGCCGCCGGAGCGGCCGGAGGCGCGCTTGATGCCGTCCTCGGTGACCAGGATCTCGTCGTGCGCCTTGGAGCCGGGAACCCGGGCCAGGTCGAAGCCGTCGCCGACCTCGACCCCCTTGATGGCCTGGATGCCCATGAGGGCCGCGGCGAGCCGGGCGTCGAGACGGCGGTCCCAGTGGACGTGCGAGCCGAGGCCGACCGGCACTCCGTACGCGAGCACCTCGACCACACCGCCGAGGGTGTCGCCGTCCTTGTGGGCCTGGTCGATCTCGGCGACCATCGCCTTGCCGGCGTCGGCGTCCAGGCACCGCACCGGGTCGGCGTCGAGCTTCTCGACGTCGGCGGGCGTGGGGTAGACACCGTAGGGAGCCTTGGCCGCGGCGAGTTCGACGACGTGGCTGACGATCTCGATGCCCGCGGTCTCCTTGAGGTACGACCGCGCGACGGCGCCGAGCGCCACCCGGGCCGCGGTCTCCCGGGCGCTGGCGCGCTCCAGGATCGGCCGGGCCTCGTCGAAGCCGTACTTCTGCATGCCGGCGAGGTCGGCGTGGCCGGGGCGGGGGCGGGTCAGCGGGGCGTTACGGGCCAGCTTGGCCAGTTCGTCGAGGTCGACCGGGTCGGCCGACATGACCTGCTCCCACTTGGGCCATTCGGTGTTGCCCACCATCACGGCGACCGGGGAGCCCATGGTGAGCCCGTGGCGCACCCCGCCGAGGAAGGTGACCTCGTCCTTCTCGAACTTCATCCGAGCGCCGCGGCCATAGCCGAGCCGCCGCCGGGCCAGTGCGTCCGCCACCATCTCCGTGGTGATCGGGACACCGGCGGGAAGACCCTCCAGCGTCGCCACGAGTGCGGGGCCGTGCGACTCCCCCGCGGTCAGCCAGCGCAACCTGCTCAACGGTGCTCCTCATGCTCGCGCCTGGAACTGCAACGGCGCGACCGGGTGCGCGGCCCTGGCCCGCCGCCTTTGATCCTCCCACGGCCGGGGGCGTGAACCGGTCGCCGGTCCAGCAGACGGACGCACCGCACCGCCGGGCGCAAGGTGTCAGCGAGTGGCGAGCGCCACTTCCCCGGCCTGCCGCATGGCGGCGAGCGGGGCGGGCGCACGGCCCGTCATCTGCTCGACCTGGAGGACGGCCTGGTGCACCAGAAGGTCGAGACCTCCGACGACTGCGCCGTTACGGGCCGCCCAGGCGGTGGCGAGTTTGGTGGGCCAGGGCTCGTACAGCACGTCGAAGAGCGTGCCGGGCCGTTCCGGTACCGCGGCGGCCAGCGCGTCCGTGGCACCGGCCGGTGTGGTGGCGATGATCAGCGGGGCGTGCAGCGCCTGCCCGGCCTGCGCCCAGTCCGAGATCCGGACGTCGACGCCGAGGCGCTCGCCCCAGCCACGCATCTCCCGCCCCCGTTCCCGACTGCGGACGTACGCCGTGACCGGTCCCGTACAGATCGCCGACAGCGCGGCGAGCGCCGAGGAGGCGGTCGCTCCGGCACCGAGGACGGCGGCGGATTCGGTCTTCTCCACACCGCGTTCGCGCAGCGCGGCGATCATTCCGGGGATATCGGTGTTGTCACCGAGCCTTCGTCCGTCCTCCGTGAGGACGACCGTGTTGACCGCCTCCACCGAGGACGCGGTCTCGCTGATGGAGTCCAGCAGCGGAATGATCGCGCGCTTGAGCGGCATGGTCAGCGACAGTCCGGCCCAAGTGGCGTCGAGCCCCTGGACGAAGCCGGGCAGTGCGGCCTCGTCGATCTCGAAGCGGTCGTACGACCAGTCGGTGAGACCGAGTTCGCGGTAGGCGGCGCGGTGCAGTACCGGGGAGAGCGAGTGGGCGATGGGCGAGCCGAGGACGGCCGCCCGTCGGATGGTGCTCACTGGCCCGACTTCTCCTCTTCGTACTTCTTGCGATTCTGCTCGTGCTCCGCGTTGGTCACTGCGAACAGCGTCTTGTCCTCGGTCACGGACACGAAGTAGTACCACGGTCCGGGAGTGGGCTTGATCGCCGAATGAAGCGCGGCGTCGCCGGGATTGTTGATGGGCCCCGGCGGCAGTCCGTGGATGTAGTACGTGTTGTACGGGTTCTTGAAGTTTCGCAGGTCCGAAACCGGTCCCGTGTCCAGTGTGCTCTGCGCCTTGGCGTAGTTCACCGTGGAGTCGAAGTCGAGCAGGCCGTACGTCTCGGTGTTGTTGGGCTTCAGCCGGTTATAGACGACCCGTGCGACCTTGTCGAAGTCGTGCTTGTATTTGCCCTCGGCCTGAACGAGGCTGGCGACGGTGATCACCTGCCAGGGGTTCTTGAGACCCACCTCCTTGGCCGCGCCTTCGAGGTCGACCTTCTCGTACTCCTCGTTGGCCCGCGAGACCATCTTCTTGAGGACGGCCTCCGGCTTCATCTCCTTGGTCACCGGGTAGGCCGCCGGGTAGAGGAAGCCCTCCAGCGGGTCGATGAGGCTCTTGTTCTTGTCGGCCCAGTCGGGCATGCCGAGGCTGCCGGCCTTGGAGACGGCGACACTCTTGGTCGTTCCGGCCTTGACGCCGAGCTTCTTGTCGATCTTCGCGTAGATCTCTTTGTTGCGGGTGCCCTCGGGAATGATCAGGAGATTCTGGCTCTTGGGGTCGACCATCATCTTCACGGCCTCGGCTGCGGACATCTTCTCGTGGAGGATGTAGACGCCTGCCTGGATCGTCTTGCCCTTGGGGTTCGCGTTCTGCGCGGAGACGAAGGCGTCGACGCTCTTGACGACACCCTTCTGCTTCAGGATGTTGCCGATGTCGTAGCCGTAGGCGCCCTTCTCGATCTCCACCTCGACCTCGCCGGTGCCCACTCCGGTGTAGTCGGGCGCCGCGCCGAACTTGTCCTGCCAGTACGAGTAGCCGACGTAGGCCGCTCCGCCGAGACCGCCGACGAGGACCATCGAGACGACCAGGCAGGCGCAGCCGCTACGGCTCTTCTTCTTTCCCTTGCCGCCCCGGCGCTCGTTGCCGCCACGGCCGCGGCGTGATTCACGCGGGTCGTCGTCGTACTCGTCGTCGTTGTCGTCGCGGTCGTCGGCGCCGGTGAAGAAAGGATGCGTCTCTTCCGGCTGGACCTCCGGGTCCCAGTCGGGATTCCGCGCGGGGGGCGGCTCGGCACCGGCATCGCGGCGGCCCGGGGGCTGCGGTGGCGGGTAGGCCTCCGGCGTGCCGTAGTAGTCGTGCGTCTCGCCGTAGCCGACCTGCCGGCCGCCGTACGGGTCGGCCTGCTGGGCGTCGTACGGCGCCGAGGCGGGCTGCTGCCCGGTTTCCCAGCCGCCGTTGTTGTACTGCGGATGCTGAGGCTGCTGGGGGTGCTGGGGGTGCTGGGGGTGCTGGGGCTGCTGCGCCTGCTGGGGGTGCTGAGGCTGGTGCTGCTGCGCATACGGGTCCTGCGGGACTCCGTACACGGGCTGCTGCTGGTAATGCTGCTGCCCGTACGGGTCATGGGCCTGCTGTTGCTGCGGCTGCTGGGGGTGCTGAGGCTGGTGCTGCTGCGCATACGGGTCCTGGGAGTAGGGCTGCTGCTGCCCGCCGTACTGGTTCTGGCCGTGGGCAGGCTGCTGTCCTCCCCATCCCTGGTCCCCGTACAAGGGGTCCTCGGGATGCCACGGTTCGGAGCCGGGGCCCCGGCCATACTCAGTCATCGATCCCCTAGAGCCGCGAGACGAGCTTCCGTCTCTTTTGCTGTGCGGTGTTTGTTCGAACACCGCCGCATCGCGCGGAACGTTACCGTATCGCGATCAGAGAGCCACTTCGACGCCTTCGCCCGGGGCTTTACCTGACGCCCGTTCGGACTCCAGAGCGTTCTGAAGGATCACCACAGCGGCAGCCTGGTCGATGACGGAACGGCCTTTCTTGGACTTCACACCCGAAGCGCGCAGTCCTTGACTGGCCGTCACTGTGGTCATCCTCTCGTCCACCAATCGCACCGGAATGGGCGCGACCGAGCGGGCGACCTCCTGGGCGAAGACCCGGATCTTGGCGGCGGCGGGGCCTTCACCGCCGCCGAGGGACCGCGGCAGGCCGATGATGATCTCGATCGGCTCGTACTCCTCGACGATCTGCCCGAGCCGCCGGTGGGCCGCCGGGACATCGCGTCCCGGAACGGTCTCCACCGGCGTGGCGAGGATCCCGTCGGGGTCGCACGAGGCGACCCCGATCCGGGCGTCCCCGACGTCGATCGCGAGCCGACGGCCGCGGCGCATGCGCGTCATCCCCGCCGTCACGCCGTCTCGGTGACGAGACGCTCGACAGCGGCCACGGCGGCGCCGATGGCCTCGGGGTTCTGGCCGCCGCCCTGGGCGACGTCCGGCTTGCCGCCGCCACCGCCACCGAGGGTCTTGGCGGCCGTACGGACCAGGTCACCGGCCTTGAGTCCGCGCTCACGGGCGGCCTCGTTGGTGGCGATCACGGTCAACGGGCGGCCGCCCGCGGTGGTGAACAGGGCCACGACGGCCGGGCGGCCGCCCTGGATGCGGCCACGGACGTCGAGGACGAGCTTGCGCAGGTCGTCGGCGGAGGTGCCGTCGGGGACCTGGCCGGTGACCAGGGCGACGCCCCGTACGTCCTTGGCGGAGTCGACCAGTCCGGAGGCGGCCTGGAGGACCTTCTCCGCGCGGAACTTCTCGATCTCCTTCTCGGCGTCCTTCAGCTTGCCGAGCATCCCGGCGATCTTCTCCGGCAGCTCCTCGGGACGGCCCTTGACCAGCTCCTGGAGCTGGGCGACGACCGTGTGCTCCCTGGCGAGGAAGTTGTACGCGTCGACGCCGACGAGGGCCTCGATACGGCGCACACCGGAACCGATGGACGATTCGCCGAGCAGCTTCACCAGACCCAGCTGAGCGGTGTTGTGGACGTGCGTACCGCCGCACAGCTCCTTGGAGAAGTCACCGATGGTGACGACCCGGACCCGCTCTCCGTACTTCTCGCCGAACTCGGCGATGGCGCCCTGCTTCTTGGCCTCGTCGATCGACATGACCTCGGCCTGGACGTCCAGTTCGCGGGAGAGGACCTCGTTGATCTTCTGCTCGACGTCGGTGAGGACCGTGCCGGGTACGGCGGCGGGCGAGCCGAAGTCGAAGCGGAAGCGGCCCGGGGAGTTCTCGGAACCGGCCTGGGCGGCCGTCGGGCCGAGGGCGTCGCGCAGCGCCTGGTGCGTGAGGTGCGTGGCGCTGTGGGCGCGGGCGATGGCGCGGCGGCGGGTGGTGTCGATGGCGGCGTAGGCGGTGGAGCCGACCGTCACCTCGCCGACCTGGACCGTGCCCTTGTGGACGGAGACGCCGGGGACGGGCTGCTGGACGTCGCGGACCTGGATGACGGCGCCGGTGTCGAGCCGGATCCGGCCCTGGTCGGCGAGCTGGCCGCCGCCCTCGGCGTAGAACGGGGTGCGGTCGAGCACGACCTCGACCTCGTCGCCCTCGGTGGCGGCGGGCGAGGACACACCGTCGACGAGGAGGCCGACGACGGTCGACTCGCCCTCGGTGGCGGTGTAGCCGGTGAACTCGGTGATGCCGGAGTTGTCGGCGACCTCACGGTAGGCGGACAGGTCGGCGTGGCCGGTCTTCTTGGCCCTGGCGTCGGCCTTGGCCCGCTCCCGCTGCTCCTTCATCAGGCGGCGGAAGCCGTCCTCGTCCACCGAGAGGCCCTGTTCGGCGGCCATCTCCAGGGTGAGGTCGATCGGGAAGCCCCAGGTGTCGTGGAGCAGGAACGCCTTGTCGCCGGCGAGGACCTTGCCGCCTGCGGCCTTGGTCTCGGTGACGGCGGTGTCGAGGATGTTGGTGCCGCCCTTGAGGGCCTTGAGGAAGGCGGCCTCCTCGGCCAGCGCGACGGTCTCGATGCGCTTGCGGTCGGTGATCAGCTCGGGATACTGCTGCCCCATCGTGTTGATCACGACGTCGACGAGGTCCTTGACGACCGGTCCGGTGGCACCCATCAGGCGCATGTTGCGGATGGCGCGGCGCATGATGCGGCGCAGCACATAGCCGCGGCCCTCGTTGCCGGGGGTGACGCCGTCACCGATCAGCATCGCGGAGGTACGGATGTGGTCGGCGACGACGCGGAGCGAGACGTCCGAGCCGTGGTCGGCGCCGTACCGGACGCCGGTCAACTCGGTGGCCCTGTCCATGACGACGCGCAGGGTGTCGGTCTCGTACATGTTCTGTACGCCCTGAAGGATCATGGCGAGGCGTTCCAGGCCCAGACCCGTGTCGATGTTCTTCGACGGCAGGTCGCCGAGGATCGGGAAGTCCTCCTTGCCGTCACCGGCGCCCCGCTCGTACTGCATGAAGACCAGGTTCCAGATCTCCACGTAGCGCTCGTCGTTGACGGCAGGGCCGCCCTCGACGCCGAATTCGGGTCCGCGGTCGTAGTTGATCTCGGAGCAGGGGCCGCAGGGTCCGGGGACGCCCATGGACCAGAAGTTGTCCTTCTTGCCCAGGCGCTGGATGCGCTCGGCCGGCACGCCGATCTTGTCGCGCCAGATCTGCTCGGCCTCGTCGTCATCGAGGTAGACCGTGATCCACAGCCGCTCGGGGTCGAGACCGAAGCCGCCTTCCGCCACGGGGCTCGTCAGAGCCTCCCAGGCGTAACTGATGGCGCCTTCCTTGAAGTAGTCCCCGAAGGAGAAGTTGCCGCACATCTGGAAGAACGTGCCGTGCCGGGTGGTCTTGCCGACCTCTTCGATGTCCGGCGTGCGGACGCACTTCTGCACGCTGGTGACGCGCGGGGCGGGCGGCTTGACCTCGCCGAGGAAGTACGGCTTGAAAGGCACCATGCCCGCGGGGACCAGCAGCAGAGTCGGGTCGTCCGCGATGAGCGACGCCGAAGGGACGACGGTGTGACCGCGCTCTTCGAAGAAGCTCAGCCAGCGGCGACGAATTTCAGCCGACTCCATCAGTGGTCCTCATTCCGGTTGTACGAGTTGTAGGGGAACGTGCGGCGATCGGTGGCTTCGAGGGACCTGTCGGGTCCGGGGGTCTCGGCCGCCTCGACGGCGTAGTGACGGCGTACGGGGAGGGCGGGGTCGACCGGTGCCTCAAGGCCGAGGGCCTCGCCCAGTTCGGCCTCGCGCCGGGCCATGGACTCGCGGACGTCCAGAGCGAAGTCCTTGATCCGGCGGCCCGTCTCGATCGCCTTGTCCGCGGCCTGCGCCGCGAGACTCTCGGGGGTCAGCTGCTTGAGCTTCCGGTTGACCTTGGTGGTGGCCCAGACGCCGGCGGCGGCGCCGGCGGTGAACCAGAACGTACGGCGGAACATCGCTGCGTCAGTCCTTCGATCCGCGGGAGTTTCTGCCGTTGCGCTTCCTGCCGCGCGCGGGCGGCACGGTGCGGCCGACGATCACCGTGCGACGGGCCGCCCGAGGGGCAGGTTCCGGTTCGGGATCGGTCTTGCGGCCGATCGCCTGCCGTACCCCGTAACCGAACGCGGCGACCTTGACGAGCGGGCCGCCGAAGGCCGAGGCGACAGTGGTGGAGAGCGCCGAGGCGTTCGAGGTGACTTCCTGGACGTCCGTCGCGATCGCGTCGACCTTGTCGAGCTGGGTCTGCGCGGAGCGCACGGTGGCGGAGGCGTCGGCGAGCAGCGGGACCGCCTGCTCGGTCACGTCCGCCACGAGCTTGGTGGTCGCCCTGAGCGTCTGGGCCAGCCTCACCAGTACGACGGCGAGGAACGAAACCAGGATCGCCCAGAAGACGGCCACCAGGATCCCGGCCACCTCTCCACCGGACACAGTGCACCGCTCTCTAGCTTGTCGCTGTCTCTGTACTGTCTCTGTCTGTCTCTGCTCGGTCCGGCGACCGCTGTCGCAACAGCCGATCGTCGCCTCCCGAGCCTATCGCGCCGGTGGTCGCGCCCTGTACCGCATTCCCGGCGCCAGGGGCCGCAGTTGCCATAAGGAGATTGTACGGAGAGCTTCCGTGCCAGTACTCTGCGTGTTTCATGCGACGCCCCCAGCACCCCTTTCGGTCGCCCCGCGATCCGAGTGCCTCCGCCACCGCCCTCGGTAATCTCCCGGCGGAACTGAACGGATTCGTGGGGCGGGAGAACGAACTGGCCGATCTCGGCCGCATGCTCGACAGGTCGAGGCTCGTCACCGTGGTCGGGGTGGGCGGCGTGGGCAAGACCCGCTGCGCCACCAAGATCGCGGCGCTCATGGAGAAACGGTACTGCGACGGCGTCCGGATGGTGGAACTGTCCGCCATCCACGATCCCGAGCTGCTGGAACACGCTCTGATCGACGCCCTGGGACTCACCGATCACACCAGCAGACCGCCCCGCACGACACTCCTCGAACATCTTGCCGGGCGCCAACTCCTCCTGGTGATCGACGGCTTCGAGCATCTCGTGGACGCCTGCGCCGAACTGGTACGGGAACTACTCCGCCGGGCCCCGCGGCTGCGGGTGCTGGCCGCCGGACGGCTGCCCCTGGAGCTGGACGGCGAACTCGCCTTCCCGCTCGCACCGATGACGGACGCGGACGCGATGCTGCTCTTCGCCGAGCGGGCCGCAGCGGTACGACCGGAGTTCCGGCTGACGGACCGCAACCGCGCGGTCACACGGGAGCTGTGCCGCCGCCTCGACGGGATCCCGCTCGCGTTGGAACTGGCCGCGGGACGGCTGCGTGCCCTCTCCACCGAGCAGGTGCTGCAACGCCTGGACGACCGCTTCCGGCTGCTGACCGGCCCCAGCCGCAGCGCGCCGGCGCGCCATCAGACGCTCCGTACGGCCATCGGCTGGAGCCATGAACTCTGCGCTCCGGAGCAACGGCTGCTGTGGGCACGGCTCTCGGTGTTCGCCGGGCAGTTCGATCTGGAGGCTGTCGAGTACATCTGCAGCGGCGCCGAGCTGCCGGCCGAATCGGTGCTCGATGTGCTCTCCGGGCTGCTGGCGCAGTCCGTCGTCGTGCGTGAGGACTCGCCGGCCGGTACCCGCTACCGGATGCTGGACACGGTGCGGGAGTACGGCGCCGAGTGGCTGACGGCCACGGGTGACACGGACCGGCTGCGGCGCCGCCACCGGGACTGGTTCCTGGGGCTCGCGACCTGGTGCGAGCTCGACTGGTTCAGCCCGCGGCAGCGCGAGGTGGCCGCGCGGGTGGAGAGCGAGCTGCCGAATCTGCGGCGGGCGATGGAGTGTTCGCTGGAGATCCCGGGCGAGGCGCATCTGGCGCAGTATCTGGCGGGCACCCTGTGGTTCCTCTGGGTGGGCTGCGGGCGCCTCTCGGAGGGCCGGCACTGGCTGGGTCATGTGCTGGAGGAGGAGACACCGTACGACTCCTCACGGCTGAAGGCGCTGTGGGTGCTCGGGCACGTGGCCGTGCTGCAGGGCGACCCGGCCGGTGCGGTCCGTGCGCTGCAGGAGTGCCGGGACGAGGCGGACCGGGCCGATGACGCGACGGCGCTCGCGTACGCGGTGCACCGGATGGGGTGTCTGGCGCTCGTCACGGACGACATGGTCAGGGCGCAGGAGCTGCTGGACGACGCGCTCGGCCGCTACCGGGCGCTCGGCGAGCTGAACAGCAATGTGCTGATGGCCCGGATCGAGCTGGCGATGGCGATCGGGTTCCAAGGGGATCTGGACGGCGCGGCCGCGATCTGTGAGGAGGTCAGGGAGGTCTGCGAGGACCACGGGGAGCGCTGGGCCCAGTCGTACGCGCTGTATGTACTGGCCTTCGCGGCGCTGCAACGGGGCCGGCCCGAGCGGGCCAGGGAGCTGCTCGGGGAGTCCCTGACGATCGGGCACGCCTTCCACGACCTGCTCGGCTCGGTGCTCGCCCTGGAGCTGCTGGCTCTGGTCACGGCGGTGGAGGGGGATGCGGCGGAGGCTGCGGTGCTGCAGGGGGCCGCCGACCGGATCTGGCCATCGGTGGGGCTGCCACTGTTCGGTTCGGCGTACTACGGGCAGCCGCGGGCCCGGTGCGAGGAGCTGGCGCGCCGGGAGCTGGGTGACGGCCCCTATGAATCGGGGTTGCGTACGGGCGGGCAGCTGGATCCGGACGCCGCGGTGGCCAGGGCGCTGGCGAGCGGGCCCGCGGACCGGCCGGGGACGCCCGGGCGGCCGCCCGGGCCCGTGCCGGCCCCAGGGAAAACGCGGAGGCCCGCCGCCTCCCGTACATCGGGAAGGGGCGGGCCGGAGCGCTGGTGAGAGCGGCTACGCCTGGATCAGCGGGCGTAGTACTCGACGACGAGCTGCTCGTCGCAGATCACGGGGATTTCCTTGCGGTTCGGGTCCCGGTCAAGGCGGAAGGCCAGGGCCTTCAGGTTCACCTGCAGGTAGCGCGGGGTCTCGCCGTCGGGGGCGTAACCACCCTCGCGGGCAACCTGGAAGGGGTGCTTGTCGCGGCTGCGCTCGCGGACCATCACGATGTTGTCGGGACGGACGCGGAACGACGGCTTGTCGACCTTGCGGCCGTCGACCTCGATGTGACCGTGCACGACCATCTGGCGGGCCTGGTAGATGGTGCGGGCGATGCCCGAACGCAGAACCAGGGCGTCGAGACGACGCTCGAGCTCGACGACCAGCGCCTCGCCCGTCTTGCCCTCGGCCTTCTTGGCGCGGTCGTAGGCACGCGCCATCTGGCGCTCGCTGATGTCGTACTGGGCACGCAGGCGCTGCTTCTCCAGCAGACGGACCTTGTAGTCCGAGTTCTGCTTGCGGCCACGGCCGTGCTCGCCCGGCGGGTAGGGGCGGGCCTCGAAGTACTTGACAGCCTTCGGCGTCAGCGCAATGCCGAGCGCGCGGCTCTTCTTGACCTTGGGACGCGACTGGTTAGGCACGTTCTCCAGACCTCCGTTGTAGGTTAGGTTAGGCTCACCTTACTTGAGGAGATCGCATGTCTCGCCCGGGGAACACCAGTCACATCACGGACAGCACTGACAGCGTCGACACCCCTCGGGGTGCCGATACGACGGAGGACCGATCAGATCGTGGTCAGCCGCGTCCCGGCGGGCTTGAAAACACTCGGATGCCGTCAGCAGCCGAGCGCACACGAACTCTCGTACAGAGTACCTGTTCGGCGGTACTGCTCATCCCCGGGCTCAACGCACCCGGCTCGGATCAGCTGATGCCGCTGAGCAGGAGCGTGGGCCCCGACGGGGATCTGTTCCTCGAACTCCCCGCTGATTCCCCGGCCGTACGGGCCGCGACGCACGCCGAGGACGACGAGCTGACCGCTGTGCTGGAGATCACGGACGTCGCCCCGGTCTCCGTGCCGCACCGCATCCGCGGCCGCGCCTGGGTCTCCGGCTGGCTCACCACCGTACCCGGCGTGTCGGGGCCGGGCCGGATGACGCTCCGGCTGGAGACGGGCGAGGCGTACGTCGACGATATGTGGGGCGCCGAGGAGGTCGAGCCCGAAGCGTTCAGGGACGCGGCCCCCGATCCGCTCGTCGGGCACGAGGCGGAACTTCTCCAGCATCTGCACGCGGCGCACGGCGAGCAACTGGGCACGCTGTGCGGACTGCTCGGCGAGCGTTCGGCCCGGCGGTGCCCGGCTCATCAGCCCTCCGTCGTACCGCTCGCGCTGGACCGGCACGGGCTGCGCGTGCGCTTCTGCGAGGACCGCGGCGCGTGCTTCGACGCCCGCTTCGAATTCCCGGAGCCTGTGCGGGACGTCAGCGAGCTGCGCCAGGCCATGCACACCCTTTTCGAGGCCGCGGCGCACTGAACCGTGGCCCCTGGCCCCGCGCGGCCTCCTCAGTCGGCCGAGGGGCCCGAAGCGCCGTCGGAGTCCGTGCGGCCGAGCCGCTCGCGGACCCGCTCCACCACATCCGCGTACCGCGCCTCGGCGCCGTAGCGCGTGGGCCGGTAGTAGTGCTTGTCGCGGACGGCTTCCGGGGCGTACTGCTGGGCGGCGATACCGCCGGGGACATCGTGCGGATACACATAGCCCTGGGCGTGGCCCAGCTTGGCGGCGCCCTTGTAGTGGCCGTCGCGCAGATGGGCCGGGACGGGGCCGGCGAGCCCCTTGCGTACGTCCTCCTGGGCGGCGGAGATCGCCAGCGTCGCCGCATTGGACTTGGGGGCCAGGGCCAGGGCGATCGTGGCATGGCTGAGGGTGAGCGCCGCCTCCGGGAACCCGATCATGGCGACCGCCTGGGCGGCCGCGACCGCGGTGGGCAGCGCCGTGGGGTCGGCGAGACCGATGTCCTCGCTGGCCGAGATCATCAGCCGCCGGGCGATGAACCGGGGGTCCTCCCCCGCCTCGATCATCCGGGCCAGATAGTGCAGCGCGGCATCCACGTCGGAGCCGCGGATCGATTTGATGAGCGCACTCGCCACGTCGTAGTGCTGGTCGCCGTCCCGGTCGTACTTGACGGCGGCGCGGTCGACGGTCTCCTCCAGGGTCAGGAGGGTGATCTCCTTCTCCTGCTTGGCCAGCGCCGCACCGGCGGCTGCCTCCAGCGCCGTGAGCGCCCGGCGCGCGTCACCGCCCGCGATGCGCAGCAGATGCGCCTCGGCGTCCCCCGGCAGCGCCACAGCCCCGCCGAGCCCGCGCTCATCGGTCAGGGCACGGCGCAGCAGGCCGCGCAGATCGTCGTCGGTGAGCGATTCCAGGGTGAGCAGCAGCGAGCGCGACAGCAGCGGCGAGATGATCGAGAAGTACGGATTCTCGGTGGTCGCGGCGATCAGGGTGACCCAGCGGTTCTCCACCGCCGGGAGCAGCGAGTCCTGCTGTGCCTTGGAGAAGCGGTGGATCTCGTCGAGGAAGAGAACGGTCTCCTTGCCGTAGCCGCCGGTGGCGCGACGGGCTCCCTCGATGACGGCCCGTACTTCCTTGACGCCCGCGGTGATCGCGGAGAGCTCGACGAACCGCTTGTTGGTGGCCTTGCTGACCACGTACGCGAGAGTCGTCTTCCCGATGCCGGGCGGGCCCCAGAGGATCACCGACGACGGGCCCGCCGGACCGCCGTTCCCCTCGCCCACGAGGCGGCGCAGCGGCGAGCCCTGCTTGAGCAGATGCTGCTGGCCGACGACCTCGTCGAGGGTACGGGGGCGCATCCGGACAGCCAGTGGGCTGCTGGCCGGGTCCTTCTCCTGGCGGTCTTCGGCTGCTGCGGTAAAGAGGTCGGGCTCCACGTTCTGAAGCCTATGTCACGGCACTGACATCCCTGCCGGGCCGGTCGCCCGGCAGGAGCGGCGGGCCGGTCAGCTGGTCCAGAAGTCCCACCAGCGGGTCAGGATCAGCATGCCGATGATGCCGATCCACAGCACCGGCGGCACCCAGTGGAACTCCGTCAGTCCGTTGCGCAGCCAGTTCGGCGCGGGCAGGATCCGGTGCTTGATGTTGTGCGTGGTGACGTAGCAGAACATGAAGATCGTGGCGACCCAGGCCAGGCAGCACCACAGGCAGAGCGAGTTGATGTTGTAGAGCGACTGGTACTGGAGCCAGGTGCAGAAGCCGACGCCGAACAGCGTGCCGGCGTTCATCCCGAGCCAGTACCAGCTGCGGAAGCGTGCGCCCGCGAGCAGGGCCAGGCCGATGCCGATGATCACGGAGTAGGTGACCAGACCGAGCATCGGGTTCGGGAAGCCGAAGGCGGACGCCTGCTCGCTCTTCATGATGTTGCCGCACGCGACGACCGGGTTGAGGCTGCAGCCCGGCGTGAAGTTGGGGTCTTCCAGCAACTTGAACTTGTCGATGGTGATGACCCAGGCGGCGAGGAGTCCGGCGGCGCCCGTGATCACCAGCAGCAGTGCGAATGCCCGGCTGCCGCCGATGGTCCTCTTCCCGCCGTCCTCGTCCTGGTCGGAGGAGGGATGGTCAACCGCTGCAGTCGTCATATCGCCGTTCCATCAGTGAGTGGCCTGCTGGGCACGGTCATTGTGCCGCACCACGCAGCCACCCCTCTGTTCGATGGACATAAAGGCGTACGCAAAGCTCCGCGCATCACGGCGAAGTGACCGCGACCGACGGCCTGGACCCGGCTTCCGCGGGCTGCCGCCGGCCACTGTCGGCCCGCACCGAAAGCCACTGGAAGGATGAATCCGCATCCGCCGAGTTGACGGTGGGCAAGACGGTGGCGCACCGCCCGGGGCGGGCGACGGACCTCGCGGCGCTGTTTCGCCGGGCGGGCCGGGATCCCGGCCCGCCCGGCGAAACCGGCGACTCTAGGCCAGGCGCTCGCGGATCGTCCCGGCCACGTCCGGCAGGGGTACCGCCGTCTGCTCGCCGGACTCCATGTCCTTGAGCTGGACGACGCCCTCGGCCAGGTCCCGCTCGCCCGCGACGATCGTGAACCGCGCGCCCGACCGGTTCGCGCTCTTCATCGCGCCCTTGAGGCCGCGGTTCCCGTACGCGAAGTCCGCCGCCACACCCTCGCGGCGCAGCCGCGTGACGATCCCGAAGAGCACCCGCCGGGCCTCCTCGCCGAGCGGTACCGCGAACACGCTGGTGGCCGCGGGCAGTTCGAGCTCGATGCCCTCCGCCTCCAGCGCGAGCACCGTACGGTCCACGCCGAGTGCCCAGCCGACCGACGGGAGCGCCGGGCCGCCGATCATCTCGGAGAGGCCGTCGTAGCGGCCGCCGCCGCCCACCGCGGACTGCGAGCCGAGTCCGTCGTGGACGAACTCGAAGGTGGTGCGGGTGTAGTAGTCGAGGCCGCGGACGAGCTTCTCGTCGTCCTCGTACACCACGCCTGCCGCCGTCAGCAGGTCGCGCACCTCCTCGTGGTACGCCTTGCAGGCGTCGCACAGGTAGTCGCGCAGGACCGGTGCGCCGACCAGCTGCTTCTGCACCTCGGGGCGTTTGTCGTCGAGGACCCGCAGCGGGTTGAGGTCGATGCGGCGGCGGGTGTCGTCGTCGAGGTCCAGCTCGCGCAGGAACTCCTGGAGCGCGTCCCGGTAGACGGGGCGACACTCCTTGTCGCCCAGCGAGTTGAGCAGGATGCGGAAGTTCCGCAGGCCCAGCGTGCGGTAGGCCTGGTCGGCCAGGATGATCAGCTCGGCGTCCAGCGCCGGGTCCTCGGCGCCGATCGCCTCGGCACCGACCTGCGAGAAGTGCCGGTAGCGGCCCTTCTGCGGGCGCTCGTAGCGGTAGTACGAGCCGGAGTACCAGAGCTTCACCGGCAGGTTGCCGAGCTTGTGGAGGTTGGCCTCCAGCGCGGCACGCAGCACGGAGGCGGTGCCTTCGGGGCGCAGCGCCAGCTGGGAGCCGCCCTTGGTGGTGAGGGTGTACATCTCCTTGGTCACGATGTCGGTGGACTCACCGACACCGCGCGAGAAGAGGGCGACATCCTCGAAGCCGGGCGTCTCGATGTAGCCGTAGCCGGAGTTCTTCAGGGGTGCGGCGATCGCCTCGCGCACCGCAAGATACTTCGCGGAGTCGGGCGGGGTCAGGTCGTACGTGCCCTTGGGGGCCTTGAAGGTGCTCACGGTTCTAACTCTCGTCACATTCCTCGTCGGGGCGCGGCCAGCCCGTGCAGATACGGGTTCGAGGCGCGCTCGCGGCCGATGGTCGTCTGGGGGCCGTGGCCGGACAGCACCACGGTCGAGTCGTCGAGCGGCAGGCACACACGGGCCAGCGACTCGAGCAGCTCGGCGTGGTCGCCGCCGGGCAGGTCGGTGCGTCCGACGGAGCCGGCGAAGAGCAGGTCGCCCGAGAAGAGGACCTGCGGAACATCCGCGGCCTCGGGCATTCTGAACGTCACCGACCCCCTGGTATGGCCGGGCGCATGCGCGACACCGAACTCCAGACCGGCCAGCTTCAGAAGGGCGCCGTCGCTGAGCTCCTTGACGTCGTCCGGCTCCCCGACCGTCAGCTCGCCCATGAGCGGCATCCCGATGGAGCGGCCGAGTGCCTTCTCCGGGTCGCTCATCATGTACCGGTCCTCCGGGTGGATCCAGGCGGGGACGTCGTGCGCGCCGCACACCGGGACGACCGAGGCGACATGGTCGATGTGGCCGTGGGTCAGTACGACGGCGACGGGCTTCAGCCGATGCTTCTTGAGCGCTTCCTCGACTCCCGAAGCGGCCTGGTGGCCGGGGTCGATGATCACGCACTCCTCGCCTGCGGCCGGGGCGACCAGATAACAGTTGGTCCCCCAGGCCCCGGCGGGGAACCCGGCAATGAGCACGATCGTCCTTAATGGTCGTCCGACTTCGGATGGCGACTGAGAAGGTCGCGGCAGTTCAGAGCCTACCGGCGCTCCTCATTCCACAGCTAACCCATATACGGTACGGGCAGCCCAGGCCTCATCACACGACCTACAAGGAGATCACCCGGTGGTCAGCAGCGATCAGCGGCGGCGGCAGCTCGCCAGGGAGAAGTTCGAGCGGCAGCAGCAGCGCCGGGAGGAGGCCCGCCGCAGGACGAGGCGGCTGACGGTCGTCATCGCGTCCGTGGTGGCCGTGGCGGCGCTCGTGGGGGCGGGCTCGTATCTCGCCCTCGACGGCGACGGCAAGAAGGACAAGAGCGACGCGGCCGCGGACGCGAGCCCGTCGGCCTCGGCCTCGCCGTCGCCGAGCGAGAGCAGCGCGCCCGAGCCCGCGATGAAGATCGACAAAAAGGCGAAGTACACGATGTCGCTCAAGACGAGCCAGGGCGACATCGCGTTCACGATGGACGCGGCGAAGACCCCGCACACCACGAACTCCTTCAAGTCGCTGGCCGACAAGGGCTTCTTCGACGGTACGAAGTGTCACCGGCTGACCACGCAGGGCATCTTCGTCCTGCAGTGCGGTGACCCCAAGGGCGACGGCACGGGCGGCCCCGGCTACACGATCCCGGACGAGAACCTGACCGCGCTGGGCAAGGCGGGCGAGGACGGCACGGTGACGTATCCGGCGGGCACGGTGGCGATGGCGAACACCGGTCAGGCGCACACCGGTGGCAGCCAGTTCTTCCTGGTCTACAAAGACAGCAAACTGCCGCCCACCTACACCCCGTTCGGCACGATGGACGACGCCTCGCTGAAGGCGGTCAAGGACGTCGGTGCGGCGGGTGTGGCCGGTGGTGCGGCCGACGGTGCGCCGAAGAAGGCAGTGGACATCTCGAAGGCCGCCGTCGACAAGTCGTGACGCGGCCGGGGCGGCCGGACCTGGCCGTCCGGTGGTGACGGCGAAGCGCGGGCCGGATTATTTTCGGCCGCGCTGAGTGCGGACAGCCGGGCGGCCGGTCGCCTAGATTGGCGTTGTGCAGGGCGGGCGCTGCCCGCCCCAGGAAACTGTGGACGATGCCAGGGGGGCGAACCCCCTCACAGGCATCAGGTGGAGGAGGCGCTGTGAGCAGCGACCCGTGGGGCCGCGTCGATGAGACGGGCACCGTGTACGTGCGTACAGCCGATGGCGAGCAGGTCGTCGGATCGTGGCAGGCCGGTTCCCCCGAGGAGGCTCTGGCCTACTTCGAGCGCAAGTACGAGGGCATTGTGGTCGAGATCGGCCTCCTCGAACGGCGGGTGAAGACCACCGACCTGTCGGCCAAGGACGCCACGACCGCCATCGAGCATCTGCGTTCTCAGGTGGACGAGCATCACGCCGTCGGTGACCTCGACGCCCTGCGCAAGCGGCTCGACGCGCTGGTGGCGACGGTCGACTCGCGGCGCGAGGAGCGCAAGGTCCAAAAGGCCAAGCAGACCGACGAGGCGAAGCACGCCAAGGAGGCGCTGGTCGCCGAGGCCGAGGAGCTGGCGCAGAGCGAGCAGTGGCGTTCCGCGGGCGAGCGGCTCCGTGCGCTCGTCGACACGTGGAAGGGCCTGCCGCGGCTCGACCGCAAGTCCGACGACGAGCTGTGGCACCGCTTCTCGCACGCCCGCTCGGCGTTCTCCAAGCGCCGCAAGACCCACTTCGCCTCGCTGGACGCCCAGCGCGAGGAGGCCCGCAAGGCCAAGGAGAAGCTGGTCGTCGAGGCCGAATCGCTCTCCGGCTCCACGGACTGGGGAGCGACGGCCGCCCGCTATCGCGACCTGATGACGGAGTGGAAGGCGGCGGGCCGCGCCCAGCGCGAGGCGGAGGACGAGCTGTGGAACCGGTTCCGCGGTGCGCAGGACGTCTTCTTCGCCGCCCGCGGCGAGGTCTTCGCCGAGCGGGACGCGGAGCAGGGCGAGAACCTCAAGCTCAAGGAGGAGCTCGCGGTCGAGGCCGAGAAGCTGGTGCCGGTGCAGGACCTGAAGGCGGCCAGGGCCGCGTTCAGGGCCATCAACGAGCGCTGGGAGGCCATCGGCCATGTGCCGCGTGACGCCCGCCCGAAGGTCGAGGGCCGGATGCACGCGGTGGAGCGGGCGCTCCAGGAGGCCGAGGAGTCGGAGTGGCGCCGGACGAACCCGGAGGCGCGTGCGCGTGCCGCGGGTCTGACCGGTCAGCTGCAGGCGGCCGTGGACAAGCTGCGTACGCAGATCGACACGGCCCGCGCCTCGGGCAACAACGCCCGGGCCGACAAGCTGGCCAGGGAGCTCGAAGGCCGGCAGGCGCTGCTGGACCAGGCGCTGAAGGGCCTGGAGGAGTTCGGCGGCTGACCGCCCCGTACGGACCCCGTACGAAGAGGAGGGCCCCGGTACGCATCGCGTACCGGGGCCCTCCTCGCGTGTCTCCGCTTACGGACGCGTGTCTCTGTTCACGGCCTTCGGGCCGAGGTGACGCGGTAGACGTCGTAGACGCCCTCCACGCCCCGTACCGCCTTCAGTACGTGTCCGAGGTGCTTCGGGTCGCCCATCTCGAAGGTGAAGCGTGAGGTGGCCACCCGGTCCCGGGACGTCTGCACGGCCGCGGACAGGATGTTGACGTGCTGGTCGGACAGGACGCGGGTGACGTCCGAGAGCAGCCGCGACCGGTCCAGTGCCTCGACCTGGATGGCGACCAGGAAGACCGAGGACTGGGTGGGCGCCCACTCGACCTCCAGGATCCGCTCGGGCTGCTGCGACAGCGAGTCGACGTTGACGCAGTCGGCGCGGTGCACGGAGACACCGCTGCCGCGGGTGACGAAGCCGATGATCGGGTCGCCGGGGACGGGCGTACAACAGCGGGCCAGTTTGACCCAGACGTCCTCGACGCCCTTGACGACGACACCGGGATCGGCGTTGGAGCGGCGCTTGCCGCGGCTGCGCGAGGGCGGCGAGCTCTCCGCGAGGTCCTCGTTGGCCGCGTCCTCGCCGCCGAGCGCCTGGACCAGCTTCTGCACGACACCGGCCGCGGCCACATGGCCCTCGCCGATCGCCGCGTACAGCGACGAGATGTCGGGGTAGCGCATCTCATGGGCGAGGGTGACCAGGGAGTCGCCGGTCAGGATGCGCTGGATCGGCAGGTTCTGCTTGCGCATGGCGCGCGCGATGGCGTCCTTGCCCTGCTCGATCGCCTCGTCGCGGCGCTCCTTGGAGAACCAGGCGCGGATCTTGTTCCGGGCGCGCGGCGACTTGACGAAGCCCAGCCAGTCCCGGGAGGGTCCGGCTCCGGCCGCCTTGGAGGTGAAGACCTCCACCAGATCGCCGTTGTCGAGGGTCGATTCGAGCGGTACGAGCCGCCCGTTGACCCGTGCTCCTATGGTCCGGTGGCCGACCTCCGTATGGACGGCGTAGGCGAAGTCGACCGGTGTCGCACCCGCGGGGAGCGCTATGACGTCGCCCTTGGGCGTGAAGACGAAGACCTCGTTGCGCGAGAGGTCGAAGCGCAGCGACTCCAGGAACTCGCTGGGGTCCTCGGTCTCCTTCTGCCAGTCCAGGAGCTGGCGCAGCCACGCCATGTCGTTGACGGTGTCCTGGCCGCGGCCGGTGTTCTTGGGGACGTCCGTACGCACCTTGGAGGCGCCCGCGACGGCCTCCTGCTTGTACTTCCAGTGCGCGGCGATGCCGTACTCGGCGCGGCGGTGCATGTCGAAGGTGCGGATCTGCAGCTCGACGGGCTTGCCGCTGGGGCCGATCACCGTGGTGTGCAGCGACTGGTACATGTTGAACTTGGGCATCGCGATGTAGTCCTTGAACCGGCCGGGGACCGGATTCCATCGCGCGTGGACGGTGCCGAGCGCCGCGTAGCAGTCGCGGACGGTGTCGACGAGGACCCGGATGCCCACCAGGTCGTAGATCTCGGCGAAGTCCCGGCCCCGCACGATCATCTTCTGGTAGACGCTGTAGTAGTGCTTCGGCCGGCCTGTGACAGTCGCCTTGATCCGGGCGGCGCGCAGGTCGGCCTGGACCTCGTCGGTCACTATGGCGAGGTACTCGTCGCGCTTGGGGGCCCGCTCGGCGACGAGGCGCACGATCTCGTCGTACATCTTGGGGTAGAGGATCGCGAAGGCGAGATCCTCCAGCTCCCACTTGATGGTGTTCATGCCCAGGCGGTGTGCCAGCGGGGCGTAGATCTCCAGCGTCTCGCGGGCCTTCTTCTCCTGCTTCTCCCGCTTGAGGTAGCGCATGGTGCGCATGTTGTGCAGCCGGTCGGCCAGCTTGATGACGAGGACCCGGGGGTCCTTGGCCATGGCAACGACCATCTTGCGTACGGTCTCGGCCTGCGCGGCCTCGCCGAACTTGACCTTGTCCAGCTTGGTGACGCCGTCGACGAGCAGGGCGACCTGGTCGCCGAAGTCGCGGCGCAGGGTGTCCAGACCGTACTCGGTGTCCTCGACCGTGTCATGGAGCAGTCCGGCCATCAGCGTCGCCGGGTCCATGCCGAGTTCGGCGAGGATCGTCGTGACGGCGAGCGGGTGGGTGATGTACGGGTCGCCGCTCTTGCGTTTCTGGCCGCGGTGCCAGCGCTCGGCGACCTGGTAGGCACGCTCGATCTGGCGCAGCGTGGCGGTCTCGATCTTGGCGTCGTTGCTGCGGACGGTGCGCAGCAGCGGTTCGAGCACCGGGTTGTACGGGCTGGAGCGTTGCACACCGAGGCGGGCGAGCCTGGCCCGTACCCGGTTGGAGGAGCCGCCGGAGCGGGTCGCGGGCGCGGCCGGGGTGACCGGCTTCGCAGCGGGCTTCGCCGGGGGCTTCGGCGCGGACGCGGCCGGAGAGGCGGGTGTGGCCGGTTGCGCGGGGGAAGCGGGCGAGGGCCGCAGTGCCGCGCCGCCGGCCCGCTCCGGACCCGTACCGGGCTCGGGGGCCGGGGGCTTCGGCTTCTGAACCGCCTGCTTCTTCCCGGGCGTGGCTGGGACCGCCGCGGGCTTGTCGGGCTGCGGGGCGGCGACTGGCTGGGCCTCGTCTGGCAAGAGCGCTCCTCATGCGGATCCGGATACCCGGAAAGGCCATCGTATCGACCCTGTGGCCGGTCCTCCCCCGGGGATCGTGAGAGCCCTCACAACACGGAACGGGCACCCGGTTGTTCCCGGGTACCCGTTCTTCGCGCATGAGCCGTTGCCACGTACGGCCCGTTGCAGCTCAGACCGTGATCAGAGCCTCCAGCGGGGCACCGCGCAGCCCCTGCTCCGGACGGGCGCGCCCGGGACCGAGGAGGCCCGCGCCGCGGTTCAGTTCCACCGCAGGAGCGCGCCTCCCTTGATCTTCATCTCCTTGTTGGCGGCGACGTTCCCCCACGGCACCTTGATCTGGCCGCTCTTTCCGCAGCCGGCGTCGTACCAGGTCTTCTTCCCCTTGGAATTGAAGCCCTTGACCTTTACGCAGACACTGCCGCCCTTGTAAACCTTCCAGCCGTAAACCATTTTCATGCCCTTGGCACCGAAGTGGGCACAGCCGTCGTTGAGCGTGGTCCACTTCGCTGGAATTCCCACCGCATTCTTCCAGCCCGAGCAAATGCCCTTCGGGGCCACGACGGCCGGTGCGGCAGTCGTGGCCGGGCTTGCGCCGGCGGGAGCGGCGCCCACCGCGACGGCCGCGAAAGAGAGAAGAGAAACCGCCCCGTGGCGATCTTGCGTGAAATCGTCATTGGATTCCTTCTGTTTGGATGCCTGGTCAGTGGCATCACCAAGATCCAATCAGATGACAGTTCGATTGACACGCCATTTGAGGTTGTTCTGAGCTGCTTCCGCGCTCGTGCACAATTCACAGACGCACAACGGGTGCCCCAAGGAAAATCCTTGGGGCACCCGTTTCATGACCAGAGGGTCTCAGACCCGGCTGAGCGCCTCGAGCGGTGCGCCCGCCAGGGCGCGCTCCAGACGGGCCCGGCCCGCGAGGAACCCGAGCTCCATGAGGACCGCGACGCCCGCGACCTGGGCACCGGCCCGCCGGATGAGCTCCAGCGACGCCTCGGCGGTGCCACCCGTGGCAAGGACGTCGTCGATGACCATGACCCGGTCATCGGCGCAGAGGTCCTCTGCGTGGATCTCGATCTCCGCGCTGCCGTACTCCAGGTCGTACGCCTGCCGCAGTGTGGCCCTGGGCAGCTTCCCCGCCTTGCGGACGGGTACGAAGCCGAGGCCGGCCCGGATCGCGACGGGTGCGGCCAGGATGAAGCCGCGTGCCTCCAGACCGGCGATCTTCGTGGCGCCGTGCCGTACGCACAGCTCCGCGAGGGTCTCGGTGAGGGCCGCGAACGCGGTCGGGTCCGCAAGCAGCGGGGTGATGTCCTTGAACATCACGCCCGGCCTCGGATAGTCCGGCACGTCGCGGATCCGGCTGAGCAGGAGCTCCCGGGTGACCTCGGCGGTACTGCTGGTCATCGGCGCTTCCCCGGGGTCCGGCCGTGGCCCCTGGGGGGCTGCTGGCGCTGACCGACGACCGCGGCCGCGGGTGCGACGTCCTGCGGGAAGTCGTCCTCACGCTGCTCGTCCTCGGCGGACTCGCCCTTGCCGGCGGCAGCCGCGCGCTTGGCGAGGACCCGCTTCTTCAGGGCCTTCATCTGCGGGTCGCGTTCCTTGAGGTCGGCGACCAGCGGGGTGGCGATGAAGATCGAGGAGTACGCACCGGCGGCGAGGCCGACGAAGAGCGCCAGGGAGATGTCGTTCAGCATGCCGGCGCCGAGGACGCCGCCACCGATGAACAGCAGACCGGCGACCGGCAGCAGTGCCACGACGGTGGTGTTGATGGAACGGACCAGCGTGCCGTTGATGGAGCGGTTGGCGATCTCGCTGTACGTCCACCGGGTCTGCTTGGTGATGTCCTTCGTGCCCTCCTTGAGGCTGTCGAAGACGACGACCGTGTCGTAGAGGGAGTAACCGAGGATCGTCAGCAGACCGATCACGGTGCCCGGGGTGACCTCGAAGCCGACCAGGGCGTAGATACCGACCGTGATGGTGATGTCGTGGATCAGCGCAACCAGGGCCGCGATCGCCATGCGCCACTCGAAGGCGATGGCCAGGTAGATCACGACGAGGACCATGAAGACGCCGAGGCCCGTCCAGGCCTTGTTGGCGATCTGCTCACCCCAGCTGGGGCCGACCAGGTCGGCCGCGATCTTCTCCGACGGGACGTTGAGGTCCTTGGAGAGCTCGCCCTTGATCTGGTCCGACTTCGCGGTGTCGACCTCGGTGATCTGGATGCGCAGACCGCCGTTGCCGAGCTTCTGGACGATCGCCTGGTGGCCGGAGGCCTTCGTGGCGAAGTCCTCCGCCTGGGAGATGGTGACGCTCGTCTTCGGGGTGGTGAAGACGGCGCCGCCCTTGAACTCGATGCCCATGTTCAGGCCGCTGACCGCCAGGCCGACGATGGCCGTGATGGTGATCAGGATCGAGATCCCGTACCAGATCTTGCGCTTGCCGATGAAGTCGTAGCCGACCTCGCCGCGGTAGAGACGGGCGCCGAGACTGCCGAGTCGCGACATCTCACGCCTCCTTCGGGTCAGTGGGGGCGTTGACACGGCGCGAGCGGCGCAGCGGCGGCTTGGCGCCGAGCCGCTTCGGGTCCAGTCCGGACCACGGGTGGCCGCTGGAGAAGAACTTCGTACGGGCCATCAGCGTCATGACGGGCTTGGTGAAGAGGAACACCACGACCACGTCGAGCAGGGTGGTGAGACCCAGCGTGAAGGCGAAGCCCTGGACCTTGCCGACGGTGACCACGAAGAGCACCGCCGCGGCGAGGAACGACACGAAGTCGGAGACCAGGATGGTGCGCCGGGCGCGCGGCCAGGCGCGCTCGACGGCCGGGCGGAGCGTACGGCCCTCGCGGATCTCGTCGCGGATTCTCTCGAAGTACACGATGAAGGAGTCCGCGGTGATACCGATGGCCACGATGGCACCGCAGACGGCCGGGAGGTTCAGCGCGAAGCCGATGGCCGGGCCGAGCAGCGCCATGATCGTGTAGGTCAGGATGCCGGAGGTCAGGAGGCTCAGGAGCGCGATGAGCGCCAGTCCGCGGTAGTAGGCCACCAGGTAGATGACCACCAGGGCCAGACCGATGGCGCCCGCGATCAGACCCGCCTGGAGCTGCTCGCCACCGAGCGCGGCGGTCACCGTGGTGACGCTCGCCTCGTCGAAGGAGAGCGGGAGCGCACCGTAGGAGAGCACGTTGGCCAGGTCCTCGGCTGACTGCTGGGTGAAGCTGCCGGAGATCTCGGCATTGGCGCTCAGTGCCGTGCGCACGGAAGGCGCCGAGACGACTTCGCCGTCGAGCGCGATGGCGAACTGGTTCTGCGGCGACTGCTGCTGGGCGAGCTGGCCCGTGATCTTCTGGAACTTCTTGGCGCCGGCCTTGGTGAACTCCATCTGAACGATCCACTGACCGTTCGTCTGGTCGATCGCCGCCTTGGCGCTGTCCACGTCCGTGCCGGACACCTGGGCCGGGCCGAGGACGTACTTGGCGTCGCCCTCGGTGCTGCAGGCGACGACCGTGTCGGTCGGCTTGGTGCCGAGTGCGGCCTGGGCGTGGGCGGCCTTCTTGGAGCAGTCGAGCGCCTCGAACTTCTTCTGCAGCTTGGCGGCGGCCGCCTCGTCCGCAGCGGACGCCGACGGCGTAGCATCCGCCTTCGGCGTGGTGCTCGCCGTCGGGCTGGGCGAGGTGTCGGCCTTGAGTGCGCCGGTGACCGCGCGGCCCTGGGTGGTGGCGCTCACGCTCGGCGTCGCGGACGACTTCCCGTCGGCCGAGGCCGAGGCGCTCGGGCTCGTGGACGGGCTGGGCTTGCCGGACGACGAGGCGCTGGGCGTCGGCGCGGGCGCGCCCTGGGCGACGGTCAGCACCGGCCGGAAGTAGAGCTTGGCGGTGGTGCCGACCTGCTCACGGGCCTGAGCGGAGTTCGTGCCCTTGGGGATGTTGACGATGATGTTGCGATCGCCCTGTGTCTGGACCTCGGCCTCGGAGACGCCCAGACCATTGACGCGGCGTTCCATGATCTGGACCGCGGTGTCCATGTTGGTCTTGTTGATCGCCGATTCCTGGCCGGGCTCGCTCTTCGCCTGAAGCGTGATGGACGTGCCGCCCGCCAGGTCGATGCCCAGACGTGGGGTCGGCTGATCGGCCAGGAACATCCCACCGGTGAGCGCGACCATGGCGATCAGGATCAGAGCCAGGGAACGCCCCGGCCTGCCCTGACCGCCGGCCGGCCCTCGGCTCTTCTTCGGTGCTGCCACCTTCTCGTTTCTCCCTGTCCAACCGCCCCGCGCCGGGTACGCGCCCGAGCGGCCACGAAGTGTAGTGGGGACCCGCCCCCGCAGAAGACCGTACGGTCCGAGGAGTGCCGGATGCCGGTGGGCTCGCGGCATCCCCGGGTCGTGGGTTACTTCGCGTCGGCCTCGCCGTCGGCCTTGCCCTCGGACTTCTTGCCGGACTCGGTGTCCTTCGGCTCGGCGTCGTCGGCCTTCTTGCCCAGGTCGATCTTGGCATCGTCCGAGGTGTCCTCGTCGGCCTCGGCCTCGGTCAGCGAGGAGGCGTCGTCCGGGACGACCGCGCCATCGATGTCGAGGGCGTCATCGCCGTCGCCGTGGACGATGCGGTTGTACTCCGCGTCGTCGAGGACTGCGCCGATGGCGTTCTTGGCGTAGACGGCGTGGACGCCGGGCGCGATCTCAAGGAGAACCGTGTCGTCGTGAAGCTCCTTGACGGTGGCGTACATGCCTCCGATCGTGCGGACGCCGGTGCCGGGCTGCATCTCATTGCGCATCTGGGCGGCGGCCGCCTGCTTCTTCTTGGCGGACCGCGTCATCAGGAACATGGCCCCGATGAGCACGATGAAGGGGAGGAGAGTCACGGGATTCACGGGACGAGTTTCCTTCGCACGACCGCGCTGGAAGGCGGCCTGATCTACGGGGGTGGGTACACCGACCTGTACGGGCGGCATCGGCGGAGTCTAAGCGAGTCCGCATCGATGGAACAACGCCCGGCATCGCCCGGTGGTTCCTGTCCGGGTGAACCTGTGACTCATCACGCCCCGAACAGACCCTGTTGTCCCTTTCCGCCGTGCTGCGGGGGGACGAGGCCGAGGTGGGCCCAGGCCGCGGGCGTCGCGACGCGCCCCCGCGGTGTCCTGGCCAGCAGCCCTTCCCGTACCAGGAAGGGTTCCGCCACCTCCTCGACCGTCTCCCGCTCCTCGCCCACGGCCACGGCGAGCGTGGACAGTCCCACGGGGCCGCCGCCGAAGAGCTTCAGCAGGGCGCCGAGCACCGCACGGTCCAGCCGGTCGAGGCCGCGGGCATCGACCTCGTAGACCCCGAGGGCCACGGAGGCGACGGCTCGGTCGATCCGCCCGTCGGCCTTGACCTGGGCGTAGTCCCTGACGCGGCGCAGCAGCCGGTTGGCGATACGGGGCGTACCGCGGGAGCGGCCGGCGATCTCGGCGGCTCCGTCGGCGTCTATCTCGACATCGAGGAGGCGGGCGGATCGGTGGATGACGCGTTCCAGCTCGGCGGGGGCGTAGAACTCCATGTGGCCGGTGAAGCCGAAGCGGTCGCGCAGCGGCGGCGGCAGCAGCCCGGCCCTGGTGGTGGCGCCGACCAGGGTGAAGGGCGGCAGCTCCAGCGGGATGGCGGTGGCGCCGGGGCCCTTGCCGACGATCACATCGACCCGGAAGTCCTCCATCGCCATGTAGAGCATCTCCTCGGCGGGCCGCGACATGCGGTGGATCTCGTCGAGGAAGAGGACCTCGCCCTCCTGTAGGGAGGAGAGAATCGCGGCGAGATCACCCGCATGCTGGATGGCGGGGCCCGAGGTGATCCGGATCGGCGCGCCCATCTCGGCCGCGATGATCATGGAGAGGGTGGTCTTGCCGAGGCCGGGGGCGCCGGAGAGCAGGACGTGGTCGGCGGTGGCGCCGCGGGCCCTGGCCGCCTTGAGGACCAGGTCGAGCTGCTCGCGCACCTTCTCCTGGCCGACGAACTCATCGAGGTCCTTCGGCCGCAGCGCCGCTTCGACCGCGGTGTCCTCGCCGTCCGCGTCGGCGTCGACAAGGCGCTCGTCGAGCCGCTCGTCGGTGTCGGGTCCGGTCTCGTCCCAGTTCATTCGGTCAGTTCCGCCTCGGTGTTTCGGTGCCGGGCCGTGCGATGCCCGTGCGTCGGGGATGTCGCGTCGGGTCAGCGGGCGCGGTTGAGGGTCTGCAGCGCGGCGCGCAGCAGCTGCGGCACGGGGGCCTGCCTGCCCTCGGCCAGGGCAGCCTCGGCCTGCGGGGTGACCGCGGTGACCGCTTCGTCGGCCTCGCGGGTGGCGTAGCCGAGACCGATCAGGGCGGCCTGCAGCTGATCGCGCCAGGAGGAGGTGACCGGGGTGCCGATGCCCTGCTGGCCGATGTGGGCGCCGGTGGGCTCGCCGAGTCTGTCATTCAGTTCGAGAAGGAGCTTCTGCGCGCCCTTCTTGCCGATGCCGGAGACGGCTGTGAGCGCCTTCTCGTCGCCGGTGGCGACCGCGATCCGCAGGGCGTCCGGACTGTGGGTGGCGAGCATCGCCTGGGCGAGCCGGGGGCCGACTCCGCTGGCGGTCTGGAGCAGCTCGAAGACCTGCCGCTCGTCGTCGGTGGCGAAGCCGTAGAGGGTGAGGGAGTCCTCCCGTACGACGAGGGAGGTGGCCAGCCTGGCCTCCTTGCCGATCCGGAGGCCGGCGAGGGTGTTCGGCGTGCACTGGACGGCCATGCCGATGCCGCCGACCTCGATCACGGCCGTGGTCGGGGCGAGTGCGGCAACGGGGCCGCTGACGAAGGCGATCATCGGGGGACCTTCCGGACGGGAACTGCGGGGGTACGGGGAACGCGCGGGGCGCGGGCGGCCGCGGCGGCGGCCGTGTGTGCCTGCTGGAGGCGGTTGACCGCGGGGGCCCGCCAGATGTGGCAGATCGCGAGCGCGAGGGCGTCTGCCGCGTCGGCGGGTTTCGGCGGGGAGTCGAGTCTCAGCAGCCGGGTGACCATGGCTCCGACCTGTGCCTTGTCGGCCCGGCCGCTGCCGGTGACGGCCGCCTTGACCTCGCTGGGGGTGTGCAGGGCGACGGGGATGCCGCGCCGGGAAGCGCAGAGCATGGCGACCGCGCTGGCCTGGGCGGTGCCCATCACCGTACGGACGTTGTGCTGGCTGAACACCCGCTCCACGGCGACGAATTCGGGCCGGTGCTCGTCGAGCCATTCCTCGATGCCACGCTCGATGGTGACCAGCCGGTGGCCCAGCTCCGCATCGGCCGGGGTGCGGACGACTCCGACGCCGAGCATCGTCAGGGGGCGGCCGGCGACGCCCTCGACGACGCCGACACCGCACCGGGTCAGCCCCGGGTCGACGCCGAGTACCCGCATGGGAGGCCCCCTCCGTACCGATCGGTCAACTGTTCCCGCAGGCTATCGGCTCGCACTGACAATGCGACGGGCCGACGGGGTGTGTCCCCGTCGGCCCGTCCGTGAAGGCTGTGCTGAGCGCGGCTCAGGCGTCGACCTTCTCCATGACCTCGTCCGAGACGTCGAAGTTGGCGAAGACGTTCTGCACGTCGTCGCTGTCCTCCAGCGCGTCGATCAGCTTGAAGATCTTGCGCGCGCCCTCCTCGTCCAGCTCGACCTGCATGGTGGGCAGGAAGTTGGCCTCGGCGGAGTCGTAGTCGATGCCGGCCTCCTGGAGCGCGGTACGGACCGCGACCATGTCGGTGGCCTCGCTGACGACCTCGTAGTTGTCACCGAGGTCGTTGACCTCCTCGGCGCCCGCGTCGAGCACGGCACCCAGGACGTCGTCCTCGGTCAGTTCGCCCTTGGGGACGATCACGACGCCCTTGCGGTTGAAGAGGTACGAGACCGAACCCGGGTCGGCCATCGAACCGCCGTTGCGGGTCATCGCGACACGCACGTCGGATGCGGCACGGTTGCGGTTGTCGGTGAGGCACTCGATGAGCACCGCGACGCCGTTCGGGCCGTAACCCTCGTACATGATCGTCTGGTAGTCGACGCCGCCCGCTTCGAGACCGCCACCGCGCTTGACCGCGGAGTCGATGTTCTTGTTCGGTACGGAGCTCTTCTTCGCCTTCTGGATCGCGTCCACGAGGGTCGGATTTCCCTCGGGGTCCACACCGCCGGTGCGGGCCGCGACCTCGATGTTCTTGATCAGCTTCGCGAAGAGCTTGCCGCGCTTGGCGTCAATCACGGCCTTCTTGTGCTTCGTCGTAGCCCATTTAGAGTGGCCGGACATCTGCCTTCTCCTTCGCGTCACCAAAATCGATCCGAACCCGAGGGATCCTACCGGGATCGAGTCAGCCGACTGCGCGCACCATGTCCACGAACAACGCGTGAACCCGATGGTCCCCGGTCAGTTCCGGGTGGAAAGACGTCGCCAGGGCATTTCTCTGGCGCACGGCGACAATGTGACCGCCGTGCTCCGCGACCACCTCGGCCTGCGCGCCGACCGATTCCACCCAAGGGGCGCGGATGAACACGCCCTCGACCGGGCCGCCCTCGATTCCGGCGACCTCGACGGCTGCCTCGAAGGATTCGTTCTGCCGCCCGAAGGCGTTACGGCGCACGATCATGTCGATCCCGCCGATCGTCTCCTGGCCCGAGCGCGGGTCGAGGATCTTGTCGGCGAGCAGAATCATTCCGGCGCAGGTGCCGTAGACCGGCATCCCGTTTCGTACCCGCTCGCGCAGCGGTTCCAGCATGCCGAACAGGGAAGCCAGCTTGGACATCGTGGTGGACTCGCCACCGGGTATGACCAGGCCGTCGACCTCGGCGAGTTCCTCGGGACGCCGGACCGGCCTGGCCAGGGCATCCGCCGAGGCCAGGGCGATCAGGTGTTCCCGTACGTCGCCCTGGAGAGCCAGGACTCCGATCACAGGGGTGTCGCTCATCAGTGACTACCAGCCACGGTTGGCGTAGCGCTCGGCCTCGGGCAGGGTGTCGCAGTTGATGCCGACCATGGCCTCGCCCAGGTTCCGGGAGGCGTCCGCGATGATCTTCGGGTCGTCGTAGAAGGTGGTGGCCTTCACGATGGCGGCGGCGCGCTTGGCCGGGTCGCCGGACTTGAAGATGCCGGAGCCGACGAAGACGCCCTCGGCGCCGAGCTGACGCATCAGCGCGGCGTCGGCGGGGGTGGCGACGCCGCCCGCGGAGAACAGCACGACGGGCAGCTTGCCGAGCTCGGCGACCTCCTTGACCAGCTCGTAGGGGGCGCGGAGGTCCTTGGCGGCGGCGTACAGCTCGTTGTTGTCGTAGCCGCGCAGCCGGGCGATCTCGTTCTTGATCTGGCGCAGGTGACGGACCGCCTCGACGACGTTTCCGGTGCCGGCCTCACCCTTCGAGCGGATCATGGCCGCGCCCTCGGCGATACGGCGCAGGGCCTCGCCCAGGTTGGTGGCGCCGCAGACGAACGGGGTGGTGAAGGCGAACTTGTCGCTGTGGTTGACCTCGTCGGCCGGGGTGAGGACCTCGGACTCGTCGATGTAGTCGACGCCGAGGGACTGCAGGACCTGGGCCTCGACGAAGTGTCCGATGCGGGACTTCGCCATGACCGGGATGGAGACGGCCTCGATGATCTCCTCGATCATGTTCGGGTCCGACATCCGGGCCACGCCGCCGTCCTTGCGGATGTCGGCGGGCACGCGCTCCAGGGCCATGACTGCAACGGCGCCGGCGTCCTCGGCGATCTTCGCCTGCTCAGCGTTGACGACGTCCATGATCACGCCGCCCTTGAGCTGCTCGGCCATGCCGCGCTTGACGCGGGCGGTGCCGGTGGCCGGGGTGTCGGTGGACTGCGGGGTGATGGGAAGCGTGGACACGGATCGACCTCACTCGGAGAAAAAGTTGCAGAAAGGCGCTGCTGGGCGCAGTGCTGAGCAAACTCTCCGGGACCAGTCCACAGCAAGGGCCAATGGAAGGCCGGTGGATCGTTTTGAACGCGTACGGGACGAGTTGTGGCCCCGGTCACGTACGGCAGCGGCCTCCGGGCCGACCGGCAGGGGTCAGCTGACGGGGCGGTCCGCCAGGGCGACCGGTGGCTCGTCGTCCATCTCGAAGGCGAGCGGGAACGGGGCGTGCCCGGCCAGCCGGAACCACCGCACCGTACGGTGCCTGCGCAGCGCACGCGCCGCGCGCACCGCGTCGTTGTGGAACCGCCGGGCCATCGGGACCCGGCGCACGGCCGCGGCGAGCTCGAACGCCGCGTCCTCGCCGCCGGGGATCTCCTTCACGGACTCCACCTGCGCCGTCTCACCGAACACCGCCCGCAGCGCGGTGCTCAGCTCGCTCTCCGCGACCTCGCGGTTCTCCTCCTCCGCCTGGCGGGCGGCGTGCGCGGCCTCGTACAGCACGATGGACGCGGCGGGGTCGAGGACGCCGGATGTGGCCAGTTCCTGGGTGACCGAGGCGCGGCGCAGCAACTGTGCGTCGAGGGCCGCGCGGGCGGCGTCGATGCGGGTGTGCAGCCGGTCCAGCCGTCCGGCGGTCCAGCTGAGGTACATACCGATCGCGACGATCGCGACGGCGATCCAGATGAGGGTTTCGATCACGGGCGGCAAGGCTACCGGGCGCGGGCGGGGCGGCCGTCCGGCCCGGTGTGCGAGCGGGCCCGGTGGCAGCAGGGGCGCCGCCCCCGACCCCGGTCCTCAATCGCCGGACGGACTTGACCTGTATCCCCGGCAACGGTCTTGAGGCGCCGCCCCGCCTAGTCCCGTGCCAGTCCGAAGCGGGCGCGCAGGCCCGTGCGTTCGTCGGCGGCCACCGAGGCCGCGCCGTCCGTCACCGTCTCGTACACCGCGAGGATGTCCGCCCCGACCGTCGACCAGTCGAAACGCCGCACATGCGCGCTTCCCCGCTCACTGAGCTCCGTACGCCGCTGCGGGTCGCCGAGCAGCCGGACCGCCGCCGACGCCAGCGCGTGCGCGTCCTCGTTGGCGAAGAGCTCGCCCGCCGCGCCCTGGTCCAGGACCTGGGCGAACGCGTCCAGATCGCTGGCGAGGACCGGCGCGCCGGCCGACATCGCCTCGACCAGGATGATGCCGAAGCTCTCGCCGCCCGTGTTGGGCGCGACGTACACATCGACGCTGCGCAGCAGCCTCGCCTTGTCCTCGTCGCTCACCATGCCGAGGAACTCGACGCGTGCGCGCATCTCTTCGGGCAGCGAGGCGACGGCCTCCTCCTCGTCGCCCCGGCCCGCCACCAGCAGCCTGGTCTCCGGGCGCGCGGCGAGGATCGCGGGCAGTGCCCTCATCAGGACGGGCAGGCCCTTGCGGGGCTCGTCGATGCGCCCGATGAAGCCGATCGTGCCGCCCTGCCACTCGGCCTTGGGCTCGGCCCCGGCGAAGAAGCCGACATCGACCCCGTTCGGGATGACGACCGCGTCTCCGCCCAGGTGCTCGACCAGGGTCCGGCGCGCGTACTCGCTCACCGCGATGCGCGCGCTGATCTTCTCCAGTGCGGGCTGCAGGATCGGGTACGCGGCGATCATCGCCCGGGAGCGCGGGTTGGAGGTGTGGAACGTGGCGACGATCGGCCCCTGCGCGGCCCAGCAGGCCAGCAGCCCCAGCGACGGCGAGGTCGGCTCGTGGATGTGGATCACGTCGAAGGTGCCGTCGTGCAGCCAGCGGCGCACCCGGGCGGCCGAGAGGAAGCCGAAGTTCAGCCGGGCGACGGAGCCGTTGTACGGGACGGGCACGGCCCGGCCCGCCGAGACCACGTACGGCGGCAGCGGTGTCTCGTCGTCGGCGGGCGCCAGCACCGACACCCGGTGGCCCAGCCGGATCAGATGTTCGGCCAGGTCCCGGATGTGGAACTGCACACCGCCGGGTACGTCCCACGAGTACGGGCAGACGATGCCGATCTTCACGGCCGGTCCTCCCGGTTGTCCCCGGGCTCCAGATCCGCAAGCCAGAGCCGTTGCAGCATGTGCCAGTCCTCCGGATGCTCGGCGATCCCGACGGCGAAGGCATCGGCCAGCGCCTGTGTCATGGAGGACGTCTTCTCCGTACGGCTGCCTGACCGGGGCACCTCGACCGGCGGATGGATGCGCGCCTTCATTACGGGCGTCTCGTCGTACGAGAGCGTCACGGGCAGCAGCAGCGCTCCGGTCTGCTGGGCCAGCAGCGCCGGTCCCGCGGGCATGCGTGCGGTGTCGCCGAAGAACTTCACCTCGACGCCGGAGGCCGACAGATCTCGGTCGGCGACCAGACAGACCAGGCCCCCCGCGCGCAGCCGCCGTGCCAGGGTGCCGAAGGCGGCGCCGCCGCTGTGCGGCAGGACCTCCATGCCGAGCCCTTCGCGGTAGGCCACGAAACGGTCGTACAGCGTCTCCGGCTTGAGCCGCTCGGCGACCGTGGTGAAGGGCACCTTGAGATCGGTGGTGACCCAGGCTCCCGCCAGGTCCCAGTTCCCCAGGTGCGGAAGGGCGAGGACGACACCGCGGCCGGCGTCGAGACCGTCGGTCAGCCGGTGCGCGTCCGCCACCTCTATGGACGCCTTGATCCGCGCGGGACTCCAGGTGGGCAGCCGGAACGACTCCATCCAGTAGCGCATGTACGAGCGCATCCCGGCCTTGGAGAGCGCGGCGAGCCGGGCAGGAGACGCCCCCGGCACCACCCGCGCCAGATTCGACTCCAGCCGCAGCACACTCTTGCCCCGGCGCTTCCACACCTGGTCGGCGATGGTGCGGAAGAGGGCCCGGGCGACCGGCTCGGGGAGCTTCTTGACGGCGCTCCAGCCGAACCCGTACAGCCCGTCGGTCAGCCGGTCCCGCAGGCCTGTGGGCGCGTCGCCCGGTGCGCCGCTCACTGTGCGGCCCCGCTCCCCGGACCCGCAGCGGTGGCCTCGGCCGCATCGGCCTCCGCGGACTCGCGGCGCACGGTCACGACCCGCTGCACGAGCGTCACCAGACTCCCCACGGCGACGATCCACAGCGCGATCGGCAGCAGGATCTGGATGCCGGGGACACCGAACGTGTGAAGCCCGGCCAGCCCGGCCGCGACCAGCGAGATGACCAGCCGCTCGGCACGCTCCACGAGACCGTTGACCGCGACGGGCAGCCCGATCGACTCGCCACGCGCCTTCGTGTACGAGACCACCTGGCCGCTCGCCAGGCAGAAGATCGCGACCGCGCACATCACGTTGTCGTCGCCGTTGCCCGCGTACCAGAGCGCGAAACCGCCGAAGATCGCCCCGTCGGCGACCCGGTCCAGGGTCGAGTCCAGGAACGCGCCCCAGCGGCTGGAGATGCCCGCCTGCCGGGCCATGTTGCCGTCGACGAGGTCGGAGAAGACGAAGATCGTGATGACGATCGTGCCCCAGAAGAACTCCCCCATCGGGAAGAAGACCAGCGCACCTGCCATCACCCCGGCCGTACCGATCAGAGTGACCGCGTCAGGGCTCACGCCGAGACGGAGCAACAGTGCGGCGAACGGTGTGAGGACACGCGTGAAAAATGCACGCGCGTACTTGTTCAGCATGGCCTTCCCGAGGGTCGGTGGGCCGAGCGGCCCCTACGGCCACCGGCTGGCCCATCGTAGTCACGCCCGCGGTACTCCACCGTCCGGGCACCGACATCGCGCCGCGGTGCACGACGTATGGACGCGGCCTGACCGGAGTGGAAAGCTCGAATTACCGCGGGCGTCGCCGTAGCCGCCGCGGCGGCTCCCCCGTGCCCGTGCACCTTTCTCCCCACACCGCGCCGGATCTTCTTCCCGCTCCGCGCCACTATCTGGGAGGCACGCATCATGGGCGACAAGGCACACGCACACACCGGGGCCGCCGGCAGGGCAGCGACGGCCGACCAGCCCTCATCCGTACGGAATGTGGTGCTGGTCGGCCACAGCGGATCCGGCAAGACCACCCTCGTCGAGGCCCTCGCACTGACCGCGGGCGCGGTCAACCGGGCGGGCCGGGTCGAGGACGGCGCCACCGTCTCCGACTACGACGAGATCGAACACCGCCAGCAACGCTCCGTACAGCTCTCGCTCGTCCCCGTCGAATGGGGCGGGTACAAGATCAATCTGCTGGACACCCCCGGATACGCCGATTTCGTCGGGGAACTCAGGGCCGGTCTGCGGGCAGCGGACGCGGCCCTGTTCATCGTGTCCGCGGCCCAGGAGGCCGATGCCGTGGCGGGTGCCACCCGGGCCGTGTGGGACGAGTGCGCAGCCGTCGGAATGCCGCGCGCCATCGTCGTCACGCACCTCGACACCGCGCGCACCTCGTTCGAGGAGATGACCCGGATCTGCGGCGAGATCTACGGCGGCGACGACCCCGACGCCGTACTCCCGCTCTACCTGCCCGTACACGGCCCCGAGGGCCCCGACGGGCACGCCCCGCTCACCGGACTCACCGGACTCCTCGGCCAGCGGATCTTCGACTACTCCTCGGGCGAGCGGCAGGAGAACCCGCCCGCCGACGAACAGCGCCCCACACTCCAGGAGGCCCGCAACCGGCTCATCGAGGGGATCATCGCCGAGAGCGAGGACGAGACCCTCATGGACCGCTACCTCGGCGGCGGCGACATCGACATCAAGACACTCGTCGACGACCTGGAGCGCGCCGTCGCCCGAGACGCCTTCCACCCCGTCCTCACCGCGGCCCCCGCCGCGCAGGGCGCCCGCCAGGGCATCGGAACGGTCGAGCTCCTGGACCTGATCACGGGCGGCTTCCCCACCCCGATGGAACACCCGCTCCCCGAGGTCACCCCGCTGCACGGGGCCCCGCGGCCGGTCCTGAGCTGCGACCCGCAGGGCCCGCTCGTCGCCGAGGTCGTCAAGACGGCCTCCGACCCGTACGTCGGCCGGGTCTCGCTCGTACGCGTCTTCTCCGGCACCCTGCGCCCCGACGAAACCGTCCATGTCTTCGGCCACGGCCTCACCGAGCCCGGCCACGAGACCCGCCCCTTCCACGAGGCGGAGGTGCGCGTCGGCGCACTCTCCTCCCCCTTCGGCAAACAGCAGCGCCCGCTCACCGCGTGCATCGCCGGGGATCTGGCCTGCGTCGCCAAACTGGGCAGCGCCGAGACCGGGGACACCCTCTCCGCCATGGACCAGCCGCTGCTGATGGACCCCTGGACCACACCGGACCCACTGCTGCCACTCGCCATCGAGGCACACAGCAAGGCGGACGAGGACAAGCTCTCCCAGGGGCTCTCCCGACTGGTCACCGAGGACCCGACCATGCGGCTCGAACAGAACCAGGACACCCACCAGGTGGTCCTGTGGTGCCTCGGCGAGGCCCATCAGGACGTGGCGCTGGACCGGCTGCGCACCCGCTACGGCGTCCAGGTCGACGCCGTACCGCACAAGGTGTCGCTGCGCGAGACCTTCGCCGCCCCGTCGACCGGCCGCGGCCGGCATGTGAAACAGTCCGGCGGCCACGGCCAGTACGCCATCTGCGAGATCGACGTGGAGCCGCTGCCACCCGGATCGGGCATCGAATTCGTCGACAAGGTGGTCGGCGGAGCGGTACCGCGCCAGTTCATCCCCTCCGTCGAGAAGGGCGTGCGCGCCCAGGCCGCGCGAGGCGTCGCGGCCGGGCATCCGCTGGTCGACGTACGCATCACCCTGCGGGACGGAAAGTCCCACTCGGTGGACTCCTCCGACGCCGCGTTCCAGACCGCGGGCGCGCTGGCCCTGCGCGAAGCCGCCGCCGACACCCGCATCCAGCTCCTCGAACCCGTCGCCGAACTCCATGTCCTCGTCCCCGACGACTACGTCGGGCCGGTGATGAGCGATCTGTCCGGGCGGCGCGGCAGAGTGATCGGAACCGAACAGTCCGGCCCCGGACGCACTCTCGTACGGGCCGAGGTCCCGGAGCTGGAGATCGGCCGGTACGCCATCGACCTGCGCTCCCTGTCCCATGGCGCCGGGCGCTTCGACCGGGCGTACGCCCGGCACGAAGCCATGCCCCCACAGCTCGCCGAACGCATCCGCGAACAGCGGGAGAACAACCCGAACGACGCGTGATCGACGGTTCCGCCCGCCCTTGTCCACAGGGGCGGGCGGCGCGGCGCTCCGGACGATACGCTGTGATCCCAGCTCAGAAGGTGTGCCGGGCATGGCAGTTGGGAAGTTGGGAAACAGCCGCAGGAGCGGTTCCTCGGCGGCGAGTGGGGGCGACAGTGGCCAACGACGGATTCGATTTCTCTCCCGGAGCGCAGATCCCGCTCCAGGGCGCGGGCGCACAGGCGGTGGCGACGAACGCCCTCGCCTCCGCCGCGTACCGCGACAGCCCCGTGGAGAAGATCCTTGAAGCCAACAGCGAGTGGCACAAGTCCGAGGTGAAGGGGGGCCGTTCCAAGCTCTTCAAGTCCGACTACTTCAAGCCCAACCTCGGCGAGGCGTTCTCCCGCGCCGTCCAGGAACGGATGCTGGGCGGCGCCCGCAAGGCCCTCATCCAGTCCTTCGGCACCGACCCGCAGACGGTCGTCGAGCACTGCCTGTCCGCGACCCGCCTGCGCAGGGCACGCGATGGCAAACTGACCGCCGTCACCGCCCTGTTCGGCTTTCTCTTCCTGCCCGGACTGCTCCTGTGGGTCATCGCCTTCCGACTGCGCGATTCCCTCGGCAAGACCAAGGACAAGGGCCTGGCCGTCCTGGGCAACGCCCTGCTCCCGGTCATCGGCATCGTCGCCCTGTTCTTCCTGATCAAACTGCCGCTCACCGGATTCCTCGCACTCTACGTACGGGCGATGATCGTCGCCCCCGTCATCGGCTGGCTCATCGCCAAACGGATCGCCGAGACCTCCGCCAAGGACATGCGCGCCCGCTGGGAAGGGCTGCTCTCCGGCGGCGGCGTCATCGCCAAGATCCCCGAGGCCGTACCGAAGAACCCCAACGAGACCTCCCGCGAGGCGCTCCGCCAGGGCCTGGAGAAGCTCTCCGCCGAACAGCAGTCCAACGCGGTCTTCTACGCCGGCCCCAAAGGCATCCTCGGCATGGGTACGCGCTGGGGCAGCTGGCAGCTCGCCGAGGAACTCGTCTCCAAGGATCCCGGCAAGGAATTCCACCGCTTCCGCAGCTGGGACCTGATACGGGTCATCCACGACCAGCTGAAGGTGCTGGAACGCGGTCCGCTGAACACCGGAGGATTCCCCACCCCGTCGGTCACCCACTGGATCGTCTCACCCGTCGGCGAGAACGCCGACTCGGTCTCCCGGCCCGAAGGCGAGGACGTCGCCACCTTCCAGGTCAAGCCGCACGAGATACAGCGGATCTGCAACCACCAGCAGTTCGGCGGCGGCGACCGGCACTATCTGGGCGTCCAGTTCACCCTCTGGGACGGCCAGTTGGTCATCACCATGATGATCACGGTCACGGTGCTCTACGAGACCCTGCGCATCGAGGTCACCGGACACGCGCTCGGCCCCGTCCACTCGCTCTTCACCAGCAAGCCGGCGGCCAAGACCAAGACGGTCAACAAGACCGTCCGGTTCTGGGAGACCCGCGACATCACCCTCGCCCTGGTCGAACCCCAGGAAGTCGTCCGCCTCGCCCTGCGCGCACCCTTCACCTGGTACCCGCCGCTCCTCGACTACCTGGGCGGCAAGATCGCCCTGCCCGAGCCGTTCGGCCTGCGCCACGCCTGGGCCGAGAAGCCGTGGCGCCACCGCTTCATGGCCGACGACGCCATGCGCGCCGCCACTCCCGTCCTGCGCGCCGTGCACAACGCCGCCATGCGCGTCCTGGAGGAGAACGGCGTGGACACCGAACGCTTCGACAACCGCTCGACGATACTGAGCGGCCTGGTACAGGACCCGACCCCGCGCAAGGCCGACCTGTACGACGCATAGAGACGCATAGACATGCGTGGGCGCCCCGGCAGAAGCGGAGACCGGGGCGCCCACGCAGCGAAAACAGCTCGGATCAGCCCGCCGCCGGCCAGGCGTCGGCCAGCATCTTGCGCGTATCGGCGAGCAGCTGCGGCAGCACCTTCGTGTGCCCGATCACCGGCATGAAGTTGGTGTCACCACCCCAGCGCGGCACCAGGTGCTGGTGCAGATGCGCAGCGATACCGGCCCCCGCGGAAGCACCCTGATTGAGCCCGATATTGAACCCGTGCGCCCCCGAAGCCGCCCGCAGAGCCACCATCGCCCGCTTGGTGAAATCGGCCAGCTCCATGGTCTCCGGGCCGTCCAGCTCCGTGTAGTCGGCGACATGCCGGTACGGCACCACCATCAGATGCCCGCCGTTGTACGGATACAGATTCAGCACGGCGTACACCTTCTCGCCGCGCGCGACGATGAGCCCGTCCTCGTCCGATTTCGACGGGATCGCACAGAATGGACAGCCGTCGCCGGCCTCCGGACCGGTCGGCTTGTTCTCACCCTGGATATACGCCATCCGGTGGGGCGTCCACAGGCGCTGGAACGCGTCGGGCGTCCCCACTCCGATCTGCTGCTCCGGCTCACTCGTCATGGCGATCAGCATATTGCTTCACTCCCGGTGAGCGTGTCGCCGGGGCTGCACCCGTCCGCGCACGGAGATGCTGAGCCGATGAGCGACCAGCCCGCGGACTCCGCCCCGCCACGTTTCACGCGCTGGGAGCAGCGCACGGAAGTGCCGCTCTTCTACGCCTCACTGCTCTTCCTGCTCGGCTACGCGTTCCGCGTCCTCGCCCCTCACGACGCCAGGCCCTGGAACGACATCGCCCTCGCCCTGGTCGGCGCCACCTGGTTGATCTTCGCGGTGGACTACGTCGTACGGCTCCGGCTCAGCGGCCTCGGCCTCCGCTTCATCCGGGTGCACGCGCTGGACACGGCGGTACTGCTGCTTCCCCTGCTGCGGCCGCTGCGACTGATCAAGGTCTACACCGCGGTCCGGCGACGCAGGGCGCAGCCCCGGCTGAGCCTGTACGCCCGTGTGATCACCTATGCCGGTGCGAGCGCCCTGCTCCTCGGCTTCTCCGCCGCGCTCGCCGTCTACCGCCAGGAACGCAACGCGAAGGGGGCCTCGATCCGTACCTTCGGCGACGCGGTGTGGTGGGCGTGCGAGACGCTCACGACGGTGGGGTACGGGGACGCGGTACCGGTCACGCCGGTCGGCCGGCTCGTGGCGGCGGGCCTGATGGCCTGCGGGCTGGCGCTGCTGGGGGCGGTGACGGGTTCGTTCTCGTCGTGGCTGTTGCAGGTGTTCAGACGGGAGGACGAGAAGAGGCCCCCGGAGGGCGGTTAGCTCTCCGGGGGCCGAATCCCCGCGTGTGCGGGGACCACATCACACCTGAACGCGACGCTCCACCACGTCAACGAGCTTGGCGATCGCCTCGTCACGTGCAACGCCGTTCTCCTGCGAACCGTCGCGGTACCGGAACGACACCGTGCCCGCGTTCATGTCCTCGTCACCGACGATGATCATGAAGGGCATTTTCGCCTTCTGCGCGTTACGGATCTTCTTCTGCATCCGGTCGGACGAGGCGTCCACCTCGACCCGCAGCCCCTTCTTCCTCGCCTCCGCCGCGAACTCCTGGAGGTACGGGATGTGCGCGTCGCCGATCGGGATGCCGACCGCCTGGACCGGGGCCAGCCAGACCGGGAACGCACCCGCGTAGTGCTCAAGGAGCACCGCGAAGAACCGCTCGATGGAGCCGAACAGCGCGCGGTGGATCATGACCGGGCGCTGCTTGGAGCCGTCCGGGCCGGTGTACTCCAGGTCGAAGCGCTCCGGCAGGTTGAAGTCGAGCTGGATCGTCGACATCTGCCAGGTACGGCCGATGGCGTCCCGCGCCTGGACGGAGATCTTCGGTCCGTAGAAGGCGGCGCCGCCCGGGTCCGGGACCAGCGGCAGACCCTGCTTCTCGGCGACCTGGCGCAGCGTCTCGGTGGCCTCGTCCCAAGTCTCGTCCGAGCCGACGAACTTCTCGGGATCCTTGGTGGAGAGTTCCAGATAGAAGTCGGTCAGACCGTAGTCGCGGAGCAGGTTCAGGACGAAGGTGAGCGTCCGGTCGAGCTCCTCCGACATCTGCTCGCGCGTGCAGTAGATGTGCGCGTCGTCCTGCGTGAAGCCGCGCGAGCGGGTCAGACCGTGCACGACGCCGGACTTCTCGTACCGGTAAACGGTCCCGAACTCAAAGAGCCTCAAGGGCAGTTCACGGTACGAGCGCCCGCGTGCGTCGAAGATCAGGTTGTGCATCGGGCAGTTCATCGGCTTGAGGTAGTAGTCCACCCCGTCGTCGAGCTGCATGGGCGGGTACATGCCGTCGGCGTACCAGTCCAGGTGGCCGGACTTCTCGAAGAGCTTGCCCTTGGTGGCGTGCGGGGAGTAGACGAACTCGTAGCCCTCCTCCTCGTGCCGCTTGCGCGAATAGTCCTCCATGGCCCGGCGAATGACGCCGCCCTTGGGGTGGAAGACCGCGAGACCGGGACCGATCTCGTCCGGGAAGGAGAAGAGGTCCAGTTCGTTGCCGAGCTTGCGGTGGTCGCGCTTGGCGGCCTCCTCCAGGAACTCCAGGTGCGCCTTGAGCTCGTCCTTGGTGGGCCAGGCGGTGCCGTAGATGCGCTGGAGCATCGGGTTCTTCTCGCTGCCCCGCCAGTACGCCGCGGCGTTGCGCATCAGCTTGAATGCCGGGATGAACCGGGTGGTCGGCAGGTGCGGACCCCGGCAGAGGTCCTTCCAGCACAGGTCACCGGTCTTCGGGTCGAGGTTGTCGTAGATGGTCAGCTCGCCGCCGCCCACCTCGACATCCGCGCCGTCGTCCGTGGAGGCGGAGCCCTTGATGCCGATGAGCTCCAGCTTGTACGGCTCGTCGGCCAGCTCCTCGCGGGCGGCCTCGTCCGTCACGACCCGGCGGGAGAACCGCTGCCCCCGCTTCTGGATCTCCTGCATCTTCTTCTCGATGGCCTTGAGGTCCTCGGGAGTGAACGGCTTCTCGACGTCGAAGTCGTAGTAGAAGCCGTCCTTGACCGGCGGACCGATGCCCAGCTTGGCCTCGGGGAACAGCTGCTGCACGGCCTGCGCCATGACATGCGCGGTGGAGTGCCGCAGGATGTTGAGGCCGTCCTCGGAGGAGATCTCGACGGGCTCGACGACCTCGCCGTCGGCGACGGCGTACGCGAGGTCCTTCAGCTCACCGGCGACCCGGGCGGCGACAACGGTGCGCTCGCCGGGGAAGAGCTCGGCTGCCGTAGTGCCCGTCGTCACCACGCGCTCTTCCCGCTCGGAATCGCGTTGGATGATCACACGGACGTCTGACACCGGTCTCTCCTGACTCAGGGGGTACGCACGCATTCATGGTGCACGTGCGATACGAATCGTACCGAGCCGCGGGCCCCCTCTGCGAAACGGTTGAGCCCGAAAGCCCGCCTGCTGCCCTCGACCCACCCCCCGCACCCCTATTCGCCGGTGCACGCCTCCTCGAAGTAGTCGACGTTCTCCTGGAGCGACTTCATCAGCCGGTCCCGCTCCGCCTCGTCCACCTGCACGGGCACCACCTGCGAGGTCCGGGTCAGCCGCCGGAAGCCGCCGCGGCTCTCCAGCCTGCCCTCCACCCGGATCGGCAGCCCCACCAGATGGGCGTGGCCCGCGATCCGGTACGCCTCCTCGTCCAGCTCCAGCCGTACGTGCGGCACCTCGGCGCCCGCGAGCACCCGCAGCCGTACGATCCCGGCGCCGCGCGGCCCCGAGCGGCGCATCCGGACGACCGCGCCGGTGATGCGTACCGTCACGGCGGGTTCGTCCTGGAGGTAGCGGGCCCCGGCCCGGCGCAGGGCGGGCAGGTCGCCCGGGGAGAACTCCACCCGTTCGGGGCGGGCCGGGCAGCCCTCGGGAATCCCGGCGGCGGGCGCCCACTCCAGGGCGATCCCGGCCCCTTCCGAGCCCCGGACCAGCGCGATGACGGCCTCCGTGAGCTCCCGGCTGACGCCCGCCTCCACAGCGGTGTCGAAGGCCTCGAAGCCACCGGTGGCCCGCTGGTAGTCCACGGCCTCGCGGGTGGCGTGCAGGGCGTGGTAGAGCCGTACGGCGACGGCGCGGCCCGGTTCGACGGGGACGAACGCGGCGAGATCGCGGCCGCCGGGCGCGGGTCCGACGAGGATGCCTTCGAGGGCCGCCAGGGCCCTGCGGCGGTGGCGCGCCCCGTGGTAGCCGGTGCGTTCGCGGACGGCGAGGGCTCCGGCGAGCAGGATCTGCCGGGCGGCGGCGTGCAGCTGCTCGGCCCCCGTCCAGCTGGCGGCCCCGGCCGCTCCCGCGACCGGTTCGGGCACCTCGCGCCACCAGCGGATCTCGTCGCTGGGCACGGCGAGGGAGACCAGGACCTCGCGGGCGGAGGGTGCGGCGCTGCGGGCGAGCGCGGTCAGCGCCTCGCCGAGGAGGTCCTCGCTGTCGGGGAAGGCGGTGGTGTCGGGGACCAGCAGGCTCGTGCCGCCGCCGCGCGGGGCCGGTGGTCCCGGTGGGGTCCAGCGGCTGTAGCGGCCCGCGGCCCCGCCGCGGCGTTGCCAGCCGTGCCGGTCGAGCAGGGCGCCGAGGACCGCGGGGTCGATACGGGCGGGGTCGGGGATGCCCCCGAGCGGCTGGGCGGCAGTGGGCCACGGTCCCGCGTACTCGCTGGGGTGCGGGCGTGTGGCTGACGGGATCGCTTCATTGACGGACTCGTCCATCGGCCGGTGCATCAGGGTCTCCCTCCCGCCCCTACGCGGGTCATGATCTCGCAGAGCGCCCGGTCGTCGAATATGCGCGAGGTCGGGATCCGCACGGTGGTCCTGTGCCGGCCCGTCACCGTGTGGCCGGCCAGGTTGGTCCAGTAACAGCAGTGCCGCAGATCGAGCCGGTCGTGTCCGGCGCGCAGCCACTCGTCCTGGCTGCGCGGCACGATCATCACGACCAGGATCTTGTGCACCGACACGGGCGTCCGGGCGAGCTTCACGAGGTGTGCGTTGTCGAGCGTGAAGGAGAACGTCGGTCCGGGCGGGTGCGGCGGGAGCTGGTAGGTGCACTTGAGCTGCACCTTTATGGTCACCTCGTCGTCCACGGTGTGACCGGGGGCGCCGTGGCTGACGTGCCAGTCGATGCCGTTGTCGGGAAAGGGCTGGGACAGGGAGCACCCCGCCGCGGCCGCGACGGCGTGAAGGTAGCCCACCTGGAGGGTCTCCATGCAGGCGGTGGTGGCGAGTGTGCCGCGCAGCGGAGTGACCCGCTGGGGCAGCAGCCCGCTCGGTTCGGGCTGCGCGAGCGCCATGGCTGCGTGTGCCTTCCGGGCTGTGCCGATCGGTTCTTCGGTGCAGAGGTCTTCGGTGCAGAGATCTTCGTGACAAGGGCGGCGGGCAACTTCCTTTCCCGTCACCTCTGTTGTCACCGCACAGGACGGCCCGCAAACGGCGTATCAGGCAAAGGGTGCGGGTATCACCGAACCGGGCAGGGGAATCACGCCATCTGCCGTTCGGGCACGAGGAGTTCGGGGATGACTCATTGGTACGAAGGACCGCTGGCCGCTTTTGACACGGAGACAACGGGAGTGGACGTCGAGGAGGACCGGATCGTTTCGGCCGCCCTGGTGGTCCAGGACACGGCAGGCGGGCGGGTGCGCATCACCCGCTGGCTGGTGAATCCAGGGGTGCCGGTGCCCGCAGGGGCGACCGAGATCCATGGTCTGACCGACGATCATCTGCAGCGCAACGGCCGCTGGCCCGCGCCGGTGGTGGAGGAGATAGCCCGGGCGCTGGCCGAGCAGTCCGCGGCGGGCCGGCCGCTCGTCGTGATGAACGCACCGTTCGATCTGACGCTGCTGGACCGGGAGTTGAAGCGCCACCGGGCGTCGTCGCTCGCCGGGTATCTGCAGAACGCGCCGCTGTGCGTGCTGGATCCGCGCGTGCTCGACAAGCATCTGGACCGTTACCGCAAGGGCCGGCGGACCCTCACCGACCTCTGCGAGCTGTACGGGGTGGTGCTGGACGGCGCGCATGACGCGGCGGCCGATGCGGCGGCCTCGCTGGAGCTGGTACGGGCGGTGGGGCGGCGGTTCTCGTCCCGCCTGGAGCGGCTGACACCGCCGGAACTGCATACCCTGCAGGCCGTGTGGCATGCGGCACAGGCTCGTGGTCTGCAGGCGTGGTTCGCGAAGAGCGGCACGATGGAGGTGGTGGATCCCGCGTGGCCGCTGCGCCCGGAGCTGCCCGCTGCCGCGTGATCGCTCACGCCCCCGGAGCATTTCCCGGATACGCAGAGGCCGGTCCGTCGATGTCGCTGACGGACCGGCCTCTCCCGGGTGGGCGATACTGGGTTCGAACCAGTGACCTCTTCGGTGTGAACGAAGCGCTCTCCCACTGAGCTAATCGCCCGGGAACGGGTTGAACCATACAGGGCATGGAGGGTCTGGTTCAAACTCCTTCCAGCCGGGCCGCGAGGCCCCGCCGTCCGGCACGCATCATCAGGGCGTGGTTGGCCCGGAACACGCCGCGTCCGGGCACGGCGAGGAGCCTCATCAGCCGTCTGCGCACCTCGACCTCCTGCTCGTAGACGGCACGGCTGCCGGTGCCGTGCGCGGTGACCGTCCACCGGGCCCAGCCGTCGAGGTCGCCGCTCAGGCTTGCTTCGAGGACCCTGGCCCCGGGGTCCCTGCGGCGTTCGCGGACGGTCATGACGAGGTCGTAGGGGAGGAAGGAGCGGATGCGGGTGGTGCCGGTGGTGTCGTCGACCGAGGTGACCTCGCGGATCTGCGGCCACCATCGCGGGTAGTCATCGGGGCGTCCGAGGATCTCGTACACGTCATCGGGAGTGCCGGGCAGGTCCCAGATACTCACAAATCGGTAGCGACTCCAGTCCATGGCCCCAGTCTGCGCGTACTCAGCCAGGGAACTGAGTATCCGAGCGCATGTCCGAAGCTGTGGCTCGCGCCACACTCCCGTCCATGGAACATGTGCCGCCGCCCGCCGAGGAATTGGCGCTCCTCGATCGCGAGCTGGCCCGGCTGGATGCCCGCCGGTCCCAGTTGCTGGTTCGTCGCGCCTGGCTGCTGAGCGTGCTGACACCAGCCGTCGCGCGCCCCGCCCTGCCACCCGCACCCCCGCTCGCCGCTCCGTTCGCGGCTCCGTCCGGGCCGTCTGCCGTGCCGGCCGGGCCGCGCAGTGCGCAGAATGTGCTGCTCACCCTGGGCGGTCTGCTGCTGACGATCGCGGCGATCGCGTTCACTCTGGTCAGCTGGGGTCACATGGGCATCGGCGGCCGCTCGGCGGTCCTCGGCGTGGTGACGGTCGCGGCGCTGTCCGCTCCCGCCGTGCTGTTGCGTCGCGGGCTGCCGTCGACGGCCGAGGCTCTCGCGGCCCTGGCGTCGGTGCTGATGGTGCTGGATGCGTATGCGCTGCACCGGGTGGCGGTGCCGGAGGCCGACGGCCTCGGTTACGCCGCGGCAGCCTCGGCGGTGCTGGCCGTGCTCTGGGGCGCGTACGGGCTGCTCCTCGACCGGCTGAGGCTGCCGCTGCCGCTGGCGGTGATCACCGTGCAACTGCCGCTGCTGCTGTGGGCCTGGGCGGCGGGCGCGGGGATCACGGCGTTCAGCTGGGCGCTGCTGGTCACGGCCGCGCTGGACTGCGCGATCGCGGTGTGGGGCAAGGGCGTTGCGGTACGGGTGACGGCCCGTGTCTGCTGCTGGGCAACGGGTCTGCTGGGCCTGTTGGCCGCCCTGGGGCAGTCGGTCTCCGCCGATACGGCGTGGGCCGCTTCGGCGCCGAGTGCGCTGCTGCTCATGGGCGCGGCGATCGCGGTGTTCGGGGCGTGGCGTGCGCCGGCGGGCCTTTCGGTGGCCGGCGGTGTGGTGGCCGGGCTGTGCGGGGTGGCCGCGGTGGGCGGTGTGCTGCACACCTGGGTGGCCTGGGACTGGGCGGTGCCCGTGTATCTGCTGTGCGGTGTGGTGCTGTTGGGTGCGGTACGCGCTCCGCTGCCGCGCCCGCTCGGGCGGGGGCTCGTGTGGGCCTCGTCCGCGGTGACCGCGGGCGCGGTGCTGTCCGCGGCGCCGCCGGTCGGTCTGACGCTGATGGGTGCCGTGTCGCAGCTGGACCGAGTGTGGTCGGGGGCGCCGGACGGTGGGGTCCGGGGCGCGCTGGGTGCGCGGGAGATGGCGTGGTCCGGCATGGCGGCGGCGCCGGTGGTGCTGCTGGCGGTGGCCGTGGTGCTGGGGGCGGCGTACCGGTCGTGGGCGTCGTTGGTACGGGTGGCGGGGCCAGTGCTGTCGCCGGGTGCCGCGTGGCGGGATGCGGCGGGGTCCGGTGCGGTGGTGCTCGGCTGGGCGGGGCTCACCGTGCTCCCCGCGGTGCTGGGGCTGTCGTACGCGGCGGCTGTGCCGGTGCAGTTGGTGCTGACCGCCGGGGTGCTCGCGGTGGCGGTACGGGGTCTGCGCCGCGGGGTGGCCGGGGTGGGGCCGACCGCCCTGGTGTGCGCTCTGGTCGGTGCGGCGAGCGCGGGGCTGCTGTCGCTCGCGGCGGAGGCCGCCACATACGCGGTGTTCGGGGTGCTGCTGGTGATGTTCGGCGTGACCGCGGTGCTGCTCGGCGGCGCCACGTCGTCGGCGGCGCGGGCGTTGCGGCTCGTGCCGGCGGTGCCGGCGTGCGCTGCCGTGGTGTGCGCGATCGTGCTCGCCCGTGCGGCCGGGGCGTCGCTGGGGCTTGCCGGGTACCAGGCGGCGCCGCTCCTCCTGGTCGTCCCCGCGGTGACGGTGCTGCTCGGGGCGCGGCTGCGGGGTCTCCCGTCGGCTCTGCCCATCGAGCTGACCGGTGCCGTGGCTGGTGTGGTGGCGGTGGGCATGGCGGTGACGGACCGGCCGTTCCTGGCGTTGGTGCTGGCGCTGTGCGGGGTACTGGCGGCGGGTACGGCCGTGCGTGCCGAGCGGCGGCCGGTGGCCGGGTATCTGGCGATGGCGCTGTTCGTCCTGGCGACCTGGCTGCGGCTCTCGGCCTCGGGGGTGTCGGCTCCCGAGGCTTACACCCTGCCGGTGACGGTGCCCGCTCTGGCGGTCGGTGTGCTGCGCCGCCGCCGTGATCCGGAGGCGTCGTCGTGGACGGCGTACGGGGCGGGTCTCGCGGCGACGCTGGTGCCGAGCCTCTTCGCGGCATGGGCCGATCCGCACTGGCTGCGGCCGCTGCTGCTCGGTGTGGCGGTGCTGGTGATCACCCTGGCGGGCGCGCGGCTGCGGCTGCAGGCGCTGCTGCTGCTCGGTGGTGCGGTGCTGGCTCTGGACGCCCTGCACGAACTCGCGCCGTACGTGGTCCAGGTCGTCGGCGCCCTGCCTCGCTGGCTGCCGCCCGCGCTGGCCGGAGTGCTGCTGCTGGTGGTCGGGTCGACGTACGAGCAGCGGCTGCGCGACGCCCGGCGGCTGAAGGACGCCCTGGGCCGGATGCGCTGACGGTGTGCCACATGGCCGGCCGCGGAAGAACCGGGCCGGCCATGTGGTCATCGGCTGGCCGTCGCAACCGAACTGCCCCTCGGAATTACGCAGTAGGCGTTTCTCGCCGCACCTGCGCGGAATTACGGCGGAGTTCCGGAATAGCGAATCGGGGGTGTTATCCGCTGCCACGATCGATTGAATCGTTCACACGGGCGTCGTGACGAGTGGACGCGAGAAATGCAGAGGGCCCGTGAGACTCTGCGGTCTCACGGGCCCTCTGTCCGGGGTGGGCGATACTGGTTTCGAACCAGTGACCTCTTCGGTGTGAACGAAGCGCTCTCCCACTGAGCTAATCGCCCGGGCGCAGGCCAAACATTACCCCATGTCAGTGGCGCCCCATGACCATCCCCGGGTCACTCGTTGATCTTCCACGGCATGGTGATGCCGAACTTCCACACGTAGATCCCGACCAGCACCGCGATGATCACCAGACCGATCACGGTGAGGGCGATGTTGCGCCGCCGGACCTTGGGGTCGAGCGCCCGCTGGGCGGCCTCGGTGACCTTGCGCCGCGTCCAGCGCAGCACCAGCTGGGCCCAGACGAACTCAGTCGCCCAGATCGCCATGCCACCGAAGATCACCAGCCAGCCGGGACCGGGCAGCGGCAGCATGATGACGCCCGCCACGACCACGGCGAGGCCGACCACGAAGACGCCGACCTGCCAGCTCAGATGCAGTGTCCTGGACGCCTTGATGAACCCGGGCGCCCGGGATCCGAGCTCCCGCTCCACCTTCGTCACACCCTCCGCGGCATCTCCCGTCACGCTCTTCGTCCCATCCCCCGCGGCGGACACCGGTCGCGCCGGCACGGCGCCTCCGTCCCGCTCGTCACTCTCCGCATTCATGCTTGCCAACCTACCCGAACGGTCTCCGTCACCGGAATGGCCGCATAACCCAAAGTTACACACCGCCGTACGAGCTACCTGAACGAACACAAAAAGGTCAGAGGGGTTTACAACGCCACCGTAGGTGGCATGTCGACTTCGCCGACGTGCGAATCCCCGAGCGCACACTGAGCGAAAGGCCCTGGCGCTTATGAACACCACGGTCAGCTGCGAGCTGCACCTGCGCCTCGTTGTGTCGAGCGAGTCCTCACTGCCTGTACCCGCGGGCCTGCGGTATGACACGGCCGATCCGTATGCCGTGCACGCCACCTTCCACACCGGAGCGGAGGAGACGGTCGAGTGGGTTTTCGCCCGCGACCTCCTTGCCGAGGGGCTTCATAGGCCCACCGGCACCGGAGACGTCCGCGTCTGGCCATCCCGTAGTCACGGTCAAGGCGTCGTCTGCATCGCGCTGAGCTCCCCAGAGGGCGAAGCCCTGCTCGAAGCCCCGGCGAGGGCCCTGGAGTCGTTCCTGAAAAGGACCGACGCCGCGGTTCCGCCAGGCACCGAGCATCGTCACTTCGATCTCGATACGGAGCTCTCACACATCCTGGCCGAGAGCTGAGCCAGGCCGAGAGCTGCACGGCGCCGTCCGACTCGGGGAGGCGGCGCCGCGCGGAAAACCTCATAGGGCTGACACCGACGCCGTCATCACGGAATCCACCGTGGTGACGGCGTCGGCGCGCGTTCCCCCACGGCCGCGCCCGCACGCCCCGCGCACCGGTACACGCCCCGCAGGCCCGCAGCGCCCGCCCACGGCCCGGACAGGCGGCCACCGGCCATGGACACCCACGGGTGGCCGGTAAGCGTTCCCCGCGCCCCTCATGGGCCGTCTCGGGCCTCTGTGCGCCGCCGCCGAGCCAGTAGAGTCAGCCGGCATCGGCGGGCACCCGCCCGCCGGAGGCCAGGGAGCGAAAGCGTGCTGATCCCCCACGACACCCGGATCGCCCTCGACATTGTGGTCGATCTGCTGAACACCTCGCCGGAGAGCGAACCGCCGGCGTGCGGGCAGCCGGAGGGCGAGCCGGCCGACGGTCTCGCCGGCATCGAAGCGCTGTACGACTTCGCGCGGCGCCATCGCATCAGCGGCGTGGGCGAGCTCCACGAGAAGGACCTGCGCGCCGTGCACGACGTACGGGCCCGCTTCGCCGCGGTCTTCGCGACGGACGACGCACAGACCGCCGCCTCGCTCGTCAACGCCCTCATCGCGGCCGCAGGCACCACACCGCAGCTCAGCAATCACGACGGCTACGACTGGCATGTGCACTACTTCGCGCCGGACGCCTCGATCGCCGACCATCTCGCGGCCGACTGCGGCATGGCGCTGGCCTTCATCGTGGTGGCGGGCGAGCAGGAGCGACTGCGGCGCTGCGAGGCACCGGACTGCCGGCACGCCTTCGTCGACCTCTCCCGCAATCGCTCCCGGCGCTACTGCTCCAGCCGCACCTGCGGTAATCGTCTGCATGTGGCCGCGTACCGGGCACGCCGCAAGGAAGCGGCCGGCGATCCGTTCACAGCATGAAGAGATCATGCAACGCGGCCATCAGCAGCAGACTGCCGATCACCGCGAGGAAGATCATCAACGGGGGCTGGGAAAGCGCGAAGAGGCAGCCGCGCGGCTCTTCGGCAGGGCTTGCGGGGGCATCGCCCCGGGAGGTGTCCACCATCTCGGGACGATCATGACGCAGTCCGGGGCCCGTTGGCGATCAACATGCCTTTTTGTGCGCTGAGTTCACCCTCACCGGGGGCGGTCGCAATTCGCTCCGGCGTCCGATCGGCCGTCACATTTTCGGTACGACGGCCGGCACACAGGGTGCCGGCCCTGCTCAACACCGCTACGTGCCCGTCGAATTCGGAGTCCGGCGGCCGAGTGACCGGCCGGTCTCACCGAACTCCCGGCGGCATTACCGGAGTTGGTCCTCCGGGGCACCGCACCGCGGTGGGGGGCCGGGTCAGATGCCGTGCTTCTTCAAGATGGCCTCGATGTCGCTGAAGTCCTCGCCCGAGGACGCGGGCTGCTGCTTCGGATTCGGATTCGTCTGTGTCCGGGTCGCCGGGAGCCCGGTCCCCAGCGAGGGTGCCGAGGCCGCGGGGGCGATCGCCTCGCCCCGCGCCGCCCGTGCGGCGGCCTTGCGTTCCTTACGGGTGCCGACGCCACGTCGCTCGATCGCACGCGTGGTGATGAACAGCAGCCAGGCCACAGCGAGCAGCCCGAAGCCGATCCAGACGCTCGGCTTGAAGGCGATTCCGGCGAGCCAGTCCACCACCCCGGTCAGCACCAGGCCGATCGGGACCAGGGAGTAGGCGGCGATCCGGGCCGCCGTGAGGAAGCGCTTCCGGTACGCGGAGACGGCGGCGATGCCCAGGCCCGCCGCGGACACCGCGGAACAGATCGTCTCGGCAAGCATCGGGGCCTCCAGGCGCAAGGGGAAACGTCCCTTCCATCCTGCACCGCCCACCCGCCGGACGGCCACGATCCGGGACCGCATCAGGGACATTTCAGGGCCGGGATCCTCCCCAGGTGCCGATGCAGGCGCTACGGGCGTATCGGGCGTGAGCGGACCGGGTGCCGATTGGGACGCTCGCGCGGGCCCTGGGAGACTGGCCGTATGAGCGATTCCACCCCCGCAGCGCCCGTCGTCCTCGATATCTGGTGCGAGCTCCAGTGCCCCGACTGTCACCAGGCCCTCACCGATGTGCACGCCCTGCGGGCCAAGTACGGCGACCGTCTTGAGGTGCGGCTGCGGCACTTCCCGCTGGACAAGCACAAGCATGCGTACGCCGCCGCGCAGGCCGCCGAGGAGGCCGCGGCCCAGGGCAAGGGCTGGCCGTACATCGAGGCGGTCCTCGCCCGTACCGCCGACCTGGACCGCACCGGCGAGCCGCTGCTGATCGAGGTGGCGCGGGAACTCGGTCTGGACGCCGAGGAGATGGACACCGCCCTGATCGACGGGCGCCACATGCTGATCGTCGACGCCGACCAGGCCGAGGGCAAGGCGATCGGCGTCACGGGCACACCGACGTATCTGATCGGCGACGAGCTGCTGGACGGCGGCAAGAGCCAGGACGGGCTGCGCGAGCGGATCGAGGAGATCGCCGACCGGCTGCTCGCCGGGCAGGGCTGAACCAGCGGAACCGGGGCCCGAAGCCCGAGGCCGGGGGCCGCTACAACATCTTGGCCAGGCTGTACTGGGTCGTCCGGTAACCCAGCGACTCGTACAGCCGCAGGGCCGGTGTGTTGGACGTGAGGACATGCAGACCGAGCCGGTCGTCGCCCGCCTCCAGAGCGATGCGTTCGGCCTGGAGCATCAGCGCCCGGCCGTACCCCCGCCCGCGGAACTCCTCACGCACCTCGACGTCGAACACGTACGACACCAGCATCCCTGGGTGCATTTCGTGCCGCGCCACCCAGACATGGCCCACGACCCCGTCCTCGTGGACGAGGACGTGAAGATGCACCCCCTCGGAGGCGAGGCCGTGCGGCAGGAACTGCGCATGGCTGGTCTCGGCCTTCCGCACGGCCTGATCCACGGGGACGCCTCGGTCGATCCAGGTCTGCGCATAGCTGCGCAGCGCGTCGCTCGCCCAGTGCGCGAACTCGTCGTCGGTCATCGGCCGGGCGCTGACACCGTCCGGCAGCTCGGGCGGAGTCGAGGGCAGCTCTTTGAGCATGTTCCTGCTGCGTTCGGCATAGCCCAGCGCCGCGGCCAGCCCCTGCGCCGCCGTCTCGTCCACCATGACCGACAGCGTCATCTGGGTGCAGCCCCAGCCGCGCAGCACCTCTTCGGCCGCCAGCGCCGCGATGGTGCCGCGGCCGCGCCTGCGGCGCGATTCGTCGATGTGCAGGGAGCGCAGCACGCCCGCCTTCGCACCGAACCCCGGATCGGTGCCGATCTCGACGGCGCCGACGGGCCGTCCGTTGTCGCACACGTCGTACGAGCGGCTCTTCGCGCCGTCGGCGCCTTGCTGGATCGGCCCGGTCGGCCGGAGGGTCGTGGTCATCGGGGAATTTCTATCCGCTGGGCCCCGGCCAGTCACCCCGTTTTACGGGTTCCACGGGTTCGAGGTGCGCGGGTTCTACGGGTCGAGGTCGTTACCGGCCCGCTCGTCGAAGATCCGCATGGCCTTCGCCGTCACGGGTCCGGGCCCGCCGGGCAGCTCCCGGCCGTCCACCCGGTGGACCGCCTGGACATCGCGCAGGGTGGAGGTCAGGAAGATCTCCTCGGCCCGCTCCAGGACGTCGAACGGCAGGTCGGTCTCCTCGGCGCCCGTCCATTCCACGGCCAGTGCGCGGGTGATCCCGGCGAGGCAGCCGGAGGCGACCGGCGGGGTGTGCAGCCGCCCGTCGAGGACGACGAAGACATTGGAACCGGTGCCTTCGCAGAGCTGTCCGACCGTGTTGGCGAAGAGCGCCTCCGAAGCGCCGTGCTCATGGGCGCGGGCGAGGGCGACGACGTTCTCGGCGTACGAGGTGGTCTTGAGCCCGGCGAGCGCGCTGCGTTCGTTGCGCGTCCAGGGGACGGTGATCACGGCGGTGGTGTCGGGGCGGCACGCCACCTCCCCCAGGGCTACGACCAGGCCGGGACCGGCGTTGCCGCGGTCGGAGCCGAGCGGGGAGAGCCCTCCGGTGTACGTGATGCGCAGCCGGCCGAGCGCCGCCGGATTGGCCTCGATGACGGCGGTGCAGGCGCGGCGCACCTCGTCGAGGTCGGGCTCGGGAAGGCCCAGGCCGCGGGCGGAGCGGGTCAGCCGGTCGAGGTGGCGGGTGAGGGCGAAGGGCCTGCCGTCGACGGTCTTGACCGTCTCGAAGATGCCGTCCCCCACGGTGAGTCCGTGATCGAGCACGGACACCCGGGCGTCTTCGGCGTCCCGCAGTTCGCCGTTGACCCAAATCCTCATGACGCGGTCCTTCCAGTCTCTTCGTGAGCGCCCGACGCTACAGCGAGCAGCCGGGAGGCCTTGAGTTCGGTCTCGTCCCACTCCCGCTCCGGGTCGGAGCCCCAGGTGATGCCGGCCCCGGTGCCGAAGCGCAGGGCCGGGGCGGGCCCGGTCCGGTCGATCCAGAAGGTGCGTATACCGACGGCCAGGGAGGCGGTGCGGCGGTCGGCGTCGACCCAGCCGATGCCGCCGCAGTAGGGTCCGCGCGGTGCGGTCTCCAGGTCCTCGATGATCCGGAGCGCGCTGGACTTGGGTGCCCCTGTGACGGAGCCGGGCGGGAACGCGGCGTCGAGGAGTTCCGGCCAGCCGACGCCCTCGGCGAGCTCTCCGCGCACGGTGGAGACGAGGTGGACGAGGCCGGGGTGCTTCTCCACCACGCAGAGGTCGGGGACGGTGACCGATCCGGTGGCACAGACCCGGCCGAGGTCGTTGCGGACCAGGTCGACGATCATCACGTTCTCGGCATGGTCCTTCTCCAGAAGATCGTCCTCGGTCCGTCCCGTGCCCTTGATCGGTCCTGACTCGACGGTCCGGCCGTCCCGTCTGAGGAAGAGCTCGGGGGAGGCGGTGGCGATCTCCACGCCGTGCGCGGGCAGCCGGATCGTTCCTGCATACGGCGCGGGGTTGCCGCGCGCGAGCAGTGCGGTCAGCGCGTCCACGTCGGCGGCGGCCGGGTCGGGAAGCGCAGCGGTCATCACCCGGCAGAGGTTGGCCTGGTAGACCTCGCCCGCCGCGATGTGCTCGCGGATCCGGCGTACGCCCGCGGTGTACGCGGCACGGTCCAGGGACGAGTCCCAGTCACCGGCCGCGGGCCCGCGCCAGGCACCGCGCACCGGTGCGGGCACCGCCTCGGTCCGTACGGCGGCGAAGCGCGCACAGACGAGGCGGCCCTCGAAATCGGCTGATACCGCCCAGAAGCCGGACGAGTCGAGAGCTGCGGGATCACTGGTGACGTCCTTGAGATCGGACGCGACGAGGCCGCCGAAGCGGGCCATTGGAGCGAGGTCGTGCACGCCGTTGAGTCTAGGACGGCCCGCGATGACCTGCGCCGGGGCGGACGCACCTCAGCACGCTGCACAAACGCGTTTTTGTACTGGCCCGGGTATCCGCTAGAGTTCAACACGTCGCCGGGACGCGCAAGCCGACCGGGAAAGACAAGCGGACGTAGCTCAGTTGGTAGAGCGCAACCTTGCCAAGGTTGAGGTCGCCAGTTCGAACCTGGTCGTCCGCTCGCAGAAAGTGGGGGATCTTCCCGGCCCCCACTCCTGGTGGAGTGGCCGAGAGGCGAGGCAACGGCCTGCAAAGCCGTCTACACGGGTTCAAATCCCGTCTCCACCTCCAAGGACGATTAGCTCAGCGGGAGAGCGCTTCCCTGACACGGAAGAGGTCACTGGTTCAATCCCAGTATCGTCCACTGATCCATAAGGATCCCCCGCGCGATTAGCTCAGCGGGAGAGCGCTTCCCTGACACGGAAGAGGTCACTGGTTCAATCCCAGTATCGCGCACGCAGTACACGCAGGTTCACCCTGCGCGATTAGCTCAGCGGGAGAGCGCTTCCCTGACACGGAAGAGGTCACTGGTTCAATCCCAGTATCGCGCACCAGCAAAAGCCCCGGTCGTCTCGACGACCGGGGCTTTTTCGTTTCCGCGGTGGGCCCGACCGACCGGGGTCAGCCGGTGAAGAGTTGGGTGGCTTTACGGATCAGTTCGTACAGCCCGTAGGCGAACGGCAGGGCGACCCAGAGCCAGACCACGGCAGTGAGTGTTCTACGACTGCTGGAGTGCACGGGTCTTCCTCTCCGCCGCCTCGTGGAACCGTGGATGGACGGGGCGTACGAGCTCGTTGGCGACGAAGCCGACGATCAGCAGCCCGATCATGATCGTCAGCGATGTCGTGTACAGGCCAGACCCGCTGCGGCCCGCACGCTCGCCCGCGTCCGCCACCCAGTTGACGATCAGCGGGCCGAGGACGCCGGCGGTGGACCAGGCAGTCAGCAGCCGGCCGTGGATGGCGCCGACCTGATATGTGCCGAAGAGGTCCTGCAGATAGGCGGGGATCGTGGCGAATCCGCCTCCGTAGAACGAGAGAATCACCAGCGCGCAGCAGATGAAGAGCGGCTTGGAGCTGCCGAACTGGACGATCGTGAGGTACATCAGCGCGCCGACGCCCAGGTAGATGCGGTACATGTTCTTGCGGCCGATGAGGTCCGAGGTCGAGGACCACAGGAGCCGGCCGGTCATGTTGGCCAGGGAGAGCAGGGCGACGAAGCCTGCCGCGGCGGAGACCGTGACCGGGGCCGAGGTACCCGTGAAGAAGTCCGAGATCATGGGAGCGGCCTTCTCCAGAATGCCGATGCCCGCGGTGACGTTCATGCAGAGCACCACCCACAGACACCAGAACTGCGGTGTCCGCAGCGCGTTGCGGGCGGATACCTGCGCCGTGGTGACGAGGCGGCGGGGCGCCGCTTCCGGCCGGTGGCCGTCCGGGAGCCAGCCGTCCGGCGGCACCCGGACGAGGAGGACGCCGAGCGCCATGAAACCGGCGTAGGCGAGACCGTGGACCAGGAAGGCGGTGGCGATTCCCGTGCTGTCGGAGCCGAAGGCTTCGAGCATCCCGGTCGACCAGGGCGAGGCGATCAGCGCTCCCCCGCCGAAGCCCATGATGGCGATGCCGGTGGCCATGCCGGGGCGGTCGGGGAACCACTTGATGAGTGTGGAGACCGGCGAGATGTAGCCGATGCCGAGTCCGATACCGCCGATGAAGCCGTAGCCGAGGACGACCAGCCAGAACTGACCGGTGGCCACGCCGAGGGCGGCGACGAGGAAACCCGAGGAGAAGCAGACGAGGGAGACGAACATCGCCCAGCGCGGTCCGTTGCGTTCGACGAGGGTGCCGCCGAAGGCCGCGGAGAGGCCGAGCATGACTATGCCGAGTTGGAAGGGAAGGGCGCTGGCGGTACCGGAAAGGCCGAGCGCCGACTCAAGCGGGGGCTTGAACACGCTCCAGGCATACGCCTGCCCGATCGAGAGATGCACCGCGAGGGCGGCGGGCGGGACTAGCCAGCGGCTCCAGCCGGGTGGCGCGACGGTCCGGGACCTGTCGAGGAAGGTCATGGGCCGGAACTTTAAGGATCAACCATGCCGGTGCCTAGATGTCCGACAAGACTTTGTCGACGGTATGCACTGCGGCCGGGCCACGCGCTGTGCGCGCTGCGGGCCCGGACACCGTGCGCCCAGGCCCGCAGCATGGCGTCTGCCCGATCAGGACGAGAAGAGCATGCGGCCGAAGCTCTTCTGCCGGTAGTGACCGCCGTGGTGGCCACCATGGTGCTGCGGGGCGCCCCACGCGGGCGCCTGGGCGGCCGGGTAGCCCTGCGGGGCGGGCGGCGCGGGCGGGCCCTGCTGCGTCCACTGCGCCTCGATACGGGTCAGGGACTCCAGCTCGCCGTAGTCGAGGAAGATCCCCCGGCAGCCGCTGCACTGCTCGATCTGTATGCCATTGCGGTTGTATGTCTGCATCTGCGCGTGGCACTTGGGACACTGCATGGTCGGCTCAGCTCCTCGCCGTCGGTTCGCCGTCCCGGAATTCATGCCCGGAGACGATCGGTTCACCCTACGACGAGTGTTCGGCGGCCAACTCGTGCGGGAGGGACGCAATTCGGGCACAGGCGTCGATCATCATCTGTTCCACTTCATCCGGAGCCCTCCCCTCCGCGGCAGACTTGGCGAACGCCAGCGCGGCGGTCTGCACCGTCAAGGCCCGCGCCGGAACGTCGAGTTCGGGCCAGGGGTCGCCCTCGGCGCGTACCGCCGGCCCGTCTGCCGCCCGGTAGGCGTCCAGGAAGCGGAGCCAGACCTCGGGGGGCAGCAGCCCGGCCGCGTACCAGGCGGCGGGGCGGGCAAGGTCCCAGGCGGGGTCGCCGAGGCCGGTGTCGTCGACGTCGATGAGCAGCCAGGGGCCGTACGGAGCGGGGTGGCGGACGAGTTGCCCGAGGTGCAGGTCGCCGTGGCAGAGGAAGCGTGAGCGGTGCGGGGGCGCGGAAGCCTCGTCGCGGGCCCAGTCGGGCAGCCGGTGCCAGGCTTCGAGCACGGGAGCGGTGACCGGGTCGCCGGGCCGGGCCGCGCGCATCCGGGCGACGGCGAGCGCTGCCTTGGCGGGGCCCCGCATGGGCGGGAGCGCGAGGGTGGGTGGGACCGGGGTCCGGTGCAGCCTTGCCAGCAGTACGGCGGCCGCTTCCCAGGGGGCGGCGTCCGGGTCGGCAGGGTCGACGGGTTCGCCGTGCGGCCACAGGGTGACCGGACGGCCGTGGAGGGCGGGTGCAAAGGGCCGGGGCCGCAGGGGGGCGAGGAGGATGCCGGTCAGGCGGGGGTCGTTCGCGAGGCTCAGGCGGGTCAGCAGGCCGGGGGTGTCCGTGCCGGGGGCGTGGGCCTTGGCGACGACGGGCCCACTGCGGACCACCGTGCCGTCGGCGCGGTCCGCGAGGACGGCCGGCGGCGGGCAGGCGCAGGCATGCTCGCGATGCGTGTGGGCGGCCCGATGGGCGAGTGCGCCCAGCGCGCGTACGACTGCGGTGGTCACGGTCTCCCCCCGGTGGCGGACAGGTGTGGCGGACAGGTGTGGCGGTACGGCGAGGCGGGGCCCGGTCCGCGGCCGGGCCCGCCGATGAGGGTACGCGCGCCGGGCGAAGGCCCGCCGACAAGCGTACGTGCGACGTGGGGAGGCACGCCGATGACCGTAGGTGCGGCGGCAGAAGGCCCGGTGATGGGCATGCTCGCGTCGCGACAAGGGCCCGGAAAGCGCGATGTCCGGTCAGCTCCCCAGCTGACCGGACAAACGCTGCCGTCCGCCGCACCCCCGTCCCCACGGGGTTGTTGGCCGGATGTCCCGGTCCGGACCGCTCTTCCGGACCTGCGGAGCGCCGCTCAGCGCCCCAGCATCACGCCCACGGACGACGCCTGTGTGACCACTGCGTCCCAGCCGCCGAAGACGACTACGAGCAGGGCCGCCAGAGGAAGAACCATGGCCGTCGCCACCAGAGGGTGGCGCGTACCGGACGACGGGCGGCTGCCGAAGGCGGCCTGGACCCTGCGTCCCCGGGTGCGGATCATGGTCCGCGTTGCCATATCGGCCATGGTTCCTCTCCTGACTCGTTGTGGAGCGGCGGGCGTGTGACCTCGGGGGACGAGTGCTGCGCCCGCCGCTTGACTTCAACATTAGGGACGCGGAAGGCGTACGACGTCATGCCCGCGTACCGAATACCGGGCCTCCCGGAGGATGAGCCGTGGGTAGCCGATGTACTCCCCTGGGTGGAGATCGGGCGGCCGATCCCGGGGTCATCCCGGAGGGGTGCCCTGAATGTTGCGGATCAGATGGGCGGACGGATGCGGCGACAGGTGCGGCATGTTGTGCCGGAGGGACCCGAACCCTGACCCGGACCCGGACGCGGCTGTCGGCCGGTCGGGCGACGACCGTGACTTCACTCACTCGCCCGTGACCGGCTCCCGGCAGCGGGCCGCCGGTACGTCGCCGGAGCCGGTGCCGTGCCGTCCCGGCGGGGTCCATGCCGCGCGCCCCTCTCGCCGGGACCGCGGGTCTGCACGGCTCCAACCCGTCGTCACCGCAGCCGCGTTGAGGGGCCGGCCCGATTCCGTGCGGGACCGGCTCCGGTCCCACTGCCCGTCATGGACCATGCCTCGCAATGACAATCGATGGACGGGCGAGGGCGCGGCCTCTGAGCACCCCGGGCGCCGGGTACGTAAGCTGTGCCTCGTCAGGCGTACCAGGCAGCGGGGATGGGCAGACATGGCGATGATGCGGCTCCGGCGCGAGGACCCGCGTGTCGTCGGCTCGTTCAGGCTGCACCGGCGGCTCGGAGCGGGCGGCATGGGTGTCGTCTATCTCGGTTCGGACCGGCGGGGCCAGCGGGTGGCACTGAAGGTGATCCGGCCGGATCTGGCGGAGGACCAGGAGTTCCGCTCGCGGTTCGCGCGCGAGGTGTCCGCCGCACGGCGGATCCGCGGCGGCTGCACGGCGCGTCTGGTGGCCGCCGATCTGGAGGCGGACCGCCCGTGGTTCGCCACGCAGTACGTCCCGGGGCCCTCGCTGCACGACAAGGTGGCCGAGGAGGGTCCGCTGTCGGCGGCGGAAGTGGCCTCGATCGGGGCGGCGCTCTCCGAGGGCCTGGTGGCGGTGCACGAGGCCGGTGTCGTCCACCGTGACCTGAAGCCGTCGAACATCCTCCTCTCTCCCAAGGGCCCCCGCATCATCGACTTCGGGATCGCCTGGGCGACCGGGGCGAGCACGCTCACGCACGTCGGTACGGCGGTGGGCTCGCCCGGATTCCTGGCGCCCGAGCAGGTGCGCGGCGCGGCGGTGACTCCCGCGACGGACGTGTTCTCGCTCGGTGCCACGCTGGCGTACGCGGCAATGGCCGACTCGCCTTTCGGGCACGGCAGTTCCGAGGTGATGCTGTACCGCGTGGTGCACGAGGAACCGCAGTTGTACGACGTGCACGATGCGCTCGCGCCGCTGGTGAGTGCCTGTCTGGCGAAGGACCCCGAGGAGCGGCCGAGCACGCTCCAACTCTCCATGCGGCTCAAGGAGATCGCGGCGCGCGAGGCGCAGGGTCTGCACGAGAGCCGTCCGCCGGTTCAGCGTTCGGCGCAGGAACTGGACCGGCCGACCGGCCGTATCGACGGCCCGTACACCGAGCATCAGACCCGGCGCACGGCTCCCCCGGCGCCCCGTCAGCAGAAGCAGAAGCAGAAGCAACCGCAGGGCAGCCGGCAGGCCACGTCGTCGCGCGCCGGCTCGTCCCGTACCGGTGGTTCGCGCCCCCAGCAGCATCAGCAGCCGCCCCGCAACACAACACGGTCCGGCAAGCGCCCGCAGGGCACGAACGGGACGAACGGCCGGCCCGGGACGCGGCCCGGGACCCGTCAGACGTCGACGGGGCGGCGTCCCGCCAATCCGCGGCTGCTGCGGCAGCGGCTCGTCGTCTTCGTCGTGGTCACGCTGCTGGTGGCGCTGGGCATCGCGGCGGCACAGGGCTGCCAGGGTCCGGCCCGGGGGCTGGGCACGGGCGGGAGCCGGACCGAGATGCAGACGCAGGCGCAGACTGAGGCGCAGACTCAGGACCGGGGCCAGGAACAGGACCGGGGTTCGCGGCCTCGGTAGGCGGTCAGCTCTGCGGGCGGCCCGAGGCCACCGCGTAGAACGCGACCGCCGCAGCAGCGCCCACATTCAGCGAGTCGACGCCGTGCGCCATCGGGATGCGCACCCACTCGTCCGCGGCGACCAGTGCCTGGGTGGACAGTCCGTCGCCCTCGGCGCCGAGCATCAGCGCCACCTTGTCCATCCGGTGCGGTGCCGCCTCGTCGATGCTGGTGGCCTTCTCGTCCGGGGTCAGCGCGAGGAGTTGGAAGCCCGCTTCCCGTACGGTCTCCAGGGCCTTGGGCCAGGTGTCGAGACGGGCGTAGGGGACGGAGAAGACCGCGCCCATCGAGACCTTGACGGAACGCCGGTAGAGCGGGTCGGCGCAGTCCGGGGAGAGCAGCACGGCGTCCATGCCGAGGGCGGCGGCGCTGCGGAAGATCGCCCCGATGTTGGTGTGGTCGTTGACGGCCTCCATGACGACCACCCGGCGGGTCGTCGCCAGCAGTTCGTCGGCCGTCGGCAGCGGTTTGCGCTGCATCGAGGCGAGGGCGCCGCGGTGGACGTGATAGCCCGTGACGCGCTCGGCGAGTTCAGGGGTGACCGCGTACACCGGGGCCGGGACCTCGTCGATGACGTCGCGCATCAGATCGATCCACTTCGCCGAGAGCAGCATCGACCGCATCTCGTACCCGGCGTGCCTGGCGCGTCTGATCACCTTTTCGCCCTCGGCGATGAAGAGGCCCTCGGCGGGCTCGCGCCTGCGCCGGAGTTCGACATCGGTCAGTCCGGTGTAGTCGCGCAGGCGGGGGTCGTCGGGGTCGTCGACGGTGATGAGGTCAGCCACGGGTTTGATACTGCCTTGTCCGGTGTGTGGTGCCAACGGCTCGGGAGAAGATCCGTTACCGGTGGTTACGCGGGGGGTGTGCGGGCGGCGCTCGCGCGGGCTAGTGGGTGGGGAGGGGTGGTGCTCGTGCCGACCGTGACGACGTCGCCGATGACGATGACGGCCGGGGGGCGTACGTCCTCGGCGACGGCCCGCTCGGCGACGGTCGCGAGCGTCGCGTCGACCCGGCGCTGGGCCGCCGTGGTGCCCTCCTGGATCAGGGCGACCGGGGTCCCGGGGGCCTTGCCGTGGGCGATGAGGGTACGGGCGATGGCGCCGATCTTGTCGACGGCCATCAGGAGCACGAGGGTGCCGCGCAGCTTGGCGAGGGCCGGCCAGTCGACCAGTGAGCGTTCGTCGTCGGGGGCGACGTGGCCGCTCACGACGGTGAATTCATGGGCCACACCGCGGTGGGTGACGGGGATTCCGGCCGCACCGGGCACGGAGATCGAGCTGGAGATACCGGGGACCACCGTGCAGGCGATGCCTTCGGCGGCGAGCGCCTGGGCCTCCTCCATGCCACGGCCGAAGACGAACGGGTCGCCGCCCTTGAGCCGTACGACGGCCTTGCCGGCCTTGGCGTGCTCGATGAGCGCCCGGTTGATCGCCTCCTGGGCCATGTAGCGGCCGTACGGGATCTTAGCGGCGTCGATCACCTCGACGTGCGGCGGGAGTTCGTCGAGCAGATCGCGCGGGCCGAGGCGGTCGGCGATGACGACGTCGGCCTCGGCGAGGAGGCGGCGGCCCCGGACGGTGATCAGGTCCGGGTCGCCGGGGCCGCCGCCGACCAGGGCGACGCCGGGGGTCCGGGTGCGGTGGTGGGGTGCGGCGAGGGTGCCGTCGCGCAGGCCCTCGACGATGGCGTCGCGGACGGCGGCGGAGTGGCGCGGGTCGCGGCCGTGGGTGTCGGTGGTGAGGACGGCGACGGTCACGCCCTCGCTGCGGCCGGTGGCCGGGGTCCAGGCGGTGGCGGCGTCGGCGTTGTCGCTGCGGACGCACCAGGTGCGGGTGCGTTCGGCCTCGGCGGAGGCGGCGTCGTTCGCCGCGGTGTCGTCGGAGGCGATGAGGGCGTACCAGGTGTCGGTCAGGTCTCCGTCGGTGTACGGGCGGCGCTCCCAGCGGATCTCGCCCGCGTCGGCCATCGCTTCGACGGACGGGGTGGCGGCCGGTGATACGAGGACGATGTCGGCGCCCGCCGCGATGAGTGCGGGGAGGCGGCGCTGGGCGACCTGGCCGCCGCCGACCACGACGACCCGGCGGCCGCTGAGACGCAGTCCGACGGGGTACGCGGGGTGGTCGGCGTGGTCTGCGTGCTCGGCCATGGCGGTGCGGGCTCCTCGTACGGTGTGGGCCGCTCCGGGGGTGGGACGGCTGTGACGTGCGGGTTTGTGGGGCGAGGTCCACGATACGGGGTGGGGCGTGGGGGTGGGCGTGGGCGCGGGACGGGCAGCCCCGGGCCCCGCGCCTCGAACGCCGGCGAGGCCGGTTTCTCAGCCGCTACTTCTCCGTGACTCCTGCCGAGTCGAACGTTGCCACCTCGTGCATCGCCCGTGCCGCGCTCTGGACGATCGGCAGTGCCAGCAGTGCGCCCGTGCCCTCGCCCAGGCGGAGGTCGAGGTCGACCAGCGGGCGCAGGCCCAGTTTGTTGAGCGCGGCGACATGGCCGGGCTCCGCGCTGCGGTGGCCCGCGATGCAGGCGGCGAGGGCCTCGGGGGCGATCGCCCGGGCGACCAGGGCCGCGGCGCCCGCGCTCACGCCGTCGAGGATGACGGGCGTACGGAGGGAGGCGCCGCCCAGCAGGAAGCCGGCCATCGCCGCGTGTTCGAGGCCGCCGACCGAAGTCAGGACGCCGATCGGGTCGGCCGGGTCGGGCTGGTGGAGTTCGAGGGCCCGGCGGACCACATCGACCTTGCGCGCGTGCATCTCGTCGTTGATGCCGGTGCCGCGACCGGTCACCTCGGCCGGGTCCATGCCCGTGTAGACGCAGATCAGGGCGGCCGACGCGGTGGTGTTGGCGATGCCCATCTCACCGGTGAGCAGGCCCTTGTTGCCTGCCGCGACCAGATCGCGGGCGGTCTCGATGCCGACCTCGATGGCCGCGAGGACCTCGTCGCGGGTGAGCGCGGGGCCGGTCGTGAAGTCGGCCGTACCGGCGCGCACCTTGCGGGGCAGGAGGCCGGGCGTCGCGGGCAGCTCCGTGGCCACGCCGACGTCGACCACGCACACCTCGGCGCCGACCTGGCTCGCGAACGCGTTGCAGACCGCGCCGCCGCCCAGGAAGTTGGCGACCATCTGGCCGGTGACCTCCTGCGGCCAGGCGGTGACGCCCTGGGCGTGCACCCCGTGGTCGCCCGCGAAGATCGCGACAGCCGCGGGCTCCGGGATCGGCGGCGGGCACACCCGGGAGAGTCCCGACAGCTGCGCGGAGATGATCTCCAGCATGCCGAGCGCACCGGCGGGCTTGGTCATCCGCTTCTGGCGTTCCCATGCCTCGCCGAGCGCCTTGGCGTCCAGTGGGCGGATGCTGGAGATGGTCTCCTGCAACAGGTCGTGCGGTTCCTCGCCGGGCAGGGCGCGGCGGCCGTACGTCTCCTCGTGGACGACCCAGGACAGCGGGCGACGCTTGGACCAGCCCGCCTGCATCAGCTCGGGCTCCTCGGGGAACTCGTCGACGTAACCGACACACAGGTACGCGACGACTTCGAGGTGCTCGGGCAGGCCCAGGGCGCGGACCATCTCGCGCTCGTCGAAGAAGCTGACCCAGCCGACGCCGAGGCCTTCGGCGCGGGCGGCGAGCCACAGGTTCTCGACGGCGAGCGCGGAGGAGTACGGGGCCATCTGCGGCTGGGTGTGCCGGCCGAGGGTGTGGCGGCCGCCGCGGGTGGGATCGGCGGTGACGACGATGTTGACCGGGGTGTCGAGGATGGCCTCGATCTTCATTTCCTTGAACTGCTTGGCCCGGCCCTTGGGAAGCGACTTGGCGTAGGCCTCGCGCTGACGCTGCGCCAGTTCGTGCATGGAACGGCGGGTCTCCGCCGAGCGGATGACGACGAAGTCCCAGGGCTGCGAGTGCCCGACGCTGGGGGCCGTGTGCGCGGCTTCGAGGACGCGGAGCAGCACCTCGTGCGGAATCGGGTCGCTGCGGAAGCCGTTGCGGATGTCGCGGCGCTCGCGCATGACCCGGAGCACCGCCTCGCGCTCCGCGTCGTCGTAGCCGGGGGCGGGCGGGGAAGCGGGGTCCTCGGTCTCGCTCGAATCGGGTGCCTCGGGGGCCGCTGTCTCCTCGGCTTGAGGCTGCACCTCGGGCTGTACGGACTCCAGGTGCGCGCTCTGTGTGGGGGCCGTGGTGTCCACGGTCTCGATGGCCTCCGGGCCCGGCGCGGGCTCCGGCTCGGCCACCGGCAGGACCTCGGCCTCCGGGACGGGGACAGGAACGGGGACGGGAACAGGGACGGATGCGGGGATCGGCTCGGGCGTCTCGGCGGGCGCGGCGTTCTCGGCGGCCTCAGGCCGTACCGGTTCCATCGCGAAGACCAGGCGCTCGGGCTCGGGCTCGGCCTCCGCGGCCTCCTCCACGACGGGCGTCGGAGCCAGGTGCGGGGTCGTCGGCACCGAACCCTCCACGGGCACGAACCGGCCCATGGGAGCGGCTTCCGCGGCGTCCTGCGGCGCGGCGACAGCGGCTTCGGCAGGCACCGCCTCGGCCACGGCCTCCACCACCGCTTCGGCCTCGGCCTTGACCTCGGTCGGAGCCTCAACAGCGGCCGGTACCGCATCCACGGTCTCCGTCACCACGACCGGAGCAACCTCCACAGGCGGCTGTACCGGCTCCGGCACGACCGCTTCTGTCACCGGCTGCGGTGCCTCGGCCGCCCACGGGCTCCCGCCCTGCGGCAGGATCTCGCCGAGCTGCGGGCCGGGCAGTACGGCCGCCTCTTCGACCGGCATCTCGAAGTACTCGGGCCCGGCGGTCGGCGGTCCGGCGTGCCGAGCAGGGGCCGGAGGCTGGGTCTGGACGGGAGCCTGCGCCTGGGGCGCGCCCGCGGGGCCGCGGTCGGCGAGCGAGCGGACCACTCCGCCGGTCGGTGTCCCGCCGTAGGACGGCCCGTCGGCCGCGACCGGGCCGCGGTGCAGCGGTCGGCGCACCGGAACCTGGGTCTGCGCCGCCGGAGCGGGAGCCGGGGTGGGCGACGGAATGCGTACGCCCCTCAGGTCGACCGATCCGGAGTCGCGGCCACCGGACTCGTGCGTCCCGGGCGCGGGCAGGGGTTCGGCCACCGGCTGCTGCGCGGCGTAAGCCTCCGCGACCTGCACCTGGACCTGGACGTGCTCCTGCACCTGCACCTGTACGGGTCCCTGGGGCTGCACGGGAGCCTCGCCGAGCGGCTGAGCGTGGGTCGTCTGCGCCAGGGGCTGGGCGTGGTAGGCGCCCTGTTCGGGCAGCAGTGCCTGGGCGGCGACGCCCTCGGGGTACTGGCCGGGGACCGGCAGCGCCGGCGGGTCGCTCCAGGCGCCCTGGGGGCTCGGCATCAGCAGGAGGTCGTCGTCCTCGGACACATGCTCGGAGGGAGCGAGGTAGGTGTACGCATCCGGGGCGGCGATCCCCGGCTGCTCCACCATGCCTGCGTTCTCCGGCAGTCCCTCACCCGGGATCTGGCCGGTGTCACTCATGCGTACCCCTCGCCCATCGTCAGTGCTCCTTCGGCCCTTCGCCCGGGACGCCCGAACACGGCACGCCGGCGCTCGTCAACAAGAACGAGCGGGCGCGCCGCGCGGCACGAAACGGTCGCGGACATACTGCATTCTCGCGGCCGTTCGCCGCCGCGGCAGCTCATTTCGCCACGGCCCGCTGTGGACTGCGCCACGTCGCGCATCCCCCGGTTCTGCCGTACCACAACGGGGGCCAAAACGGTCCCCTTTTCCGGACATTGACGAACGAAGCGACGAACGTCCAGCCGCGGTGCAACGATCGGCCAGCCTACCTCGCGCCGTACGCCGACGGGTCAGGGGGCGAGGTCCGAACGCAGCGCCGAGAGCAGGAACACGACCGAGCGTTCGCGCTCCGACCATGCGGCCGTGTCGAGTTCGACGGACTGGAGGAGCGAGCACCTGACGGTGTACCCGTTCCCGGTGAGCGCCGCGCCGAGCGCCTCGGCCTCGTCGCGCGTCGACGCGTGGGTCACGATGCGCTCCGGGCGGCGTTCGGTGACGGCGGTGACGACGGGTGCTCCCCCGCCCCCGATGCGTACGACATCGGGCTCCGGCAGCCGTTCCAGCACATGGGGCGCCCGGCCCTCGACGACCTGGATCTGGACGGCGAAGGACCGGGCGGCCGCCGCGGTGCGGGCGCAGGCCGCCGGGTCGCTGTCCACCGCCAGGACGGCCGCCCCGAATCGGGCGGCCTCCACGGCCAGGGCCCCGCTGCCGGAGCCGATGTCCCACAGGAGGTCTCCGGTACGGGGGCCCAGGGCGGCCAGTTGGGCGGCGCGCAGCCCCGGGGACTCGCCCTCGCCGCTCTCGTCCCCGGTGCCGATGGCGCCGCCCGGGTAGGCCTCGGGGGGCAGTGCCCAGCCGCGTACGCCCGGGGGCTGGGCGGGGTTCCGGCCGGCGATCCAGGCGCCGGTGGCCTGCGGTTCGGGGCCGCCGCCGATGACGATCACGACGTTGGGGTCGCGCCAGACGTGGTCGGCGGCCTTGTCGGAGGTGAGGACGCTGACCTGTTCGCGTGCGGTGCCGAGTTCCTCGCAGACGACGAAGGTGCGGTGGACGCCTTCGAGGAGCAGGGCGAGTTCGGCGGGGCCGGCGCCGGGCGAGGTGAGGACGGCGACCTTGTGGTGGGCGCGGCAGACATTGACGGCGCGGCGCAGGGTGCGGGGGTGGGCGACGACGATCTGGGCGTCCTCCCACGGCATTCCGGCGCGGGCGAAGGCGGTGGCGACGGAGGACACGGCGGGCACCACTTCGACTTCGAGGCCGTGCTCGGGCGCGCGGAGGTTGCGTACGACTCCGAAGAAGCCGGGATCCCCGTCGGCGAGGACCACGGCACTGCCCCGGTGTCCGGCGATCCGGCGGGCGGCCAGGTCGATGGAGCCCAGGCGGATCCGTTCGGCGTCGGCCGGGACTTCGGGGAGTGCGAGGTGGTGAGCGGCCCCGGCGACGAGCGTGGCGGCCGAGAGGGCGGCCGTGGCCGCTCCGGTCAGTGGCGAGCCGTCCCAGCCGATCACGGTGACCCGATCGGCCATCTGTCGTCAGTCTCCTGGAGTTGTCGCAGGTGGGGATGCCCGCGAGAGACGGGCAGCCTGAGACTACCCGGTCCGTACCAACGCGGCGCCAGGACCCCTGTGCGGGGTCAGTTCCAGTCGTTGTAGGCGCCGTAGCCACCCGCGTCGGCGAGCTGCTCGGCAACCCCTTCGAGATCCTCGGGAAGCAGGCCCCAGACGATCAGATCGGTCCTGATGTCGGTCCAGCCTCCGTCCGTGCCGTTCTCGGTCCGGGTGCGCGCTATGCAGGCGTTGCGCAGGACGCCCTCGCTGATGCAGCCGAGCTTCTGGGCGACCTGCTGGGAGGCGGTGTTGTCGGCGGCGGTGCGCAGCTCGATGCGCTCGAAGCCCTGGTCGCGGAAGAGCCACTGGGCGAGCGCGAGCACGGCCTCGGTGGCGTATCCCTCGCCGCGTGCCCAGGGGGCGGTGATGTACGCCGCCTCGGTGGCGAGGGTGCGCCAGTCGGTGTTGCGCAGGCGGACCGAGCCGACGAGGCGCTGCGTGAGGAATTCGGTGACGGCGAAGACGATGCCGTCGCCGCTGGAGCGCTGTGCGGGGGCGATCCTGCGGACCCAGCGCTCGGCGTCGACCTGGGTGTACGGGTAGGGGGCCTCGGTCCAGGCGGTGACGAGTTCGTCGTTCATCATCTCGATGTACGCGGGGACGTCCGCCATGTCGAAGGGGCGCAGCACCAACCGGTCCGTGCTGATGGAGATGTCCGGAAAGGTGGAAGTCATGCGCAGCTCCATGCCGAAGGCCGTGTAAAGGCACAGCATGCAGCATCGGCCCCGCGTTGTGCATGGGCGGGTCCGCACGACGGAGCCCCGCGCCCCCTGGTGGGGTGTGCGGGGCTCGTCGGACAAATGCCGTGCGGGTGTCAGGACTTGGCGTCGGTACCGAAGGCCGGGATGACCGATCCCTGGTAGGTGTCCTCGATGAACTTCTTGACCTCGTCGGAGTGGAGGAGCTTCACGAGCTTCTGGACGCGGGCGTCCTTCTCGTTGCCCTTCTTCACGGCGATGATGTTGGCGTAGGGGTTGCCCTCGGCCTTCTCCAGCACCAGGGCGTCCTTGGCGGGCTCGAGCTTGGCCTCGATGGCGTAGTTGCCGTTGATGACGGCGGCGTCCACGTCGTTCAGGGCGCGGGGCACGGTTGCGGCCTCCAGCTCCTTGAACTCCAGGCCCTTCTTGTCGGTGATGTCGCTCAGCTTGGCGGACGTGCCGACGCCGGGCTTGAGGGTGATCAGGCCGTTCTCGGCGAGCAACTGGAGGGCGCGGCCCTCGTTCGTGGTGTCGTTGGGCACCGCGATGGTCTGGCCGGACTTGATGTCGCCGAGAGTCTTGACCTTCTTGGAGTAGAGGCCGAGGGGCTCCAGGTGGACGGTGCCCACGGAGACGATGTGGGTGTTGTTCTTCTTGTTGAAGTCGTCGAGGTACGGCACGTGCTGGAAGAAGTTGGCGTCGACCTGGCCGCTCTCGGTGGCGGTGTTCGGCAGGACGTAGTCCGTGAACTCCTTGACCTCCAGCTTGAGGCCCTCCTTGGCCGCCAGGTTCTTCTTGACGAAGTTCAGGATGTCGGCGTGCGGCGTCGGGGACGCGGCGACGACGAGCGCCTTGGAGGTGTCGGCCTTGGCGCCGGTCTCGCTCTTGGCGGCCGGGTCGGAGGACGTACCGCAGGCGGTGAGGCCGAAGGCCAGGGCGGCGGTGGCGGCGGCAGCTGCGGTGATCTTGATGTTCTTGCGCACGAAAAGTGCCTCTTTCTGATGGTGAGGGTGGTGCGCCCGAGCAAGGAGTTCGGGCTTGTGAGCGGAGAGGAGGTCTCAGGTGGTGGTGCGGCCGCGGCGGGCCAGCAGGCGTACGGCTCCGTCGCCGATCAGCTGGATCACGGTCACGATGACGATCAGCAGCGCGACGGTGATGAGCATGAACTGGTTGTCGAAGCGCTGGAATCCGTAGGTCACGGCCTTGGAGCCGAGCCCTTCGCCGCCGACCGCGCCGGCCATCGCGGAGTAGCCGATGAGCACGATGACGGTGGTGGTGACGCCGGAGACGAGCGAGGGCAGCGCCTGCGGCAGCAGTACCTTGCGGACGATCGTCGGGATGGATCCGCCCATCGACTGGACGGCCTCGACGAGCCCGTGGTCGACCTCGCGGACGGCCGTCTCGACGAGCCGTGCGAAGAAGGGGATGGCGCCGACGGCGAGCGGCACGATCATCGCGGTCGGGCCGATGAAGGTGCCGACGACCAAGGTGGTGAAGGGGATCAGGGCGATCAGCAGGATGATGAACGGCAGCGAACGGCCGATGTTCACGATCACGCCGATGACCTTGTTCACCGGGGTGTTGCGGAGCAGTCCGCCCTTGTCGGTGAGGACCAGCAGGACACCGAGCGGCAGTCCCACGAGAACGGTGACGGCCGCGGACCAGAGCACCATGTAAAGGGTGTCGATGGTGCCCTGGGTGAGCAGCGGCTGCATTTCGGACCAGGTCACTTCGCCACCTCCTTGGTGAGCCGTGCGGGGGTCTGCACGGGGATGGCGGCGTCGTGCTCGACGACCTCGGCCTGGAGGCCCTGCTCGCGCAGGAAGCCGATCGGGACGACGTTCTCCTCGAAGCGGCCGGGCAGCTCGATGCGCATCCGGCCGATCTGCTTGCCGCCGACGGTGTCCATCGCGGCGCCCAGGATCGAGATGTCGATGTTGTACGTACGGGAGAGCTGTGAGATCACCGGCTGGGTGGCGGACTCGCCGTGGAAGGTGACATCGACGACCGTGCGGTCGGGGCCGGTGGCCCTGCCGCCGACGGGGAACAGCTCGTGGGCCAGTTCGGAGCCGGGAGTGGCGAGCAGTTCGCCGACGGTGCCGGACTCGACGATGCGCCCCTTCTGCATCAGCGCCGCGGAGTCGCAGATCGTCTTGACGACATCCATCTCGTGCGTGATGAGCAGAACGGTCAGGCCGAGCTGCTGGTTGAGGTCGCGCAGCAGCTGGAGGATGGAGCGGGTGGTCTCGGGGTCCAGTGCGGAGGTCGCCTCGTCGGAGAGCAGCACCTTGGGGTCTCCGGCCAGCGCCCGGGCGATGCCGACGCGCTGCTTCTGGCCGCCGGAGAGCTGGCCGGGGTAGGCCTTGGCCTTGTCGGCGAGGCCTACCAGGTCCAGGAGTTCGAGGGCCTTGCGGGAGCGGTCCTTGCCGGAGACTCCGAGGATCTCCAGCGGGAGTTCGACGTTGTTCTGGACGTTGCGGGAGGCCAGCAGGTTGAAGTGCTGGAAGACCATGCCGATGCGGCTGCGCGCCTCGCGCAGTTCCCGGCCGGCCCGGCTTCCGCGTCCGGCGAGGGCGGTCAGGTCCTGGCCGGCCACGGTCACGGTGCCGGAGGTGGGGCGTTCCAGCAGGTTGATGCAGCGGATGAGGGAGGATTTTCCGGCGCCGCTCTGTCCGATGACGCCGTACACCTCGCCCTCGCGGACGTGCAGGTCGACGCCGTCCAGGGCGGTGACCTCGCGGTCGCGCGACCGGTAGACCTTCGTGAGGCCCGAAGTGGTGATCACAGGGGGTTTCCGTCACTGTCGAGTGCGCGGCGCGGTGTCCGCCGGGCACGGGGCATTCGTGTGATGAGACTGTGGGGACGCACGGCTGGATGCGGCGGTCGGCCGGGGCAGCGGTGCTCGGGCAGGCTCGTTCCGCGGGGTGCGGACGGCTCGGGCTCGGTCTCGCTTCGGGGCGCGAGACTCAGGCGGGGGCCCTCAGAAGGCGCGCATTCGACACATACAACGAGCACCGGGCGTCGTGATCGCCTCGGTCGCAAGGGTGCGGTTGCTCGTCGTGGTCATGGGCCAAGTAAAACAGACGTAATGTTCCGCCCGACCCGCCTGTCCGAATAGCGGACGACCGTGGATGGCGGTGCGAGCCAGTTCAGCCGACCGTGGTGATTTCCATGCCGAGGGCTGTGACCTGCACCGATACGGCGGAGAGGTCATCGATGACGACATCCGCGTCCAGCTCGGAGCGGTCATGTGTTGTGGCCAAGGCCACGGTCTTCATGCCTGCCGCCCGTCCGGCCCGCAGCCCTGCCGGGGCGTCCTCGAAGACCACGCAGCGCTCCGGGTCGACGCCGAGCCGCTCGGCGGCCAGGAGATAGGGCGCGGGGTCGGGCTTGCCCCGGGTGACGTCCTCGGCGGCGACCATCAGGGGGAAGTCGATCCCCGCCTCGCGCAGCCGGGCCTCGCCAAGCCGCCGGGTGGCGGAGGTGACGACGGCCCAGCGGTCCGCGGGCAGCGCACCGAGCAGTTCCTTGGTGCCGGGCAGGATCACGACTCCGCCGGGGGCGTCCTCGACCTCCAGCTGTTCTATACGGGCCAGGGCCGCCTCGACCCGGTCCGCGGGCAGCAGTTCGGCGATGATCTCACCGGCCGTCCGGCCGTGCAGTTCGACGCCCTGGAAGTCCTCCGCCGTGATCCCGTGCTCCTGGGACCACCGGGTCCAGCAGCGGTACACCGACTCGATCGAGGAGAGCAGTGTTCCGTCGTTGTCGAACAGCAGGGCTTCGGCTTGGATCTTCATGGTCATCGACCCTAGGGCCTCGCCCACGGGCCGGGTCCCCTGGGTGCGGGGCCCTGGGTGCGGGGGCGCACGCAGGGGGCCTTTTGGTCCGTAATACCCTCGCCTCATGCTTGACGCCCTGACGGTCGCGGTCGCCGTGACCGCGCTCGCCCTCACCGCCTGGTGCGGTTTCGCCGCATACCGGGACCAGCCGACCAAGGACTGGCACTTCATCGGGATGGCCGTGGTCTCGCTGCTGGCGCTGGCCCAGCTGGTGGTGGGCATCGTGCAGTTGTCCCGGGGCGAACGGCCCGAGCAGGGCATGACGATCTTCATCGCGTATCTGGCCGGCGCATTCCTCGCCGTGCCCGCGGCCGGATTCCTGTCGCTCACCGAGCGGACCCGGTGGGGTTCGGTGACGGTGTCGGCGGGCGCGGTCGTGCTGGCCGTCCTCGAAGTGCGGCTCTACGACATCTGGGGAAACTGACCGTGACCGACACCGATCGCACCCCCGCAGCGGCCACCGGCGGCAGGCAGCCCTTCGACCTCGGCACCGGTCCTGGCCGGGTACTGGTCTGGTTCTACGGGGTGTTCACCGTGGCGGCGGCCTCCCGCTCGATCGTCCAGATGATCCTGGACTTCGACAAGGCACCGCTCGCCTATGTGCTGTCGGCCGTCGCCGCCGCCGTGTACGGATTCATCACGTACTCACTGGTGCGCGGTGGCGAGAAGGCGCGCAGGTCGGCACTGGTGTGCTGCGGCGCCGAGCTGCTGGGCGTGCTGGTCGTGGGGACCTGGACGATGGTGGAGCCCTCGGCGTTCGCGGACGCCACCGTCTGGTCGGACTTCGGCATGGGCTACCTGTTCATCCCGGTGATCCTGCCGATCACCGGGATGATGTGGCTGCGCCGCGCGAAGACCGCGTAGGACCGGCGAAGAGCGTGTGACCGGTGCTACGCGCTGGCCACGTAGGCGGGTGCGGTCGCGTCCTTCTCCAACAGGATCATCCGGACGCCGTCCTGACCGGTCTCGTTGCCTACGGGGGCGTAACCCGCACGCCGGTAGAGCCGCAGATTGCTCTCGCTGCGGTGTCCGGTGTGCAGCCGGAAGCGGATGGCCGACCGCTCGTCGACGAGTCCCGACTCGGCGGCCCGCAGCAGCCGGGCGCCGAGACCGTGCCCCTGGAGCCGCGGGTGCACGCAGAGCCTTCCGATCTCCCCGGTGCCGTCCTGATCGGCGGACGCCCGTACGGAACCGACGACTTCGTCACCCAGCCGCGCCACGAACACCAGATTCGTGGCGATCTCCGCGTGCACCGAATCGAGGGTCTGGACGAGCGGGTCGATCCGGTAGTTCCCGTACAGTTCCGCCTCGCTCTGGAAGCAGAGGTACTGAAGTTTCAAGACCTGTTCGGCGTCCTGTGCCGTCGCCGCCGAGATGATCACGCTCATGCCCATCTGCGCATGCCTCCGCCCACCTGATCCACCGGTTGTCTAACGCTCCTTTCCCCACAGTTCAGGAGCTACAACCTCCGCCGCGAGCATTCTGCGCAGACATCCAAGGCATCGGGAACGGACCGGACCCAAACTCCCCTGTGAGATACCCAACTTCCCTGCGATTTCCCGGTAGGTGGGATCACCGGGCGCGAGCATCGCCGCGAGCAGCCCGGCGCACCGGCCGGGCAGCCGGTCCACCGCGGCGCGCAGCGCCCGGCGTTCGTCGGCCCCGACGGCGATCCGCTCGGGGCAGCCCCCGGCCGGATCGGCCGAGGTCTCGTCACGGTAGGGGCGTTCGTGCCGGGTGGTACGGCGGGCCCGGCGGGCCTCCGCCCGTACGGCGTCCCGCACCCAGCGCGCCGTGTCCGGCGGCGGCCCGTGCTGTGCGAGCCGCTCCAGCAGCCGCAGCCAGACGGCCTGTTCGAGATCGGCGGATTCGATCGCCGCGCCCGTCGCCGAGGCGGCCGCCTCCGCCGTGGCCTCGGCGCTCACCAGCGGATACAGGGCGTGGACAACGGCGGCAGGAGTGGCGGGAGTCGCTGCGGCGGGCGCGGCGGGAGTCACTGCGGGAGCAAGATCGAGAAGGGTCATGCACCGGCCGACGCGCCTGCGGCGACGGGCGGTTGCCGTACCCGGCGAGCACCACCCGACCGGGGCACGTCCCGGCCGGGTGCTGACGCCGGTGTCACTTCGCGGCGAAGTCCACCGCGGCGAGGAGAGCGGTGTCCGGGTTGTCGGAGAAGATCCCGTCGATGCCCGTCGCGAAGTACGCCTGGAACGCGCCGAACGCGTCGCCGTAGGCGTTGGGGTCCGTGCCGCGCCGGAAGTCGGCGGGCAGGAAGGTGTTCTCGTTGCGCATGGTGTACGGGTGCAGGACCAGGCCCTGGGCGTGCGCGTCCTTCACCAGAGCGGTCGGTGCGGCGAGCCGGCCCGTGGCGTCCTTGGGGATGATCAGGTCCAGGGTGGGCCCGATGCCCTGGGCGAAGGAGGACATCCACTTCAGGCCCTCGGGCTTCACCAGGTCGTCGACGGTGCGCGGGTCACCGGAGGCCACGAAGTCCCACGGCCGCGATCCCGCGCCGGAGAGCAGGACGACGCGCGGGGTGGCGACGAGCTTCGACAGCCGCTGGACGCTGCCGGGCTCGAAGGACTGGAGGATGAGCGGCGACTGCTTGCGGTGGCGGTCGTAGCGGCGCAGCAGCTTGGCGAGGGGCTCTTCGAGTCCGAGGCCGAGGCCGCGGAAGTACGTGGGGTGCTTGGTCTCGACGTACAGCCAGACCGGCTTTCCGCGCCTGCGTCCCTCGCGGTCGGCCCAGCGCAGCACCTCCTCGAAGGTGGGGATCTCCCAGCGGCCGTCGTAGAGCGTGTTCTTCTGGCGGGTGCCGGGGATGCGCTCCTTGGCGCGGAGCGTCTTGAGCTCGGCGAGGGTGAAGTCCTCGGTGAACCAGCCGGTGAGGGAGACGCCGTCGACGCTCTTCGTCGTCCTGCGGCTCGCGAACTCGGGGTGGTCGGAGACATCGGTGGTGGCGGTGATGTCGTTCTCGTGACGGCAGACGAGATGGCCGTCCTTGGTCGGTACCAGGTCCTGCTCGACTATGTGGGCGCCCATGTCGAGGGCCAGCTGGTAGGAGCCGAGGGTGTGCTCGGGGCGGTAGCCACTGGTGCCGCGGTGTCCGATGACTGTGGGCACCGGCAGGTCGAGACGGAAGCCGTGCCCGCCGGACCGCTCGGAGGGGTTCCGGCCGGTCCTGCCCGCGGCTTCGGCCTGGCCGCCGGACAGCCCCAGGGCGGCCGTGCCCAGCGCCGCGGCCCCCGCCCCCAGCAGGGTTCTGCGGCCGGGACCTGCCTGTGCGCGCTCAGTCATGAATGCTCCTCGCGTGTGATGTCTGGCACCTGTCGGGCGAGAGCCGAGCGTAGGCAGCCGTACCGTCGGAAGAGCAGCTCCTGGACGAACATGGCGGAAACTCACGTCAACACTGCGTATCTGCTCGATGAACCCGATGTGCGATCGGCGAGTACCCGCGAGTATCGTCCTCACCTGCATGGACCGTCACGATCCCGCACCTCGGCCGGCCAGGCCACTACACCGGAGGAACCGTTGTCCCGACACGCACTCATCAAGGCAGTGCTCGGACCGATCTTGCGTCTGATGTTCCGCCCCCAGGTGGAAGGTGTGGAGAACATTCCCGGGGACGGTCCGGTGATCCTCGCGGGCAACCATCTGACGTTCATCGACTCGATGATCATGCCGATCTGCTGCGACCGGCCGGTCTACTACATCGGCAAGGACGAGTACGTGACGGGCAAGGGGCTCAAGGGCCGGGCGATGGCCTGGTTCTTCACGGGCTGCGGCATGATCCCGGTGGACCGCGACGGCGGCCGCGGCGGTGTCGCGGCGCTGATGACGGGCCGTCGGGTGCTGGAGGAGGGCAAGGCCTTCGCCATCTACCCGGAGGGCACCCGCTCCCCCGACGGCCGCCTCTACCGAGGCCGTACGGGCATCGCGCGGCTGACGCTGATGACGGGCGCGCCGGTGGTGCCCTTCGCGATGATCGGCACGGACAAGCTGCAGCCCGGTGGTGCCGGTCTGCCCCGCCCCGGCAAGGTGACGGTCCGTTTCGGCGCGCCGATGGAGTTCTCCCGCTACGAGGGCATGGACCGCGACCGCTATGTGCTGCGGGCGGTGACCGACTCCGTGATGGCCGAGGTGATGCGGCTGTCCGGTCAGGAGTACGTCGACATGTATGCGACGAAGGCCAAGGCCGCGTGAGCTGAAGCGCCGCGCATGACATGTGCAAGGGCCCGTACCCCGGTTGGCGGTACGGGCCCTTGCGCATGTCATCACCACTCGTTCGGCCCAGGGCGCAAGCCACGGCGCCTACTGGTGCACGATGCCTTCCTCCAGCTTCTGCCCGCGCAGCAGGAACCAGGCGGCGCCAGCCGTCGCCAGCAGGACGGCCGCGCCGACACCCGCGGCGAGCCGCAGTCCGTCGACGAACGACTCCTGTGCCGCGGAGACCAGTGCGCTCGCCTGCTGCGCCGGAAGGCCGTGGGCCGCTTCGACGGCGCCGCCGAGTGATTCATGGGCCGCGGTGGCGTTGGCGGCCGGGACGCCCCTCGGGGTGACGAAGTCCTGGTAGACGCCGGTGACGATCGAGCCGAGCAGGGCGATGCCGAGGGCCGCGCCGAGTTCGTACGCCGTCTCGGAGACCGCGCCTGCGGAGCCCGCCTGCTCCTTCGGGACGCTGGAGAGGATCACATCGGAGGTGACGGTGAAGGCGAAGCCCGCGCCGACGCCCACGACCAGCAGCAGCGCGCCGATCAGCGGATAGGCGGTCTCCTGGTGGATCAGGACGACCGCGGCGAGCGCCAGGCCGATCGCCCCGAGACCGCCGGACACCACCGACCGTACCGAGTGACGCCGGGCCGCCACACCGGCGATCAGGCCGGCGGTGACCGCACCGACGGCTGCGGGCAGTTCGGCGAGCCCGGCCTCCAACGGTCCGCGTCCCTGCACCAGTTGCAGGAACTGGGAGAGGAAGAAGACCAGCCCGGAGAGGCCGAGGATGGTCAGCAGATCGGCGAGGACCGCGCCCGAGAATCCCCGGTGGTGGAACAGGCGCATGTCCAGCAGGGGCGCGGGGAGCGTGAGCTGCCGGCGTACGAACCAGCAGAGCGCGGCCAGGCCCCCGATGCCCACGACGGCGACGCCCCAGCTCACGCCGTGCGCGGCCAGCTCCTTGACGGCGTATACGACTCCGATCATGCCGATGAAGGAGAGCGCCACGCTGCCCAGGTCCCAGGGGCCCGGTGCCGGGTTCTTCGACTCGGGGATCATCCTGACGCCGACGACCACCAGGACGGCCATGACGGGCAGGTTGATCAGGAAGACCGAGCCCCACCAGAAGTGCTCCAGGAGGAACCCGCCGACGACGGGGCCGACGGCCGCGCCCGCAGAGGCCATGGCCCCCCAGATACCGATGGCGAAACTGCGCTCGCGCGGATCGTGGAAGAGGTTGCGGATCAGGGCGAGCGTGGACGGCATCAGGGTGGCGCCCGCGACACCGAGCAGCGCCCGCGCCAGGATCATCATCTCGGGGGTGCTCGCGTACGCGTTGAGCACGGAGACCGCGCCGAAGGCGACGGCACCGGTCAGCAGCAGCTTCTTGCGGCCGATGCGGTCACCGAGGCTGCCCATGGAGACGAGGAGCCCGGCGATGACGAAGGAGTAGACGTCACCGATCCAGAGCAGCTGGGTGCCGGACGGCTTGAGGTCCTCGGTGAGAAAAGGGGTGGCGAGGCCGAGGACGGTGGCGTCCACGGCCACGAGCAGCACGGCGAGAACGAGGACGGCCAGAGCGATCCACCGCCCCGGGCGGCGCAGCTCATGGGAGCTTTCCGTGTGCTGTTCGAGACTGCTCATTGCTCCACGCTCCGGCGTGCGCCGCCGAGCAGCAACTCGACGATCATGTACTGGAAGTCCTGCCCGGCGACCCGGCCCGCCTGTACGGCCCAGGCGCCGGTGGAGATGAGTCCGTAGAGGGCCTCGGTCAGCCAGGCGGGGGTGAGGTCGATGCGGAACTCGCCGCGCTCCTGGCCGCGCCGGAAGAAGGCGGCGACCCGGGCATCGAGCCGGTTCCAGCCCTCGTTCACCTCGTCGCCCTCGAAGAGCTGGTTCTCGGTGACGAGGAAGGAGAGCAGTCCGGCGCTCGGCTCGACGGCCGCGACGAGCCGGCGCAGCGCTTCCTCGGCGCTGCCCTCGTCGAGCGCGGCGGCGTCCAGAGCCGCTTCGAACTCCTGGATTCCCAGTTTCTCCAAGGCTCTGACCAGGGCGTCCCGTCCGGCGAAGTGCCGGTGCAGGGTGGCGCGGCCGATGCCTGCGGCTCTGGCGACCTCGTCCATGGTGGCGGTCGATTTGCGGGTCAGCAGGGCGGCGGCGCTGCGCAGCACCCGCTCACGGTCGAGAGTCATGAGACGACGATAACCCATATGAGACATGAACGTCTCATCGGAAAGGCGTCGCCTCCGGCGGAAGGAAGAGAGCACGATGTCGGCATGAAGCCGCTGCTGCTGATCGACATCGACGGTCCGCTCAATCCGTACGTGGCACTGGCAGACCGACGGATCCCGCACGGCTACGCGCGGCACCGGATGCGGCCGGTGGGCTGGGACTACGGGCCGGCGCTGCCCGTCCTGCTCAATCCGGACCACGGCCGGGCGCTGCTGGCGCTCGCCGGGCGTTACGAACTGGTCTGGGCGACGACCTGGAAGGACGAGGCCAACGTGTGGATCGGGCCGCACCTGGGACTGCCCCCGCTGCCGTACATCGACTGGCCGGCGATGCACGGCGGCGCGCCGCAGGGTACGTACTGGAAGACGCAGTACGTCGTGGAGTACGCGGCCGGGCGGCCGTTCGCCTGGATCGACGACGAGATCACCGAGCAGGACCGGGCGTGGATATCGGGGCAGGGGACCGCCGAGACGCTGCTTCTGTGGATCGATCCGCGGACCGGACTGCTTCCGGCCGATTTCGAGACGCTGGCCGCGTGGGCGGACGGCCGCAGCGGCGGGGAGTGAGCCCGTCGCCCGGCCATCCGCCGCGGGTCAGTCGTTGAGGACGGTGAGATCGAGGCCGGGAAGGCGGGCCGTGTCGTTGATGACGGACATCTCGACGACCTTCCCCCGCGCGATCGTGAAGACCATGACCGAGAACCGCCCGCCCTCGCGCGTCGAGATGACGGCCGGCTCCCCGTCGACCAGTGCCCGCCGCGAGGAGCGGGCGAACGGCGCGAACATCATCGCCTGACGGGCCACGGCAGCGGCGCCCCGCACCTGGGCCGACGCACCGATACCACCGGCGCCGGTGTCGGACCGCACCACGACGTCCGGGTCGAGCACGGCGACGAGGGCCTCGAAGTCCCCGCCGCGGGCGGCGGCCAGGAAGGCGTCGACGACCTCGCGCTTGCGGGTGAGATCGGGGTCCGGGGCCGGGTCCACGCCCTGCACCCGGCGCCGGGCCCGGCTGGCGAGCTGCCGGGCGGCGGCCGGGGTGCGGTCCACGACGCGGGCGATCTCGTCGAAGGGCACGGCGAACATGTCGTGCAGTACGAAGGCGAGCCGCTCGGCGGGGTCCAGCGTTTCGAGCACGACCAGCATCGCGAGACCGACCGAGTCGGCCATCACGGCCTGCTGCTCGGGGTCCGCATCCCGCTGGGCGCCGAGCACCGGTCCGCAGGCGTGCGGCTCGGGCGTTACGGTGTCGAGGGGCTCCTCACGGCGGGAGCGGCGGGTGCGGAGCATGTCCAGGCACACCCGCCCGACGACCGTCGTCAGCCAGCCGCCCAGGTTCTCGATCGCCCGGCTGTCGCAGCGGCTGAGCCGGATCCACGCTTCCTGGACGGCGTCCTCCGCCTCACCGGCCGAGCCGAGCATCCGGTAGGCCACGGCCTTCAGCTGAGTCCGGTTCTCCTCGAAGCGTTCGGCCAGGAACTCGTTTCCGTACACAGTCACATTCCTCCGTAGTGTTCCGTCACTGCGATGACGAACCGGACCCCGGTGATGTGACAGACACGTCCGACGGCTCGTTCAGCTCCACGGCAGCGCGGCGCGGCGACGCCAGTACGCCTCCGGCTCCTCCACCAGCGCGTCGAGCAGGCCGCGCCGCTCCTCGTCGAGGTCGACGACGGCAGCGTGCAGGTTCCCGGCGAGCTGGTCGACGGTCGCCGCGCCGGAGAGCACCACACCGGCCCACGGCTGGTGCAGTACGAGCGCCAGGGCGACCGCGTCGCTGCCCACACCGGCCCCGGCGGCGATCTCCCGGACCAGCGCCGGGGCCTCCGATCCGGCGAGCCGGCCGTTGGCCATGGCCTCCTTGACGATCACGGTGAGCCCGGCCTCATGGGCCTCGGCGAGCGCCGATCCGGCCGAGGTCTCCAGGGCGTTGAAGGTGGCCTGGACCGTACGGAAGAGCGGCTCGCCGTCGACCGTGACGGCGAGGGCGGCCCGGATGGCGTCGGACTGGCCCGGTCCGCTGGTGGACAGACCGACGCTGACCCCGTCGGCGGCGAGGGCGGCGAGCCGCGCGTGCAGCTCCTTGTCGGTGAGGGCCGGGCTGTCCGCGGTGACCGAGTGGATCTGGTAGAGGTCGAGCCGGTCACCGAGCAGTGCGTCGGTCTCGGCGCGCTGGCGTTCGAACGCGGCGAGGCTGTGGTCCTTGACCTCGTGCGCCTCGGCTTCGACGCTCCAGCCGGCGGTGCAGGTGTAGCCCCACTTGCTGCCGATGACGACATCGCGCACGTCGGGGTGCGCCGTCAGCCACTCGCCGAGGAACTCCTCCGAACGGCCGTAGGAGCGGGCCGCGTCGAAGTAGCGGACGCCCTGTGCGTAGGCGGCGTCCAGCAGCTCATGGGTGCGCTCGCGCAGCGCCTCGACGCTGCGGTCCCCGGGCAGATCGCGGTCGCGGTGGAGGTTGATGTAGCCGGGCCTGCCGACCGCCGCCAGGCCGAGCCCGATGTGGGCGGTCGGAGTCGTCGCTGTGGCCAGCCGGGCGAAAGGCATCGTGGGCTCCTCGTCGGTCGGGTGCGCTCACCGTCAACGTAACGCAGCCCGGGAAAACCGAAAGGCGGGGAGCGTACAACCGCTCCCCGCCCTGAGATCTTCTGCGCGCCGTCAGTCCTTCGCGGTGGCCCACGCCTGCTGGACGGCGAGGTCCGCCTTGACCTCGGCGAGCTGGACGGCGACGGCCGAAGGGGCCGTACCGCCGCGGCCGCTGCGGGAGGCGAGCGCACCGGCCACGTCGAGGACCGTGCGGACCTCGGGGGTGAGGTGCTCGGAGATCTTCGCGAACTGCTCGTCGGTGAGCTCGTCGAGCTCGATGCCGTGCTGCTCGCACTCCTTGACGCACTCGCCCGCGACCTCGTGCGCGACGCGGAACGGGACGCCCTGCTTGACCAGCCACTCGGCGATGTCGGTGGCGAGCGAGAAGCCCGCCGGGGCCAGCTCCTCCATGCGCTCGCGGTTGACGGTCAGCGTGGCCATCATGCCGGTGAAGGCGGGGAGCAGGACTTCGAGCTGGTCGCAGGAGTCGAAGACCGGTTCCTTGTCCTCCTGGAGGTCGCGGTTGTACGCGAGCGGGAGGGCCTTCAGCGTGGCCATCAGGCCCGTCAGATTGCCGATCAGCCGGCCGGACTTGCCGCGGGCCAGCTCGGCGATGTCCGGGTTCTTCTTCTGCGGCATGATCGAGGAGCCGGTGGAGAAGGCGTCGTGCAGGGTGACGAAGGAGAACTCCTTCGTGTTCCAGATGATGACCTCCTCCGCGATCCGGGAGAGGTTCACGCCGATCATCGCGGTGATGAACGCGAATTCGGCGACGAAGTCACGGGAGGCCGTGCCGTCGATGGAGTTGGCGACGGAACCGCGCTCGAAGCCGAGGTCGGCGGCGACCGCCTCCGGGTCGAGACCGAGCGAGGAGCCGGCGAGCGCGCCGGAACCGTACGGAGACACTGCCGTGCGATCGTCCCACTGACGCAGCCGCTCGGCGTCCCGGGACAGGGACTGGACGTGGGCCAGCACGTGGTGGGCGAAGAGGACGGGCTGGGCGTGCTGGAGGTGCGTACGGCCCGGCATCGCGACGTCCGGGTGGGCCTCGGCGAGGCCGACCAGTGCGCCCTGGAGCTCGGCGATCAGACCGCCGATGATCCGGGCGTGGTCACGCAGGAACATCCGGAAGAGCGTGGCGATCTGGTCGTTGCGGGACCGTCCCGCCCGCAGCTTGCCGCCGAGGTCGGGGCCGAGTCGCTCCAGCAGGCCGCGCTCCAGCGCGGAGTGCACGTCCTCGTCGGCGACGGTGCCCACGAAGTCGCCCGACGCCACGTCCTGTTCGAGCCGGTCCAGGCCCGCGAGCATGCGGTCCAGCTCGTCCGCGGTGAGCAGGCCCGCCTTGTTCAGCGCGCGTGCGTGGGCGCGGGAGCCCGCGATGTCGTACGGGGCCAGACGCCAGTCGAAATGGACCGAGGCGGACAGATTGGCCAGGGCCTCGGCGGGGCCGTCGGCGAACCGGCCGCCCCAGAGGCGGACATCGCCGGTGTTGCTGCTCACGGATGCTCCTAAATATGCGGTCGGGCGGGGCGGGGTCTCTTTCCCCGCCCCGCCCCTTCCCGAACCGGGGGGCTCCGCCCCCGAACCCCGCTCCTCGAACGCCGGAGCGGCTGAAGATGTCAGGCCAGGTCGCGCTTGGCGGCGATCTTCGACGAGAGGCCGAAGATCTCGATGAAGCCCTGCGCCTTGGACTGGTCGAAGGTGTCGCCCGAGTCGTAGGTGGCGAGGTTGAAGTCGTAGAGCGACTGCTCGGACTTGCGGCCGGTGACCACGGCGCGGCCCGCGTGCATGGTCATCCGGATGTCACCGGTGACGTGCTGGTTGGCCTCGTTGATGAAGCCGTCCAGGGCGCGCTTGAGCGGGGAGAACCACAGGCCGTCGTAGACCAGCTCGCCCCAGCGCTGCTCGACCTGCCGCTTGTAGCGGGCCAGCTCGCGCTCGACCGTGACGTTCTCCAGCTCCTGGTGCGCGGTGATCAGTGCGATCGCGCCCGGGGCCTCGTACACCTCGCGGGACTTGATGCCGACGAGCCGGTCCTCGACCATGTCGATCCGGCCGATGCCCTGGGCGCCGGCCCGCTGGTTGAGCTGCTGGATCGCCTGGAGGACGGTGACGGGCTTGCCGTCGATGGCGACGGGCACGCCCTCCTTGAAGGAGATGACGACCTCGTCGGCCTCGCGCGGGGTGGCGGGGTTCTCGGTGTACTCGTAGATGTCCTCGATCGGCGCGTTCCAGATGTCCTCCAGGAAGCCCGTCTCGACGGCGCGCCCGAAGACGTTCTGGTCGATGGAGTACGGGGACTTCTTGGTGGTCGCGATCGGGAGGTTCTTCTCCTCGCAGAAGGCGATCGCCTTGTCCCGGGTCATCGCGTAGTCACGGACCGGGGCGATGCACTTCAGGTCGGGGCCGAGCGCGGAGATACCGGCCTCGAAGCGGACCTGGTCGTTGCCCTTGCCGGTGCAGCCGTGGGCGACGATTCCGGCGTTGTGCTTGTTGGCGGCGGCGACGAGGTGCTTGACGATGGTCGGCCGGGAGAGGGCGGAGACCAGCGGGTAGCGGTCCATGTAGAGGGCGTTGGCCTTGATCGCCGGGAGGCAGTACTCCTCGGCGAACTCGTCCTTGGCGTCCGCGACCTCGGCCTCGACGGCACCGCAGGCGAGCGCGCGCTTGCGGATGACGTCCAGGTCCTCGCCGCCCTGGCCGACGTCCACGGCAACGGCGATGACCTCGGCGCCCGTCTCCTCGGCGATCCAGCCGATGGCGACGGAGGTGTCCAGGCCGCCCGAGTAGGCGAGTACGACGCGCTCGGTCACGGGTTTCTCCTTACGGTGCAATCACTGATGGGTATAACTATGCAGTCCTCCGTATGTTTTGTCAAAGGTGCTGGTGGACGGTGTGTCGCAAGGCCGTCGGCGGCGGGCACGCACGCGTGTCCCACCTGCTGAAATGCCCCATGAGCCAACGGGGCGGTGACGATAATGACCGGCATGGGAAAAACGTACGAACGTATCGACGGACGGATCAGGGCCTTCATCGAAGAGCAGCCCATCTTCTTCACCGCGACCGCGCCCCTGGGCCAGGAGGGCACGGTCAACCTCTCCCCCAAGGGGGTCAGCGGCTCCTTCGCCGTCATCGACGAGCTGACCGTGGCCTATCTGGACTTCGCGGGGAGCAATGCCGAGACCGTCGCGCACCTCCGGGAGAACGGGCGGATCACGCTGATGTGGTGCGCCTTCCAGGGGCCGCCGAACATCGTGCGGGTGCACGGGCGCGGGGAGCCGGTCTTCCGTGACGATCCGCGGTTCGGGGCGCTGCTCGCCCGTTTCCCCGCTGTGGACCCCGGCCCGCACGGGCTGCGCGCCATCATCGTGGTCAGGGCCGAGCTGATCCGGGACACCTGCGGATTCGCCGTCCCCTTCATGTCGTACGACGAGGACCGGTCGCTGCACGCACAGCGCTTCGCCCGCGAGGACGACGCGTCGCTCAGCGCCTACTTCGAGAAGAAGGAGCACATCGCGACGAGCATCGACGGACTGCCGGGGCTGCCGCTCCCGCTGCCGGCCATGCCGCGCGCAAAGTGAGATTACGCCGTACGGAGCAGAACGGGCGGTGGCGTGCCGTCGGACGGTCTAGCGTCCTGGGCATGCGCAGATCTGTGGTGATCGCTTCGGTACTGCTCGCGCTGGCGGGCTCGGTCGCGGCCCGGCCGGCGGCGGCGCCCGCTCTCCCGGAGCGGATGGCCGACACCGGCGGCGGTACGCAGCTGATCACGGCCGAGGCCCCGGCCAAGGGCTCCACCACCGGCACCGTCACCTGGTGGAATATGCGCCGGGGCGTCTGGGTGAAGGGCGGGTCCACACCCGCCAGGTTCGGCGCGAAGGGGCTGACGGAAGGGACCTCGCGCAAGCAGGGCACCGACACCACACCCACCGGTCTGTACGACCTGCCGTACGCCTTCGGGAACAAGGCGGCACCGGCCGGCACCAGTTACCCGTACCGCCGGGTCAACAGCCGGTCGTGGTGGTGCCAGGACAACGCGGCGCGGGCCTACAACCGGTGGGTGGAGCCGCGGCCTGCCGACTGCCGGGCGGGCGAGTCGGAGCGGCTGGCCGCGTATCCGACGCAGTACGCCCGCGCGCTGGTCATCGGCTTCAACTACGAGCGGCCGGTGCGGGGACGCGGCGCCGGGATCTTCCTCCATGTCAACGGGCGTGGCGCGACCGCCGGTTGCGTCTCCGTACCGGCGGCCGCGATGGACCGGATCCTCGACTGGGCGGACCCGGTCCGCCGTCCCCACATCGCGATCGGGACGCGCTCGGGCCCGACCGCGATCACGCGTTACTGACGGCCCCCGGGAAGGCGGGCCGCTCAGCGCTCGTTCTGGGCCAGTCGCAGCAGGTGCTCGGCGAGCGCCTGGCCGCCCGCCGGATCACGGCTGATCAGCATGAGGGTGTCATCGCCCGCGATGGTGCCGAGGACGTCGTGCAGTTCGGCCTGGTCGATGGCCGACGCGAGGAACTGGGCGGCGCCGGGAGGCGTACGCAGCACCACCAGGTTGGCCGAGGCCTCCGCCGAGATGAGGAGTTCGGAGGACAGGCGCCGCATCCGCTCCTCCTTGGCGGACTCCCCGAGCGGCGCGTGCGGAGTGCGGAAACCGCCCTCGCTCGGCACCGCGTAGATCAGCTCGCCGCCGGTGTTGCGGATCTTCACCGCGCCCAGCTCGTCCAGATCGCGGGAGAGCGTCGCCTGGGTGACGCTGAGCCCGTCGTCCGCGAGGAGCTTGGCCAGCTGGCTCTGTGAGCGCACCGGCTGCCGGTTCAGGATGTCCACGATCCGGCGGTGGCGTGCGGTGCGGGTCTGCGGCACGGACGGCCCGCCGTGCTCGGATTCCTGCGCCTCGGTCATCGTCGTCGCCTCATTCTCCGGATCGTCCGTCCCCGTTTGCCGCGTCGAGGGCGCCGGGCAGCGCCTGGAGGAACGCGTCCACCTCCGTGTCGCCGATGATCAGCGGCGGCATGAGCCGCAGGACATCGGGGGCGGGTACGTTCACCAGGATTCCGGCTCCCTGAGCCGCCTGTTGCACCTGAGGTGCGAGGGGCTCGGTGAGCACGATACCCAGCAGCAGACCGGAGCCGCGGACATGGGAGACCAGGGGGTGCCCGAGGCCCTCCACGCCGCCTCGGAGCTTCTCACCGAGGCGCTTCACCCGGTCCAGGGCGCCGTCGGCCGCCAGGGTGTCCAGGACGGCGAGACCGGCGGCGCAGGCGATCGGGTTGCCGCCGAACGTCGTGCCGTGCTGGCCGGGCTTCAGCAGATCGGCCGCGGGACCGAACGCGACGGCCGCGCCGATCGGGAGTCCGCCGCCGAGGCCCTTGGCGAGCGTGACGACGTCGGGCTCGATGCCCTGGTGGGCCTGGTGCTCGAACCACTGACCGCAGCGGCCGATCCCGGTCTGCACCTCGTCGAGTACGAGCAGGGTGCCGGTGGCCCGGGTGATCTCCCGGGCGGCCTCCAGATAGCCCTTGGGCGGCACGACCACACCGTTCTCGCCCTGGATGGGCTCGATGATCACCAGCGCGGTGTCGGTGGTCACCGCGGCCCGCAGGGCATCGGCATCGCCGTACGGGACATGGGTGACGTCACCGGGCAGCGGGAGGAAGGGCTCCCGCTTCTTGGGCTGGCCGGTGAGCGCGAGCGCGCCCATGGTCCGGCCGTGGAAGCCGCCGTCGGTGGCGACCATGTGGGTACGCCCGGTCAGCCGGCCGATCTTGAAGGCGGCCTCGTTGGCCTCGGCGCCCGAGTTGGCGAAGTAGACCCTGCCCTTGCGGCCGAAGAGCTGGAGGAGCCGTTCGGCGAGGGCGACGGGCGGCGGTGCGATGTAGAGGTTGGAGACATGGCCGAGGGAGGCGATCTGGGTGGAGACGGCCTCGACGACGGCCGGGTGGGCGTGGCCCAGCGCGTTCACCGCGATGCCGCCGACGAAGTCGAGGTATTCGGTGCCGTCGGCGTCCCACACACGGGCGCCTTCACCGCGGACGAGGGACAGCTGGGGGGTGCCGTAGTTGTCCATCAGCGCGTGGCTCCAGCGCTGCGAGAGCTCCTGGTTGCTCATGACTCCCCCTGCGTGTCGAGCTGTTCGTCGGGCACGACCATCGTGCCGATTCCTTCGTCGGTGAAGATCTCCAGCAGGATCGAGTGCTGGACCCGGCCGTCGATGACACGGGCGGTCTCGACGCCGTTGCGCACGGCGTGCAGGCAGCCCTGCATCTTGGGCACCATGCCGCTGGACAGCTCGGGAAGCAGTTTCTCCAGCTCGGTGGCGGTGAGGCGGCTGATCACGTCGTCGCTGTTGGGCCAGTCCTCGTAGAGGCCCTCGACATCGGTGAGAACCATCAGCGTCTCGGCGTTCAGCGCGGCGGCGAGTGCGGCGGCCGCGGTGTCGGCGTTGACGTTGTAGACGTGGTTGTCGTCGGCGGAGCGTGCGATGGAGGAGACGACCGGGATCCGGCCGTCGTCCAGCAGCGCCTGGATCGCCCCGGTGTCGATGGCGGTGATCTCGCCGACCCGGCCGATGTCGACGAGCTCGCCGTCGATGGTCGGCCTGTGCTGGGTGGCGGTGATGGTGTGGGCGTCCTCGCCGGTCATCCCGACGGCGAGCGGGCCGTGCTGGTTGAGCAGGCCGACGAGCTCGCGCTGGACCTGTCCCGCGAGCACCATCCGTACGACGTCCATCGCCTCGGGCGTGGTGACGCGCAGCCCGGCCTTGAACTCGCTGACCAGACCCTGCTTGTCGAGCTGGGCGCTGATCTGCGGACCGCCGCCGTGCACGACGACGGGCTTGAGGCCCGCCTGGCGCAGGAAGACGACGTCCTGGGCGAAGGCCGCCTTCAGCTCCTCGTCGACCATGGCGTTGCCGCCGAACTTGATGACGACCGTCTTGCCGTTGTGCCGGGTCAGCCAGGGCAGCGCCTCGATGAGGATCTGCGCCTTCGGGAGTGCGGTGTGCTTCCGCGCCGGGGTCATGAGCTGTACGCGCTGTTCTCGTGGACGTAGTCCGCGGTGAGGTCGTTGGCCCAGATGACTGCGGACTCGGTGCCGGTGGCCAGGTCGGCTGTGATCTCGACCTCGCGATAGCGCATGTCGACCAGGTCGCGGTCCTCGCCGACGCCGCCGTTCTTGCAGACCCAGACGCCGTTGATGGCGACGTTCAGCTGGTCCGGCTCGAAGGCGGCCTTCGTCGTGCCGATCGCGGAGAGGACCCGGCCCCAGTTGGGGTCCTCGCCGTGGATGGCGCACTTGAGGAGGTTGTTGCGGGCGATGGAGCGGCCCACCTCGACGGCGTCGTCCTCCGTCGCGGCGTTGATGACCTCGATACGGATGTCCTTCGAGGCGCCCTCGGCGTCGCCGATGAGCTGCCGGGCGAGGTCGGCGCAGACGGTCCGTACGGCCTCCGCGAACTCGCCCTGCTCCGGGGTGATGCCACTCGCGCCGGAGGCCAGCAGCAGCACGGTGTCGTTGGTCGACATGCAGCCGTCGGAGTCGACCCGGTCGAAGGTGGTACGGGTGGCGGCGCGCAGCGCGGAGTCGAGACCGGCCGCGTCCACGTCGGCGTCGGTGGTGAGGACGACCAGCATGGTGGCGAGGCCCGGGGCGAGCATGCCCGCGCCCTTGGCCATCCCGCCGACGGTCCAGCCCTCGCCGCCCGCGACGGCGGTCTTGTGGACGGTGTCGGTGGTCTTGATCGCGATGGCGGCCTTCTCGCCGCCGTGCTCGCTGAGGGCGGCTGCCGCCTTCTCGATGCCCGGCAGCAGCTTGTCCATCGGGAGCAGCGTGCCGATCAGTCCGGTCGACGCGACCGCGATCTCGCCCGCGCTGTGACCGGTGAGGACCTCGGCGGCCTTCTCGGCGGTGGCGTGGGTGTCCTGGAAGCCCTTCGGACCCGTACAGGCGTTGGCACCACCGGAGTTGAGCACGACGGCGCTGACCTCGCCGCCCCTGAGCACCTGCTCCGACCAGAGGACGGGAGCGGCCTTGACGCGGTTGGAGGTGAAGACGCCCGCGGCGGCGCGACGCGGACCGTGGTTGACCACGAGGGCCAGGTCCGGGTTGCCGCTCTCCTTGATTCCCGCGGCGATGCCCGCCGCCGAGAACCCCTGTGCTGCCGTGACGCTCACGGTGCGACTCCGATCGTGGAAAGACCTGTGTCCTCGGGAAGTCCGAGGGCGATGTTCATGCTCTGCAGGGCGCCGCCGGCGGTGCCCTTGGCGAGGTTGTCGATGGCGCTGATGACGACGATCCGGCTCGCCGCCTCGTCGTACGCGACCTGGATCTGTACGGCGTTGGAGCCGTACACGGACGCGGTGGCGGGCCACTGTCCCTCGGGGAGCAGGTCGACGAACGGCTCGTCGACGAACGCCTTCTCGTACGCGGTACGGACGGACTCGGCGCTCACGCCCGGCTTCGCCTTCGCGCTGCACGTGGCGAGGATGCCGCGCGGCATCGGCGCGAGGGTCGGCGTGAAGGAGACGGTGACCGGTTCACCGGCCGCGGCGCTGAGGTTCTGGATCATCTCCGGGGTGTGCCGGTGGACCCCGCCGACGCCGTACGGGGTCATGTTGCCCATCACCTCGGAGCCGAGCAGATGCGGCTTGGCCGCCTTGCCCGCCCCGGAGGTGCCGGACGCGGCGACGATCACGGCCTCGGGCTCGGCCAGCCGGGCCGCGTACGCCGGGAAGAGCGCGAGGGAGACGGCGGTCGGGTAGCAGCCGGGCACCGCGATACGCTTGGAACCGGTCAACGCCGAGCGCCCGCCCGGCAGTTCGGGCAGACCGTAGGGCCAGGTCCCGGCGTGCGGCGAGCCGTAGAACTTCTCCCAGTCCGCCGCGTCCCTGAGCCGGAAGTCGGCGCCCATGTCGACGACCAGCACCTGCTCACCGAGCTGCTCGGCGACGGCGGCGGACTGCCCGTGCGGAAGGGCGAGGAAGACCACGTCGTGCCCGGCGAGGGCCTCGGGCGTGGTCGGCAGGAGCACCCGGCCGGCGAGCGGCCGCAGATGCGGCTGCAGCGCACCGAGCGTCTGCCCCGCGTTGGAGTTGGCGGTGAGGGCCCCGATCTCGACCTCGGGGTGGACGAGCAGGAGGCGGAGCAGCTCCCCGCCGGCGTATCCGCTCGCCCCTGCCACTGCTGCACGTACCACCATCGAAATCCTCCTCGTCGATGGCATGACTATACGCAACTATGCACTTTTATGCAAAGACCCGGGCGTGCCGTCAGGACCGTCCGCGCACGCCGGCTAACCCAGCGCCCGGTCGAGGTTGAAGGCCGCGCTGATCAGCGCCAGATGAGTGAAGGCCTGCGGGAAGTTTCCGCTCTGCTCCCCGGTGTGGCCGATCTCCTCGGCGTACAGGCCCAGGTGGTTGGCGTAGGTGAGCATCTTCTCGAACGCGAGCCGGGCCTCGTCCAGGCGGCCGGCCCGGGTCAGCGCCTCGACGTACCAGAACGAGCAGATCGAGAACGTGCCCTCGTCGCCCCGCAGTCCGTCCGGGCTGGCCTGCGGGTCGTAGCGGTAGACCAGCGAGTCGGAGACCAGGTCCTCGCCCAGCGCGTCCAGCGTGGAGAGCCACTTCGGATCGGTCGGGGAGACGAACTTCGCCAGCGGCATCATCAGCAGGGACGCGTCGAGGACGTGGCCGTCCTCGTACTGGACGAAGGCGTGCCGCTCTTCGGACCAGCCATGGCGCATGATCCGGCGGTAGATCGCGTCCCGGGCCCGCCCCCACCGCACGATGTCGACGGGCAGGCCACGATGCCGGGCCAGCCGCATGGCGCGCTCGATGGCCACCCAGCACATCAATCGCGAGTAGAGGAAGTTCTTGCGTCCGCTGCGGGTCTCCCAGATCCCCTGGTCCGGCTGGTCCCAGTGGTCGCACACCCAGTCCACCAGCTCGCTGATGCTGTCCCAGTGCGCACTGGAGATGGGCTGCCCCCACTTGTCGTAGAGATAGAGGGCGTCGATGAGCGCCCCGTAGATGTCCAGCTGCAACTGGCCGACGGCGCCGTTGCCGACGCGTACGGGGGCCGAGCACCGGTAGCCCTCCAGATGGGTCAGCTTGCGTTCGGGCAGGTCACGGCACCCGTCGATGCCGTACATGATCTGCAGCGGGCCGGTGGAACGGTCCGGCGAGTCCGTATCGAGGCGGACATGCTCGGAGAGGAAGCCCATGAAGGCCTCGGCCTCCTCGGTGAAGCCGAGCCTGAGCAGGGCGTACACACAGAACGCCGCGTCGCGGATCCATACGTAGCGGTAGTCCCAGTTGCGCTCGCCACCGATGCGTTCGGGCAGGCTGGTGGTCGGCGCGGCGATGATCGCGCCGGTCGGGACATAGGTGAGCAGCTTCAGGGTGAGGGCGGAGCGGTGCACCATCTCCCGCCAACGACCGCGGTACCGCGACCGGGACAGCCACCGCCGCCAGTACCCGACGGTGGCGTTGAACTGCTGCTCCGCCTCGGACAGCGGGCAGAAGCGGGGGGCCACGTCGCCGCCGACCCGGTCCAGGGCGAAGACGGCGGACTCGCCCTCGTGCAGCTTGAACAGCGACCAGACGTCCTGGCCGTCGACCTCGATCGGCACACTCGATGTCAGGGCGAGGGTGAGTGCGGGCGTGGCGAAGATCGCCTGGCCGTGCTGGACGTGCACGGTGTGCGGCTGGGTCCCGTACTCGAAGCGGGGGGCCACACGCGCGCGAAACGGCAGCGACCCGCGGACGCAGACCACGCGGCGGATCAGCCGGTGCCGGTCCGCCTCGCGCGAATCGTCGAGTATCGGCATGAAGTCCTGGACCTCACCGACGCCGTCGTCCGCGAAGAAGCGGGTGATCAGCACGTTGGTGTCGGGGAAGTAGAACTGTTTGGTGCGTGTCGGGGCATCTGCGGCGAGCTCGAAGAACCCGCCCCGGTCCGCATCGAGGATCGAGGCGAAGATGCTGGGCGCGTCGAAGCGCGGGCAGCAGTACCAGTCGATGGTGCCGTGGGTGTCCACCAGCGCCGCGCTGCGCAGATCGCCGATCAGACCGTGTTCGGCGATCGGCGGATAGCGGATCGCCCCGACGTCCGGGGACACGCCCGGATCACGCAGCACCCCGGCGCTCGCATTGGCATCCATGGCACATCCGACCTCCCTGAGCCGCCGCACCCACACCTCAGGCTAACCAGTCCTCGGCGTACGGGACAGCGGGAGCGGACGCGCCGGGGCCTCCCGCCCGTCGGCTCCGGGCGTGCCGATGTCAGGATGGTTCCATGACGAGCAAGGTTTACTTCGACATCACCATCAATGACGAGCCCGCTGGGCGGATCACGTTCAAACTGTTCGACGACGTCGTTCCCAGGACCGCGGAGAACTTCCGCGCGCTGGCGACCGGCGAGAAGGGATTCGGCTACAAGGGATCGTCCTTCCACCGGATCATCCCCGACTTCATGCTCCAGGGCGGCGACTTCACCCGGGGCGACGGCACGGGCGGCAAGAGCATCTACGGGGCGAAGTTCGCGGACGAGAACTTCAAGCTCGCGCACACCAAGCCGGGCCAGCTCTCCATGGCCAACAGCGGACCCAACTCCAACGGCTCCCAGTTCTTCATCACGACGATCGTGACGTCGTGGCTGGACGGCAAGCACGTGGTGTTCGGTGAGGTCGACGACCAGGAAAGCATGGACCTGGTCAGGAAGATCGAGGCGCTCGGCTCGCAGAGCGGCCGTCCCTCGGCGAAGATCACCATCGCGGACAGCGGCGTCCTCTGACCCGCACACCGAACCGCTGAACGAGCGCGCCGCCCGACGGACCGTGTCGGGCGGCGCGCTCCGTCGTACCTGAATCAGTTGGGGCGCGGGGCGGTCGGGTTCGGTCTGGAGGACATCGACTGGTCGAGGTGTTCGATCCGGCCGGCACCCGGGGGCGAAGTGATGGTCTCCCCTTTCCCGGCCCGGAGGAGGCCGCGATGGCCTCGTGCGTACGGCACCGCGTTCTGCGCGCGCCGGTGCACTGGGAGGGATGCGTCTTCTGTACGGGCTCCAGCGATCCGCACTGTCAACTGATGGTTGACACGCCCCGACTGTCAACCTAAGGTTGACACATGGTGAATCCTGTACGCCCAACCAATCCCGTACGCCTCGACGACCTGATCGAGGCCATCAAGAAGGTCCACACCGACGCCCTCGACCAGCTCTCCGACGCGGTCATCGCCGCGGACCACCTCGGCGATGTGGCCGACCATCTGATCGGGCACTTCGTGGACCAGGCCCGGCGCTCGGGCGCCTCCTGGACGGAGATCGGGAAGAGCATGGGGGTGACCAGGCAGGCGGCCCAGAAGCGGTTCGTCACCAAGGACCCCGGCGAGCCGTCGGACCTCGACCCCAGCCAGGGCTTCGGCCGCTTCACCGAGCGAGCCAGGAACGTCGTGATGACCTCACAGAACGAGGCCCGCGCGGCAGGCAACGCAGAGGTGCGCACCGAGCATCTGGTCCTGGGGCTGCTCGCCGAGCCGGAGGCGCTCGGCCCCGCGTTCATCAAGGCCCAGGGCATCACGCTGGAAGCCGTCCGCCAGGCCGCGACCGAAGCGCTGCCGGCCGCGGTCGACGAACTGCCAGACCTCATCCCGTTCGACGCCGGGGCCCGCAAGGCGCTGGAGCTGACGTTCAGGGAGGCCCTGAGGATGGGCCACAACTACATCGGCACCGAGCACATCCTGCTCGCCCTGCTGGAGCAGGAGGACGGCGAGGGCGTACTGACCGGACTCGGCATCGACAAGGCAACCGCGGAGACGGGCATCGCCGAGGCCGTCACACTCATCGCCGCGGCCGCGAACAAGGAGGCATGAGGCGGGCTGCATCCCCGGCCGGGGATGCGTGGGCGGCAAAGGCCGGCCATCCGGCGCCGGTCACGCCGGCCGGCCCGCGCGCCCGCCCGCCCGTCACAGTGCCTCGTACACCGCCTCGATCAGCGTCATCTTCCGCGGGTCGTCACAGATGCCGGGGCCCATCCGGTTCATCACGTAACCCAGTGCCAGGTCGGCCTCCGGGTCGGCCAGGCCGCAGGAACCGCCTGCGCCGTCGTGGCCGAAGGCGCGCGGGTTGGGGCCGTACGAACCGTCCGGGCCGCTCAGCCACAGGCCCAGCGCGATCTCCGTGTCATGGCCGATGCCCGCGCCGAGCACCAGGTCGCGGCAGGAGCCCTGTCCCTCGCGGACGAGCTCGGCGGCCTCCTCGGAGAGGATCCGGCGCTCGCCCGACCTGCCCCGTCCGGCGAAGATCCCGTACAGCGCGGCAACGGCGCGGGCGGTGCCATGGCCGTTGGCCGCGGGGATCTCCGCCGCCCGCCACTGCGGGGTGTTGGCGGCAGAGGCGCCCGTCGGCGGGTTGAGGAGCGCGGCGACGGCCAGGGGGTCCATCTGCGCGAAGATCTCCGCCTGTTGACGCGCGTCGGCACTCGCGACGACGAGTTCGGCGACGCGGCCCGCCTCCTTCTCGGGGAGCCCCACCGTGAAGTCGATCCCGAGCGGGCCGGTCACCTCCCGCTGGAGGAACTCCCCCGGCAGCAGACCGCTGATCCGCCGGATCACCTCACCGACCAGGAAGCCGTACGTCAGGGCGTGGTAGCCGGACTGCGTGCCGGGCTCCCACCAGGGCTCGGTCGCCGCCAGACGGGCGGTGGTCAGATCCCAGTCGTAGAGTTCGGACAGGGCGTGCGGCTCGCGCAGCCCCGCCAGCCCCGCGCGGTGCGAGAGCAGATGGCGTACCAGCACGGCCTCCTTGCCCGCCGCGGCGAACTCCGGCCAGTACGCGGCGACCGGCGCGTCGAGGTCGAGCAGGCCCCGGTCGGCCAGGATGTGGGCGCAGAGGGCGGTCGGCCCCTTGGTCGTGGACCAGACGTTGACCAGGGTCTCGCGCTCCCATGGGCGGGTGCGGGCGCGGTCGGCCCAGCCGCCCCAGAGGTCGACGACCGGTTCCCCGCCGATCAGCACCGTCACGGCCGCGCCCAGTTCGTCGCGCTCCCGGAAGTTCGCCTCGAACGCGGTGCGTACCGCGGAGAATCGGTCGTCGCAGTGGCCGTGGATCTGTGGCATGTTGGCCTCCCTCGCCCGGGACGCGCCGGTGGGACTCGGTGGAACTCGATCAGTACGCAACGTACCGACTGGTCGGACCGGCGGGAAGACCCCGCACCCGTTCAGCGGACTCCCGCTTCGAGCCGGAGGCTCCAGCGGCCGGGCAGGCCCGTGAGCGTGACCGTGGACAGCGGCCGGACGTCGACGTTCCAGTATGTCGACGGCGGGGCCTTGAGCGCATAGACGAGGGCCGCCCGGACGACCGCCGGTTCGGCGACGGCGACGATGGCGCCGTCGTACGCGGGACGGGTGTCCAGCCAGCCCCCTATGCGGGAGATGAAGGCGAGCAGCGGTTCGCCGCCGTGCGGTGCGGAGCGCGGGTCCGCGAGCCAGGCGTCGACGGCCGCGGGTTCGGCCGCGGCGACCTCGGCGAGGGTGTGGCCGCGCCAGCGGCCCATGTCGCAGTCGCGCAGGGCGGGCTGGACGAGCGGGGCGTAGCCGAGCGCCTCGCCGGTGGCGCGGCTGCGTGGGGTCGGCGAGCAGTAGCGCAGCTCGGCGGCGCCCAGGGGGACCAGGGCGTTCGCGGCGAGCTGCACCTCGTGCCAGCCGGCGTGGTCGAGCGGCCGGTCGTCGTCGAAGCGCTCGGCAAGCAGGGCAGAGCTGCGCGCCGCGGCGACGAGCGAGACTCGAACAGTCATGGCCGTGATCGTGGGTCCCGGCGCCGCGCGGGTCAAGAGGGCCTTGGCCGGCGCTGCCGGGCTCAGCCGAGTTGGAGCGACATCCACTTGTGCGGGTCCTTCAGCGGCTCGAAGCCCACCTTCTCGTAGACCCCGTGGGCGTCGTCGGTGGCGAGAAGGAACCTGCGGATGCCGGTGGGAGCCAGGTGGTCGCGCGCGGCGGCGGCCATCCGTGTGGCGATGCCGTGACCGCGGGCCGAGCGGTCGACGTACACATCGCAGAGCCAGGCGAAGGTGGCGTGGTCGGTCACCACCCGCGCGCAGCCCACCTGCTCGCCCGAGATGACGTCGTAGGCACCGAAGTTGAGCGATCCGGCGATGGCCCGGTCCTGGTGCTCACGGGTGCGCCCGAGGGCCCAGTAGGCATCCGTCGACAGCCAGTGGTGGATGCGGGCCGCGTCCAGGCGGGCGGGGTCGGACGATATCTCGTAACGCCGCTGGGGCATGTCGTCGTTCATGGCCGGAGGTTACTCTCCACGCCGCCGGTCAGGACTTCGTCGCAGGCGGTGCGCAGGCGGCGGACCCCTTCGGCGATCTCAGCCGCCCCGGCGACCGCGGCGAAGCTCAGCCGGACCTGGGGGGAGGGGGGTTCGGCGCAGAAGTACGGGCGGCCGGGTGCGATGGCCACGCCCGCGCGCAGGGCCGCCGAGACCACCGCGGACTCGTCCGTGCCGCCTTCCGTGTCGGGCAGGCGCAGCCACAGGCTGCCGCCGCCCGCGGGGATGTGCGCAAGTGTGAGGGCGGGCAGCTCCTGGCGCAGGGCTGTCGTCATGGCGGTGCGCCGGTTCCTCAGTTCCGTCGACACGGATCGCAGATGGTGGCCCCAGGCCGGGGAGCCGACCAGTTCGAGCGCGGCCTCCTGGAGCGGCCGGGGGACGAAGAAGCTGTCGACGATCTGGATGGCCCGCAGCCGTCCCAGCACCGGACCGCGGGCGGCGAGCGCGCCCACCCGCAGGCTGGGTGAGGTGATCTTGGTGAGGGAGCAGACATGAACGACGACGCCGTCGGGGTCGTCGGCGGCCAGGGGTGCGGGCAACGGCCCGGCATCGTCGTGGACGAGGCGGCGGGCGAAGTCGTCCTCGATGACGAAGGCTCCCGCCGCGCGGGCGATCCGGATGACCTCGCCGCGCCGTTCGGGGGCGAGGACCGCGCCCGTCGGGTTCTGGAAGAGCGGCTGGCAGACGAAGACCCGGGCGCCGGTGGCCCGGAATGCGGCGGCGAGCAGTTCCGGCCGTACGCCGTCGGAGTCGACGGGTACCGGCACGGGCCGCAGTCCGGTGGCGCGGGCGGCGGCCAGCATGCCGGGGTAGGTGGGCGATTCGACCAGGACCGGGGCGCCGGGCGGGGCGAGGGCGCGCAGTGCGGTGGCCAGGGCACTCTGGCCGCCCGCGGTGATCAGTACGTCGGCGGCGGTGAGCGCGAGCCCGATCTCCCGGGCGAACCAGGCCCGCAGTTCGGTGAGACCGTCGGTGGGCGGGCGGTCCCAGGCACCGGGGCGGCGGCCGGCCCTGGCGAGGGCGGCGGCGAGCGCCCGCTCGGGCTGGAGCGAGGAGTGGAGGTAACCGCCGTTGAGCTCGATGACGCCGGGCGGCGGTGCGGCGAGTGTGACCAGGACACCGGAGGCGTCGACGGTGCGGGGCACCGCTTCGGGGCCGCCGTCGCCGCTGAGGGAGACCTCCTGCCAGGAGGTGTCGCCGGGCGCGGGCACATCGCTGCGCGGCTGCGCCCGGAAGGCGCCGGAGCCCGGCCTGGTGACGACCAGGCCCTCGGCGGCGAGCTGGGCGATGGCCCGGGAGACGGTGACGGGGCTGACCCGGAAGCGCTCCACGAGAGCCCGGCTGGACGGCAGCTTTCCACCCGGTGAGTAGCGGTTCAACTCGCCGCGGAGGGATTCGACGAGTTCAGTAACACTGCTACGCTCTTGCATGAGAGTCAAGGATAGCGCTACTCACGGCAGCGCGATAGCGGTCGACAGGGCAGCAGGCGGTACGGCGAGCCGGCGTGGCGTGGTCCTCGCCGGGCTCGGTGTCCTCGCCTTCTCGCTGACGTTCCCGTCCACCGCCTGGGGGCTGGAGAGCTTCGGCCCCTGGTCACTGGTGGCGCTGCGCACCCTGCTCGCCGCCGCGATCGCGGGCGGCGCACTGCTGGCGGGGCGCGTACCGCTGCCCGACCGCCGGCACCGGGCCGGGCTCGTCGTCGTCGCCGCGGGCGTGGTGGCCGGCTTTCCGTTGCTGACGACGCTGGCGCTGCAGACGTCGACGACCTCGCACGCGGCCGTGGTGGTGGGGCTGCTGCCGCTGACCACCGCGGTGTTCTCCTCGCTGCGGACCGGGGCGAGGCCGTCCCGTGCCTTCTGGGCCGCGGCGCTCGCCGGGGCGGCGGTGGTGATCGTGTTCACCGTGCGGGAGAGCGGTGGTGTGCTGTCCGGCGGTGATCTGTATCTGTTCGGTGCGCTGCTGGTGTGTGCGGCGGGGTACACCGAGGGCGGCAGGCTCGCCGACGTCATGCCGGGCTGGCAGGTGGTCGGCTGGGCGCTGATCCTCTCCCTGCCGCTCGCGGTGGCGGGGGCGGCGATCGCGCTGCCGCTGGAGCCGGTGCGGCCGACCGTGCACGGAGTGATCGGTCTGGTCTGGGTGGCGGCCGGGTCCACCTTCCTCGGTCTGTACGTCTGGTACCGCGGGATGGCGGAGATCGGGGTGCCGAGGGCCAGCCAGCTCCAGCTCGCGCAGCCGTTGCTGACTCTGGTGTGGTCGTTCTTCCTGCTCGGCGAGGAGGTCTCGGCGGCGGCCCCGGTGGCGGCGATCGCGGTGCTCGTCTGCATCGCGGCCACCCAGCGGGCGGGGCGTGCCCGGCGCCCGGGATGAGGACCCGCACCTTCTCACCGGGCGAAGTCGGCTTTCGGTCATAGACTTGTCGACATGGACCGCCACCCGTGAGGAGGTCACTCCCGATGGAGGCACACGCGGGCGACCGGCTGCTGACGCACGGCAGGACCGTGGGACAGCACGACCGGGTCGCAGAGATCGTCGAAGTGCTCGGGGCCGGGGGCACTCCCCCGTACCGCGTCCGCTTCGAGGACGGACACGAACACCTGATTTCGCCCGGTCCCGACAGCGTCGTACAGCACACCGTCGTCCGGAAGCAGGCACCGGAGACCCCGTAGCGGCCTCCGGCGGACGGCACTGCTCTTCGCTCCCCCGGGCCCTGGGCGGGCCGGCGGATTCCCGGCGGCCCGCCGACAACACCCGGTGCGTCCACTCCGCTTCTTCTGTCAGCGGGGTGGGCGCACCCTGTTGCGGTAGTGGTCGGCCACCAGCCGGTCCATGGTTCCGATCCGGTCCGTGACCACGTCCTTGCCGGAGAAGTAGACATGGCCGCGCACCTGGTCGTAGGCGGCGGCGAAGTCGATGTGGCGGGAGAGTTCGGCAGGGTCCTGCCAGGCGGCGGGCTGGGCGGGGTCACCGGCCTTGTAGAGCGCCTCGCCCACGAACAGATCGACGCCCGTGCCCCGTACGACCCCGTCCCACCAGGGCAGCAGCTTGGCGTAGTCGGCGGCGGCGAAGCCGATGTTCCAGTAGATCTGCGGGCAGATGTAGTCGATCCAGCCCTTCTGGACCCAGCCGCGGGTGTCCGCGTACAGATCGTCGTAGGTCTGCACACCCGCCTTCGTGTCGGAGCCGAGCGGATCCGTCGCGGCATTGCGCCACACACCGAACGGGCTGATCCCGAACTGGACGTCCCTCTTGATCTTCTTGATCCGCTCGGCGGTCTCGCGCACCAGCTTGTCGGTGTTGTCCCGCCGCCAGGCGGCCTTGTCGGGAAAGCCCGCGCCGTATTTCGCGTATGTGGCGTCGTCGTCGAAGACCTGCCCGGCCACCGGGTACGGGTAGAAGTAGTCGTCCCAGTGCACGGCGTCGATGTCGTAGCGGCGGACAGCGTCGAGCATCGCGTCCTGGACGAAGCGGCGGACCTCGGGGATTCCTGGGTTGTAGTACAGCTTCCCGCCGTACGGCAGGACCCAGTCCGGGTGCAGCCTGGCGGGGTGGGTGGCGACCAGCCGGGACGGGTCGGTGTGGTTGGCGACCCGGTACGGGTTGAACCACGCGTGCAGTTCCAGGCCGCGGCGGTGCGCCTCGCGGACGGCGGTGCCCAGCGGGTCCCAGCCGGGGTCCTTGCCCTGGACGCCGGTGAGGTACTGGGCCCATGGCTCGTAGGGCGAGGGCCACAGCGCGTCGGCGGTCGGCCGGACCTGGAGGATGACGACGTTCAGCCGCCGGTCGACGGCCTCGTCGAGGTACGCGATCAGCTCGGCCTTCTGCGCGGCCGCCGTCAGACCGGGCGCCGAGGGCCAGTCGATGTTGGCGACGGTGGCGACCCACATGCCGCGCAGCTCGCGCCGCGCCACCGCGTGACCGCCGCCCCTGCGCGGCAATGCGCCCGCCCGCCCGGAACCGGCCTGCCGGGACGGGGCGGCGACGGCTTCACCGGCCGTGGTGAGGGTGCCCACCACCCCGGCGACCACCCCGGCCGCACCCACCACGAAGCCTCTTCTGGCCATTTGCCGCATTTCGTTGCACCTGCCGTCTCTCTGCCCTCGTCCGTCGCCCCGGTATCAGGGCGTAACGCAGAGCATGCCCGCCCCGGCCCACGATGACCCGCATGTCGCGGAGTAACGTCGGGGGGTCGGGGCGGGCACCGGAATCAGACGGGAACCTGCGACACGGAGAACAGCGAAAGGCACGAGGTGACGGACTCTATGGCCGACATTGCACGCGTCGGAGTGGTGGGCTGTGGCCAGATGGGCGCGGGGATCGCGGAGGTGTGCGCCCGCAGCGGTCTTGAGGTCAGGGTCGCCGAGACCACAGGCGAGGCGCTGGAGATCGGCCGCACCCGGCTGCACAACTCCCTCTCGAAGGCCGCCGAACGCGGCAAAATCACTCCGCAGGAGCGCGACGAGACGCTGGCTCGTCTGAGCTTCACCACCGACCTCGGGGAGTTCGCCGACCGCGATCTCGTCATCGAGGCCGTCGTGGAGAACGAGCAGGTCAAGACCGAGATCTTCCAGGTGCTCGACCAGGTGGTGACCCGGCAGGACGCGATCCTCGCCTCGAACACCTCCTCCATCCCGCTGGTGAAGCTGGCCGTGGCCACCTCTCGACCGGACCAGGTCATCGGCATCCACTTCTTCAACCCGGCGCCGGTGCAGAAGCTCGTCGAGCTCATCCCCGCGCTGACGACGTCCGACGAGACGGTGAAGCGCGCCGAGGCCCTGGTGCAGGACGTGCTCGGCAAGCACCCGATCCGCGCCCAGGACCGCTCCGGCTTCGTCGTCAACGCACTGCTGATTCCGTATCTGCTCTCCGCGATCCGGATGTTCGAGTCGGGGATCGCCAGCCGTGAGGACATCGACAACGGCATGGAGCTCGGCTGCGCCCACCCGATGGGCCCGCTCAAGCTCTCCGACCTGATCGGCCTGGACACCGTGGCCTCGGTCGCCGACTCGATGTACGCGGAGTTCAAGGAGCCGCTGTACGCCGCTCCCCCGCTGCTCCAGCGGATGGTGGACGCGGGCAGGCTCGGCCGCAAGACGGGCTCGGGCTTCTACCCGTACTCCTGATCCGTCGCTCGTGCCCGTACGGGGCCGGCCGGGCAACCCCCGACCGGCCCCGTACGCGTTCCGAGTCGCCTCAGCCCAGCCGTAAGTGATGGAGCATCATCAGCCCGGCCACCATGCCCGCGGCCGGGACCTCGCCGCGGGCGATCATGTCGGGCACCAGCTTGAGCGGTATCCACTCGCGGCGCGAGGACTCGAAGTCGTCGCTCGGGTGGCCGGTCCAGGTGGCCTCCTCGGACCAGTAGAAGTGGTGCCGGGCGTCAGTCAGGCCGTTCGACGGCTCCACGGTCAGCAGCGGACGCAGCGGGCCGGGGCGCCAGCCGGTCTCCTCCTCCATCTCCCGGGCGGCCGCGGCCGCGATGTCCTCGCCGTCCTCGACGACGCCCGCGGCGAGTTCCCAGCCCCAGCTGTCGGTGATGAACCGGTGGCGCCACAGCAGCAGCACCTCGTTGGCCTCGTTGACGACGGTGGCCGCCGCGACGGGGCGGAGCCGGATGAGGTAGTGGTCGAGACGGCGGCCGTCGGGGATGAGCACATCCGCCAGATTGACCCGGAACCAGCGGTTTTCATACACGGTTTGTTCGTTCAGATTCGCCCATTGCACAGTTCTGCCACCTTCCGACAAGTAGGTGGCAACATCGCAGCAGGAGTGGGACCGGAGGGGAACATACCGATACCCGCGGGTGCGAGATCACAGCGGTACGGAGTCACAGCGGTACGGGATCACAGCGGTACGCGCAGCGCCCCGTCGATCAGTTCGGCGGCCCGCCCCGCATCCGCGCAGCCGCTCGCGATCAGATCCTCGCGCACCGCACGCAGCCGGTCGCGCAGCCGCTGCGACTCCATCCCCCTGGCCCGCTCCGCCATCTCCACGGCCGTGGCCGCCGCCCGGTCCGCCTCGCCCTGGCGCAGCTCGATATGGGTCAGCATGGCCAGCCGGTGCACCCGGCCCCGGTCGTGCGCCGGGGTCCGTACGGCCGTCGCCGCGTGCTCCCTGGCCCCCGGCAGATCTCCGAGGGCTAGCAGGGCCTCGGCCACCTGCACATCGACCAGGCCCGGCTGGACGTACCCCGTCTCGTCCGGTTCATGGCCCGGCCGGATGCGTTCGGCCTGCGCCTCGGCGCGCCGGATGCACTCCAGGGCGCTTGCCGAGTCGCCGATGCGGGCGTACGCCTTGGCCTGCATCGCGTACAGGTCGGCGGCCAGCGCGGGAGTGATGTGCCGGCCGGCGGCCCGCAGCGCCGCCTGTGCGAAGGCCACCGACTGCCGGTAGTCGGCGAGGAACAGCGACTGGTTGACCAACAGGGCGATCACATAGCCGCCGAGCCCCCGGTCCCCGCTCGCCTTGGCCAGCCGCAGCGCCTGGTGGAAGTAGCGCTGGGCGAGCCCGTGCGCATCGGAGTCGTAGGCACAGATGCCCGCGACCGCGACCAACCCGCCCGTCGCCCGGTGCAGTTGGCGCCCCATCGCATCGCTGTAGCCACCGCGCAGAAGCGGGGCGGTCTCGGCGTTGAGGAAGCCGACGATGCGGGAACGGGTCGCGATTCCGCCTGCCCTGCGGTACATCAGTTCGTAGTGGGCACGGGCCGCCCGCAGGGTCACGATGTCGGCCATGCCGACCCGGGTCGTGCCGCTGCGGGAGACATCGGTGTCCTCGGGCGGGTTCTCCCACTCCCAGACCGGCATCACCGCCGTGGTGCCCGTGACGGCGGGCGAGGCGAGGATGTGCGGGTGCTTCTGATCGTCGGAGCGCCACAGCGCGGTGGCCCGCTCGACGAATCCGCCGAGCGTGGACGCGGGCGCGGGCACGCCGGGGCCCGCGGTCGCCATGCCGATGTCGTCCAGCGAAAGAGGCCTGTTCAGCCGGTTTCCGAGCACTTCGCAGATCAGGTCCGGCACCTGGCCGCGCGGACGCTGCCCCTTCAGCCAGCGGGACACCGCGGTGTGTTCGTAGCGCAGGCACAGTCCGCGGGAGCGGCCGGCCCGGTTGATGTGCGCGGCAAGGCCCGCCCGGGAGACGCCCGCCTCCTCGATCAGGGACGCCAGCAGAATGTTGGGCTCCATTGCCCCCATGTGCCCCTCCGGTGGTTCGGCACGCCGAGGCGTGTCGCACCAGTGGAGCACGATTCACACGGGGTGTGAACGGAATGCCCGAACCGTCCCGCCGCGCGCTCTGTCGCGCCGGTGCACGGATCGGTTGAATCAGTCCTCTCGCAAGAGGCGGCCGGGTCGTCCGCTCCCCCTCGTACAGTCGACGACCCGCACTCGCACCGTCCGTTCCGCCGACCTGCCCGACACTCCGTGGCGGCGCGGACGGTGCGGGGATCGCCCGGGTGCGGTTCTGTGCCGCACGGCGAGCACGGAAGGGGCGTATCCGGTCGTCGGATACGCCCCTCCTTCATGATGTGCGGCGCGTCATGCGCCCCGCAGCACCGCGCCCGTCCGCTCGGCGGCCAGGGCCACCGCGGCATCGCGCGCGGCCGAGGCCTCGTCGACCGTCAGCGTGCGGTCCGCCGCGCGGAAACGCAGCGCGTACGCCAGGGATTTGCGGCCCGCACCGATCTGATCGCCGGTGAAGACGTCGAACAGCCGCAGCGATTCGAGGAGTTCACCCGCACCGGCACGCAGCGCCTGCTCGACCTCGGCGGCGGGAACGCCCTCGGCGACGACCAGCGCGACGTCCTGGGTCGCCACCGGGAAGGCGGAGATCCGGGGCGCCCGGAGCGCGCCGTCGGCGGCCTGCTCCAGGAGGTCGAGCTCGACCTCCATGGCGCAGGTGCGCTCCGGCAGGTGGAGCTCCTTGATGACACGCGGGTGCAGCTCACCGGCGTGTCCGAAGAGGGTCTCCTCGCCGTTCACCGTGAGGTAGAGCGCGGCGCAGCGGCCCGGGTGCCACGGCGCGTGCTGGTCGCTGCGGACGGTCACCTCGACACCGGCCTCGCGGGCGATCGTACGGGCGGCCTCGATGGAGTCCGCCCAGTCGGCCGGGCGGCCCTTGCCCCACCAGCCGGCCTGCTCGCGGGCGCCCGCGAGGACGACGGCGGCGCGGCGCGGCTGACGCGGCAGCGTGGCGTTGAGCCCGGCGATCTCCTCGTCGGTGGGACGGCGGTCGACGGGCAGCCGTGCGGCCTTCGTCTCGGTGCCGGTCGGCCTGAAGACCAGGCCGGTCTCGAAGAGCGCGAGGTCGTGGCTGCCGCGGCCGTCGTTGCGCCGCAGTGCGCCGAGCAGGCCCGGCAGCAGCGTGGTGCGCAGCGCCGGCTCCTCGTCGGAGAGCGGGTTGACGAGCTGGACCGTACGGCGGCGGGCGTCGTCGGCGTCGATCCCGAGCTGGTCGAGCACGGCGTCGCCGATGAACGGGTAGTTCAGCGCCTCGACGTAGCCGGCTCCGGCGAGCGCCCGGCCGACCTTGCGCCGCAGCCGCTGGCGGTCGGTGAGCCCGCGGCCGGACGGCGGCGTCGGGAGGGTGGAGGGGAGGTTCTCGTAGCCCTCCAGCCGGATGACCTCTTCGGCGAGGTCGTTCGGCTCGCGCAGGTCGGGCCGCCAGGACGGCACGGTGACGAGCAGCTCGTCCTGTCCGTAGACGTCGCAGCCGACCTGCTGGAGGCGGCGTACGACGGCCTCGCGGCCGTAGCCGACACCCGCCACCCGGTCGGGGTGGTCGGCGGGCATCGCGATGGTGTGGGGCGCGGACGGGGCGGTGACCTCGGTGACCCCGGCCTCGGCGGTGCCGCCGGCGAGCAGCACCAGCAGGTCGACGGTGCGCTGTGCGGCGGCGGCCGCGGCCTGCGGGTCGGCGCCGCGCTCGAAGCGCTTGGACGCCTCGGAGGACAGCTTGTGGCGGCGTGCGGTCCTGGCGATCGAGATCGCGTCGAAGTGCGCGGCCTCGATGACGACCTCGGTGGTGCTGTGCGCACCTTCCTGGACGTCCGCGATCTCCGTGTTGGCACCGCCCATGACGCCGGCGAGGCCGATCGGCCCGCGGTTGTCGGTGATGACCAGGTCCTCGGCGTCCAGGACGCGGACCGTGCCGTCGAGAGTGGTGAGCTTCTCGCCCTGCTGGGCGCGGCGCACCCCGATCGGCCCGTCGATGCGGGTGCGGTCGTAGGCGTGCAGCGGCTGGCCGAGCTCCAGCATCACGTAGTTGGTGATGTCGACGGCGAGCGAGATCGGGCGCATCCCGGCCTTCTGCAGCCTGCGCTGCAGCCAGATCGGGGAGCGGGCCTCGGGCTGCAGGCCGACGACGGTGCGCGCGGTGAACTTGTCGCAGCCGATCGGGTCGGCGACCTTGACCGGGTAGCCGAACGCGTTCGGCGCGGGCACGTCGAGGAGCGCCGGGTCGCGCAGCGGCAGCCCGTACGCGATGGCGGTCTCGCGCGCGACGCCACGCATGGACAGGCAGTAGCCGCGATCCGGCGTGACGGCGATGTCGAGGACCTCGTCGACGAGCTGGAGCAGCTCGATCGCGTCGGAGCCCGCCTCGTGCTCCGGCGGCAGCACGATGATGCCGTGGGTGCCGTCGTCGCCCATGCCGAGCTCGTCGGTGGAGCAGATCATGCCGTGCGAGGTCTTGCCGTACGTCTTGCGTGCGGCGATCGCGAAGTCGCCGGGCAGGACGGCGCCCGGGAGGACCACGACGACCTTGTCGCCGACGGAGAAGTTACGGGCGCCGCAGACGATCTCCTGCGGCTCGCCGGTGCCGTTGGCGTTGCCGACGTCGACCGTGCAGAAGCGGATGGGCTTCTTGAAGCCCTCCAGCTCCTCGATGGTCAATACCTGTCCGACGACCAGGGGGCCCTTGAGGCCGGCGCCGAGCTGCTCGACGGTCTCGACCTCCAGGCCCACGGCGACGAGCTTGGCCTGTACGTCTCGGCCGGTCTCCGTCGCCGGCAGGTCGACGTACTCCCGCAGCCAGGAAAGCGGGACGCGCATCAGATCTCCATCCCGAACGGCCGGGTGAACCGGACGTCACCCTCGACCATGTCTCGCATGTCTTCGACGTTGTGGCGGAACATCAGCATCCGTTCGATGCCGAACCCGAAGGCGAATCCGCTGTACTTCTGGGGGTCGACACCACAGGCGATGAGCACCTTGGGGTTGACCATGCCGCAGCCGCCGAGCTCGATCCAGCCCTCGCTGCCGCAGGTGCGGCAGGGGCGGTCCGGGTTGCCGACGGAGGCGCCGCGGCAGACGTAGCAGACCATGTCCATCTCGGCGGACGGCTCGGTGAACGGGAAGAAGTTCGGCCGGAGCCGGGTCTTCATGTCCGGGCCGAAGAGCGCCTGGACCATGTGGTCGAGGGTGCCCTTGAGGTCGGCCATGGTGAGGCCCTCGTCGACGGCGAGCAGCTCGATCTGGTGGAAGACCGGGGTGTGGGTCGCGTCGAGCTCGTCGGTGCGGTAGACGCGGCCGGGGCAGACGACGTAGACGGGGGGCTCGCGGTCGAGCAGGGTGCGGGCCTGGACCGGCGAGGTGTGCGTACGCAGGACGACACCGGACTCGTCGTTCCTGGCACCGTCGGCGCCCTGGACGAAGAAGGTGTCCTGCATCTGCCGGGCCGGGTGGTCGGGCACGAAGTTCAGGGCGTCGAAGTTGAACCACTCCGCCTCGACCTCGGGGCCCTCGGCGACCTCGTAGCCCATGGCCACGAAGACGTCCGCGACGCGCTCCATGAAGGTCGTCAGCGGGTGGCGGGCCCCGGCCGGGATGCGGTCGTGGGGCAGCGTGACATCCACCGCCTCCTCGACCAGCACGCGGGCGTCCCGCTCGGCCTCCAGCTCCGTCTGGCGGGCGGCGAGGGCCTTGCTCACGGCGCCGCGGGCCTGGCCCACGCGCTTGCCCGCCTCGGCCTTGGCCTGCGGCGGCAGAGCGCCGATCTCCCGGTTGGCGAGCGACAGGGGCGAGGTACCACCGGTGTGCGCGGTCTTCGCCTGGGCGAGCGCGTCGAGGTCACCGGCGGCGGCGAAGGCGGCGAACGCCTCGTCCCGCATGCGCTCGATCTCTTCCGGTTTCAGTGCCTCGACCTCTACTGGGTCGTACGACTTGTTCGGTGCCGACATCTCTTCCCGTGCTTCCGATTGGCTGGAACTGCGCTTACCGGGGCATACCCGGGACCCCCATGGCCCCGCTCGACGACTGGAGGACGCAAAGGTGCCAAAGGTCGAGTCTAAGGGTCATGGGATGTGTGGGAGGCCCGTGGGCTGCTCAGACCAGGTAGGCCGGCGTGCTCACGGGCAGAATAAATCGGAACTCCGCGCCGCCGCCGGGGCCGCGGCCGACCGTGATCGTGCCGCCGTGCGCCTCGACGATGCCCTTGACGATGTAGAGGCCCAGGCCCGTGCCGCCGCGCTTGCTCCCCCGCCAGAAGCGGGTGAAGACACGGCCCATCGACTCCTCGGGGATGCCGGGGCCTTCGTCGCTCACGGTGACGGCCGTTCCCTTCTCGTCGCTCTTCGCGGGTACGGATGCGGGTGCGACTGCAATGGTGACGGTTCCCTCGCCGTGGCGCACCGCGTTTTCCAGCAGATTGCCCAGCACCTGGTCGACCTTGTCCGGGTCGGCCCAGACCACGGGCAGCGGCTGGCAGGTGCGCACGAGGAAGCGGTCGGGGGTCTGGCCGTTCGCGGTGAGGGCCTGGACGTGGCGCTCGACGGCGGCGGAGAGGTCCACGGGCTGCCGCCGCAGCTCCAGCCGGCCGGAGTCGATCCGGGAGATGTCCAGCAGTTCGGCGATGAGCCGGGTGACCCGGCCCGCGTCGGCGTCGACGGTCTCCAGCATCAGGCGTTTCTGGTCGTCGGTGAACCGCTCCCACTTGGCGAGGAGGGTCGCGGTGAAGCCCTTGACGGAGGTCAGCGGGGAGCGCAGCTCGTGTGCGACCGTCGCGATCAGCTCGGCGTGGCTGCGTTCGGTGCGGCGGCGGGCCTCGGTGCCACGCAGCGAGATCACCAGGCGGCGCACGGGACCGGTCGGGCGCTCGCGTACGTACCGTGCGGAGACCAGGACCTCGCGGCCGCCGGGCAGCAGCAGATTGCGCTCCGGCTGGCCGACGCGGGTGGCGAGGCCGCCGTACGGATCGGTCAGGGCCCACCAGCGGCGGCCCTTGAGGTCCTCCAGCGGCAGCGCGTGCTCCAGGGGGTGGCCGAGGGCGGCGGCGCGGGGCACGGCGGTGATCCGGGAGGCCGCGGAGTTGAAGCAGACGACCCGGCCGTTCTCGTCGGCGATGACCAGGCCGTCGGGGAGGTCGTCGGGGTCGACGGTCGCGTCGACGGGCCCGATGTCCCGGCCGTCGGCCGGTTCGCCCTCCGTGTCCGGGCTCTCGCAGGCGCGCACGACGGCCGCGTGTGTCCCGCGCGGCCTGCTCATGCCGACAGCCATGTCCCACCTCTCGAACCGGTGCAGTGGGCCCCCGAGTTCGTCACCCTACTAGTCGTCGGTGACGGAGCGACACCCTGCGGGCGACGGCCTCAGCGGCGGGTGCGCTGGGCCCGTGCGGAGGCGTACAGACAGACGGCCGCGGCCGTGGCCAGATTGAGGCTCTCCGCCTTGCCGTGGATCGGCACCCTGACGACGGCGTCGGCCAGTGCCCGGGTCTCCTCCGGCAGGCCCCAGGCCTCGTTGCCGAAGACCCAGGCGGTCGGCCCGCCCATGGTCCCGGCGTCGAGCTCGTCGTCGAGGTCGTCGTCGCCCGCGCCGTCGGCGGCGAGAATCCGTACGCCCGCCTCCCTCAGCCCCTGCACGGCCCGCTCGACCGGGACGCCGACGGCGACCGGCAGATGGAAGAGCGAGCCGACGGAGGCCCGGACGGACTTGGGGTTGTAGAGGTCCACCGAGGCGTCGGTGAGCACGACGGCATCGGCTCCCGCGGCGTCGGCGCAGCGCAGCACCGTACCGGCGTTCCCGGGGTCGCGTACGTGAGCGAGGACGGCGACCAGCTTCGGCCGCGCGGCGAGGATGGCGTCGAACGGCGAGTCGAGAAAACGGCAGACACCGATCAGTCCCTGCGGGGTGACGGTCTGCGACACATCGGCGAGGACATCGCCGTCCGCGAGGTGGACCCGGGCGCCGGCCGCATGGGCGGCGTCGACGATGTCGGCGTACCGCTCGGCCGCCTCGACGGTGGCGAACAGCTCGATCAGCGTCGGTTCGCCGTCGCTGCCGCGGTGCTCGGCGGCCTCGCGCACGGCCTGCGGCCCCTCGGCGATGAACCTGCGCTCCTTGCCGCGGAAGTTGCGCTTTGCCAGCCGCCGGGCGGCGGTGACGCGCGGCGATCGCGGGGAGATCAGTTCGGGGGTGCCCATGGTCGGCGGCGAGCCTCTCTGCGTACGGAACATGTCGTGCAACGCACCGGACCCGCAGACGGCGAGCGCCTGCGGGTCCGGCTCAGAAACCGAGAAGTGCGACCTGGATCAGGCGGCCTTCGGGGCGTTGACGTCGCTCGGGAGGGCCTTCTGGGCGACCTCGACGAGGGCGGCGAACGCGTTGGCGTCGTTGACCGCGAGCTCGGCCAGGATCTTGCGGTCCACCTCGACGTTGGCGGCCTTCAGACCCTGGATGAGGCGGTTGTACGTCATGCCGTTCTGGCGGGCAGCGGCGTTGATGCGCTGGATCCACAGCTGACGGAAGTCGCCCTTGCGCTTCTTGCGGTCGTTGTAGTTGTAGACGAGGGAGTGGGTGACCTGCTCCTTCGCCTTGCGGTACAGGCGGGAGCGCTGGCCCCGGTAACCGCTGGCCTGCTCGAGGATTGCCCGGCGCTTCTTGTGAGCGTTTACTGCCCGCTTGACGCGTGCCACTTTTTAACTCCTTGTAGCGGGGCCGTGGTTGGACTCACACGGCCCGGAAACGAATTGGTCCCGGTCTGAGTCGAGGTCGCCGCCCCCGGATGCTCCGAGGGCCGCCGACTCACTTGCCGAGAAGCTTCTTGACCTTCTTGGCGTCGGCCGGGGCCAGCTCGACCGTGCCGGTCAGCGAGCGGGTCTTCTTGGACGACTTGTGCTCAAGAAGGTGGCGCTTGCCGGCGCGCTCACGGAGCACCTTGCCGGAGCCGGTGATCTTGAAGCGCTTGCTGGCACCGCTGTGCGTCTTGTTCTTCGGCATCGCGCCGTTCTCTCCTCGTCAGTGGCGCCCCTCTCGGTGCGGGCACCGGACAGCAGGGGCGTCAGATCTTGGTGGGAATTCCGGGGAGACCCGGGGCCGCCTGGATGGCGGCCCCCTTGAGGTCAGGCCTCGGAAGGTGTATCGGCCGGAGCCTCGGGCTGCGTTTCGGCGGCCTGGTCCGCGGCGTCGGCGTCGGGGGTGGAACCCTGACGCTCCGCCTTGCGGGCGGCCTGGGCCTCGCGGGCCTCGGCCATGGCTTCGGTCTTCTTCTTGTGCGGGCCCAGAACCATGATCATGTTCCGGCCGTCCTGCTTCGGGTTGGACTCGATGAAGCCGAGTTCCTCCACGTCCGAAGCGAGACGCTGGAGCAGTCGGAAGCCCAGCTCGGGGCGTGACTGCTCACGACCACGGAACATGATCGTGATCTTGACCTTGTCGCCCTGCTTGAGGAACCGGACGACGTGACCCTTCTTGGTGTCATAGTCGTGCGGGTCGATCTTCGGCCGGAGCTTCATCTCCTTGATGACCGTGTGCGCCTGGTTCTTGCGCGCCTCACGGGCCTTCATGGCCGACTCGTACTTGAACTTCCCGTAGTCCATGAGCTTGCACACGGGCGGACGGGCGGTCGCCGCCACCTCGACCAGGTCGAGGTCGTACTCCTGTGCGAGTTCCAGGGCTTTGGCAAGCGGAACAATCCCGACCTGCTCGCCGCTGGGACCGACAAGTCGCACCTCGGGAACGCGAATCCGGTCGTTGATGCGGGGCTCGGCGCTGATGGATCCTCCTCGGTAGCACCACGCGGCCGCCTGGCAGACAGCCACGTAACGTCTGTTTTCCTGAGACCAACCGCACCAGCACATCAAAAATGCCCCGGACGGGACACAGGCGGGGCTCCTGGCAAACCGGAACACCGCCGCGGTCAACCGCGGGGCGCATCGGGCGGCTCCATCGTCCGTACGGAACGATGGGCGCCACCTGACCGGTGACCCGCCGTCCGAAAGGACAGCCAGGTGGGAGATCGGAGCCTCCACTTGTGGGCCGGGCACATAGCTGCCCAGCCGGTCGTTACACAAGGTTAGCAGCTCCCCCGGGCGTACGCTAACCGGCCGTCGTGCACCGCTCCCGCAGACGGGGCGGCGTCGGGGTGGGCCTATCGTATGGCGCATGAGTGACGCGACCCCCACCAACGATTCCCCCGGCTTCGACGACATGACCCGCGACATCGCGGAGGTCCCCGCGGTCGAGGTGATCGTGACGGTCGCGGTCAATCTGATGAGCGCCGCCGCCGTGAAGCTCGGACTCACCGAGGACGGCGACAAGCACAAGGACCTCGACGAGGCCCGCAAGCTGGTGCACGCGCTGGCCGGTCTGCTGGACGCCAGCACCACCGAGATCAGCTCCTTCCACGCGGCTCCGCTGCGTGACGGCCTGAAGTCCCTGCAGCTGGCGTTCCGCGAGGCGTCGCTCGTACCGGACGAGCCCGGCCAGGGCCCGGGCGAGAAGTACACCGGCCCCGTCTTCGGCTGAGCCCGCGCCGCGCGCCTGCCCTTCTACCCCCTGCCCCTTATTGCCTCGTAATTGCCTCGTAATTGCCTCGTACAAGAACTGAGCCCCCTGCCCTTCGTGGGCAGGGGGCTCATGTCGTCGGGCGATCAGCGCGTGAACAGGGCCTCGCCCGGCGTGGCCGCACCGGCCGGGAGCAGCGCCAGGTCCAGGCCGCGCACCAGGCGGGCGCGCAGGACCTCATCGGCCGCCAGCCGTTCCGCGACCCGGCGGGCCGCGTGGGCGGGGTCCGCGCCGGGTGCCAGGACGAGGGCGAGGGTGCCGTCCGCCCGGCCGGGGCCGAGGTGGGCGCGCACCACCGCGGGCTCGGCGGCGACCGCGTCCCGTACGGCCCCGGTGACCGCCGGGTCGTCCAGCGGGTCGGCGCTGGTGCGGCCCTCGGCGAGGGCGAGCAGTGCGGAGCCGGTCAGCTCGAACGCGACCGGTCCTGCGAGATCGAGGACGACCGTGTCCGCCTTCTCGTGCGCGGCGGCCTGCAGCGCCTGGTGCAGGGGTACGGCGACGGGGCGGGCCTGCGGGTCCCAGCGGGCCAGCGAGGCGGTCGAGGTGAAGGCGGGCAGGGCGCGGCGGTCCCCGGCCTGGAGGGTGGGCACGGCCATGTCGCTGGTCTTCTCGCGGCGCAGCCCGCCCTTGCGATGAGCTTCGTGCCCCTCCTGAGCGACCTCCTCCACTTCGCCGAGCACGGCGACGACGGGGACCAGGAGCCGGGCGCCCTTGAGTGCTTCGAGCACCGGGCCGACGGCCTTGCGGTCCTCGGCCCAGGCGGCGAGTGCCGCGGCCAGGGACGGGTCGGCCGTGCCGTCGTCGTCGGAGTAACCGGGGTCCGGAATGTTCTTCAGCGCCACGGGGCGAGCGTAGTCCCTGGGGTTTCTCAGCCTGGCAACAGGTCGGGCTCAGCCGGTTCTCAGGTGCCGTTCCTAGCGTCCGGGCATGTCCCGAAACAGATTCCGCGGCTCCGCCCTGTCCGCGTCCGTGACGGCCGTGGCGGCCGTGATCCTGCTGACGGGTTCGGCCGGCCGGTCCGGCGATCACTCTCCCCGCGCCTCGGCCTCCGTATCGTCCGTACCGTCGATGCGGACAGCAGGGGCCGCTCCGGTCCCGGCGACGACGAGTGAGGAGCCGAAGGTGGATCTCGACGCGGCGCTGGCGGCGGCGGTGGAACCGCTGCTGGCCGACGCGGGTGACGCGGAGCTGTCCGTCGCGGTGCTGGACACCGGGAGCGGGGCGCGGGCGGTCTACGGGGACGGGGCGTTCGACACCGCCAGCATCGTCAAGGTCGACATACTCGCGGCCCTGCTGCTCGGGGCGCAGGACGACAAGCGCGCGCTCACCGCCGTCGAGCGCGGCTACGCGACCGCCATGATCGAGCGGAGCGACAACGCCTCCGCCACCGCGCTGCTGCGGGCGATCGGCGGGCCGGAGGCACTCGACGCGGCCAATGAACGCCTGGGCCTGACCGGGACGGCGGCGGCGCACGCCTGGGGGCTGACCCGGACCACGGCGGCGGATCAGCTCACGCTGCTGAAGGCGGTGTTCGGTACGGAATCGGAGCTGAGCGAGGCTTCCCGTACGTATCTGCAGGGGCTGATGGGCCAGGTGGAGGCCGACCAGCAGTGGGGGGTGTCGGCGGCGGGCAGCAGCTGGGCCCTGAAGAACGGCTGGATGCCCCGGACGACGACCGGGCTGTGGGACATCAACAGCATCGGCCGGGTGAGGTCGGGCGGCCGCGTCTATCTGGTGGCGGTGCTCTCGGGCGGACACCGGACGAAGGAGACGGGGATCGCACGCGTCGAGTCGGCGGCGAAGGCGGCGGTGGGCGTGCTCGGTGCCGCGGGATGAATGGGTGGTTGGTGCCGCGGGGTGAGTCGGCAGGCGTGGTCAGCGTCGCGTAGTGGGTGGTTTGCTGGGTCTGCCGCGCCACAGGACCACGGCCAGTGCGAGCAAGGCCGCTCCCAGGCCGCCTGCGGCGGGGGCCAGCCAGCCTGTGGGGGTGCCGTCGTGGTGCTCGGGGGTGGGGCCGGGGCCGAAATACCGCTTCCGGTAACCGGCCTCGGCGGAGTCGGCGCGCAGGCCGGCGGGGCGGAGCGCGGCTCCGGCCTTGATCGCCGCAGCCGGGTCGACGATGCCGTAGCCCCGGGCGTCGTCCCGGCCGGATGCCGGAGCGCTGCGGGCCGTGTCCATGAGCAGCTGCTTGATCTGGGCGGGCGTCAGCCCCGGATGCGCGGCGCGGACCAGCGCGACGGCGCCCGAGACGAACGCGGAGGCGGCGGAGGTGCCCCACTCCACGTAGTACTGATGGTCGGGGGCGGCGACGACGATGTCGACCCCGGGGGCGCTGACGGTGGCGTACCAGCGGCGGGTGGAGAACGCGGCATGGGTGCCGTACCGGTCGACGGCGGCGACCGCGATCACGCCGGGGTAGGCGGCGGGGTACGAGATGTGGTCGCCCTTCTCGCCTCCGTTGCCCGACGAGGCGACGAGGACGGCCCCCTTTTTCAGCGCGTACTGGATGGCGGCGTCCTCGCCCGGTTCGGGGTGCGCCGACTCGCTGTCGTCGCCGAGCGAGAGGTTGATGACGTCGGCGCCGTGGTCGGCGGCCCAGCGGATGCCGTCGGCGAGGGCCGTGCCGCGGGACTCCCGGGCCTTGGTGCGGGCCGGGTCGGAGGCTTCGAGGATCACCCGGACCGGGAGGATCTTCGCCTCGGGGGCGATGCCGAGCACTCCGTCGGCGCCGCCGACGCCGTGGCCGCGGCCCGCGATGATCCCGGCCATCGCGGTGCCGTGCCGGGCCCAGGACCGGTCGCCGCGGCCGGCGCCGAAGCCGATCATGTCCTTGCCGGGCAGTACCTGGCCCGCCAGGTCGGGGAGGCTGCCGTCGACCCCGGTGTCGACGACGGCGACGGTGATGCCCCTGCCCTTGGTGGTCCGCCAGGCCTGATCGGTGTGGAGCGCCTGCAGGCCCCACTGCTGGTCCCGTATGGCATCGGCCCTGGCCGGTGCCGCGGGCAGGAGCGCGAACGCGGTGGCGGCGCAGACCGCGCCCAGGGCGCGGCGGTGGCGGCGGGCGCGGCGGCTCATTCCGGCTTCTCCGTGAGGTCGGTGATAGTCCGGCGCAGCCCGCGTTCTATCCGGTCGGAGATTCCCTTGGCCTCGTGGCCGAGTCCGGCCTGGGCGGCGGCCGTGGTGGCGTTCACGGCCGTGGCCTTGCTGACGGGCTGCGGATCGGTGACCGTGCGCCCGTCGGCGAATCCGGAGACGGCGAACACGATGACGGGCGCCTCGGTCAGTATGTGGACGCTCCAGCTGGCGCGCTGCCGGTCGCCGAACCCGGCGGCGACCGTGCCCTTGGCGGGGTACGTGCGGGGCATCAGGTCGGTGCGCCGGTCGAGGTGCTGGTCGGTGAAGCGGGTGCTCAGCGCCCTCATGGCCTCGGTGTCGCCCTCGGTGAAGATCACCCCGACCGTGGTGACGCTGCTGCTGGTGGCGTCGGTATAGGTGGCGCGGAGCATGCGCGCGCAGCCGACCGGGCCGAGCGTCCTGGCCAGCAGCGGGTCCAGGGCTGCCCTGCAGCCGCTGTCCGGGGCGACGGCGATACGGGTCCAGACGCGGTCGGCGCCGCCGGGTCCGGCTCCGTTGCCGTTCAGGGTGCGCGGGAAGAGGGTGTCCACGGGGACGCTGTGCCAGGCGGAGCGGCCGACGGTGTAGGCGCTGTGGGCGGCGGGGTCGGCGGAGGAGTCGCTGGTGAGCCAGGCGCCGGTGGCCGCGCCGCCGATCAGTCCGAGCCCGAGCACGACACAGGCCGCGGCGGTCGCGGTCCTGGCGGGGTGGCGGGTGCGGATGGGGCGCAGCCGGGTGGTGGTCTCGGCGGGTGTCTCGGGGTGCGGATAGTGGTACGGGGGCTGGTACGCGTGCGGAGCGTACGCCTGTCCCGGCGGTGGCGGGGGCGTTCCCGGGCGCGGGGTGAGGTCCACGGCGCCGACGGATCGCCGACGGGTCCCGGCGGGCGGCTGCGCGGGGGGTACCGGCCGGAGCCGCGTGGTGGTCTCCACGGGCGGGACTTCGGGCGGGGGTGCGGGCGTCGGCTGCGGATGCCGGTCCGGGGCTCGCCGCTGCGGTGCGGGGACCGGGGCGGCCGGGGCCACGGACGGTGGTGTCTGTGGGCGCGGGGGAACGGGTGCGTTCGCGGCAGGTCCCGGCATCGGGGGCGGGGCCGTCGGCCGGGGCGGGACAGGAGCGCGCTGCGCCTCGGTACTCATCCGCCCCCCTGGTTCCGTTCCGTACCGCGCGCGGATCGACGTCACAGGCAGGCCCGTTGGTTGCCGCGTGCCCGTCACTCTACGGGGTGGAACGGCCCCGGTGGGAGCGGGACGTCCAGCCCCTGGACGAACTGCGCAGATCATCCCCCTACCCAGCGGTACGGACGTCTGGCAAGCTGCGGCCATGACTGTCCGCGCCGCTGACCGGACCCGTTACGACCGGGCCACCGCCCATCTGGACGCCCCGATCGCCATCGTCGATCTCGATGCGTTCGATGCCAACGCCGACGACCTGGTCCGCCGGGCCGCGGGAAAGCCGATCCGGGTGGCGAGCAAGTCGGTGCGCTGCCGGGCGCTGCTGGAGCGGGTACTCGCGCGGCCCGGGTTCGCCGGGATCATGTCGTTCACGCTGGCCGAGTCGCTGTGGCTGGCGCGGGCCGGTTTCGACGACGTACTGCTGGCCTATCCGTCGGCCGACCGGGCCGCCTTCGCGGAGCTGGCCGCAGATCCGAAACTGGCCGCCGCCGTGACGGTGATAGTGGACGACCACGCGCAGCTGGAGCTGATCGACGCGGCGCGGGCCGGTGGCCGCGAGGAGATCCGGGTCTGTCTGGAGCTGGACACCTCGCTGCGGCTGCTCGGCGGCCGGGTCAGGATCGGCGCGCTGCGTTCCCCGCTGCGCTCCCCCGCCCAACTCGCCGAACTGGCACGCTCGGTGGCGCGCAGGCCCGGCTTCCGGCTGGTGGGTCTGATGGCGTACGAGGGGCATATCGCCGGGGTCGGGGACTCGGTCGCGGGGCGGCCGCTGCGTTCCCGGGCGATCCGGCTGATGCAGGCCGCGGGCCGCAAGGAGCTGGCCGCCCGGCGCGCCGAGGTGGTGCGGGCGGTACGGGCGGTGGCACCGGACCTGGAGTTCGTGAACGGCGGTGGCACCGGCAGTGTGCAGCACACGGCTGCGGAGCACGCGGTGACCGAGATAGCGGCCGGTTCGGGGCTCTACGTACCGCGGCTGTTCGACAACTACACGTCGTTCACGGCGCGTCCGGCGGCGCTGTTCGCCCAGCCGGTGGTGCGCCGGCCGGGAGTGGGCGTCGTGACGGTCCTCGGCGGCGGCTATCCGGCGTCCGGGGCCGCGGGTGCGGACCGGCTGCCCGTGCCGTATCTGCCGGAGGGACTGCGCTACGACCCGCAGGAGGGGCCGGGCGAGGTACAGACGCCGCTGCTCGGCGCCCCGGCCGACGACCTGATGATCGGCGACAAGGTGTGGTTCCGGCACGCGAAGGCCGGTGAACTGTGCGAGCGCTTCGATGAGTTGCGGCTGATCGAGGGCGACCGGGTGACGGCGACCGTGCCGACGTACCGGGGCGAGGGGCTTGCGTTCCTCTGAGGTCAGGGGGCGACCGAGCTGCCGACGCCGCCGCTCGCCGCGCTGTCGTCGATCGGCCGGATCGCCTTGGTGATGGTGTCCATGAGGGAGAGCGGCGGGCCGTCGGGACCGGCGTCGAAGGCGTAGCGCACGATGATCAGTGACTCGCTGCCGACCGTCGAGGGGAAGACGAGCGGCTGCACGTAACCGCCGGGCCCCTTGGCGGTGGAGACCCGCCAGCGCACCTGATGGCCGGTGCGCCCGGCGACGCTCACGGACTCGGAGGCGAGTTGCCTGTGGGACGTGATGCCGCCGTGGATGCGGTCGCCGACGATGTTCTCCTCGTAGGCGCTGCCGGCGGCGGCGGTGATGTCCTGCTCGGCGAGTTCTTCGGCGGAGGTGATGTCCGTGCCGCTCGCGGTGCTGCTGGTCACCGTGCCGTGGTAGCAGAAGTCCGAGGAGTCGCCGGGGCAGGTGTAGGAGTCGGCCGTGCGCATGGTGAGGGCCTCTTCGACGGTCCTCTCGGGCTTCTCCCAGCCGTCGGGGATCGGCAGGGTGATGCCGTTGAGCTGGTCGACGAGGACCTTGGGGTCGTCCTCGGCCGCCGACGGGCCCGGTGACGGGGTGTCGCCGGTGGTGGGGAGCGGTGCGGAGCTGCTGGGCCCGGCCTTCGGCCGCGTACCGCCGTCGCCGTCCCTGCCCAGCAGGACGGCTCCGGCGACGGCCGCGCCGATGACGACGAGTCCGGCCACGGCGAGCGCGACGATCCGGGTGCTGCCACCGCTGGTCGCCGCGCTGCCGCTGCCCTGTGCGTACCCGACCGGCTCGGGCGGCCCGAACTGCTGGGGTATGGACGGGACCGGGCGGGTGTGCGCGGTCCATGCCGTCCCGTCCCACCACCGTTCGGCGCCCGGTGTCGCGGCGTCCGGATACCAGCCGGGCGGTGTCGTGTTGCTCATCCCGCCACTCTAGAGCGGGGTGACGTACGCCCCCGAGATCCCTCCGTCGACGAGGAAGTCGGTGGCGTTGACGAACGAGGAGTCGTCGCTCGCGAGGAAGGCTACGGCCGCCGCGATCTCCGTCGCTTCGGCGAACCGGCCGACCGGGATGTGGACGAGCCTGCGGGCCGCGCGTTCCGGGTCCTTGGCGAACAGCTCCTGGAGCAGCGGGGTGTTGACCGGTCCCGGGCACAGCGCGTTGACCCGGATGCCTTCGCGGGCGAACTGCACGCCGAGTTCGCGGGACATGGCGAGGACGCCGCCCTTGGACGCGGTGTACGAGATCTGGCTGGTGGCCGCGCCCATGATCGCGACGAAGGAGGCGGTGTTGATGATCGAGCCGCGGCGCTGGCGGCGCATATAGGGCAGGGCGGCCTTGCAGCAGAGGTAGACGGAGGTGAGGTTGACGTCCTGGACGCGCTTCCAGGCCTCCAGTCCTGTGGTGAGGATGGAGTCGTCGTCGGGCGGGGAGATACCCGCGTTGTTGAAGGCGATGTCGACGGAGCCGTAGGTGTCGTACGCGGCCTTGAAGAGCGCCTCGACCTGTTCGGGATCGGTGACATCGGTGCGTACGAAGATGCCGTCGGCCTCCTCGGCGGCGGCCTTGCCCGCGGTCTCGTCGATGTCCGCGCAGACGACGTGGGCGCCCTCGGACGCCAGGCGGCGGGCGGTGGCGAGGCCGATGCCGCTGGCGGCTCCGGTGATGACGGCGGTGCGGCCGACCAGGCGGCGGCAGATGTTGTCGGTGGTGGTCATGGTGGCTCAGGCCTCCGTGCTGAGGAAGACGTTCTTGGTCTCGGTGAATGCGGTGAGCGCGTCGGGGCCGAGTTCGCGGCCGAGACCGGACTGTTTGTAGCCGCCGAACGGGGTCCAGTAGCGGACGCTGGAGTGGGAGTTGACCGACAGGTTCCCGGCCCGGACCGCCTGCGAGGCGCGCAGTGCGCGGCCCACGTCACGGGTCCAGATCGAGCCGGCGAGGCCGTACTCGGTCGCGTTGGCGAGCCGGACGGCGTCGGCCTCGTCCTCGAAGGGCAGGACGACGGCGACCGGCCCGAAGACCTCCTCGGTGGCGACGGGCGCGTCCGGGCGGGCGTCGGTGAGGACGGTCGGCGGGAACCAGAAGCCGGGCCCTTCGGGTGCCTTGCCGCGGAGGGCGGTCGCGCCCTCGGGGACGTAACCGCGCACCCGTTCCAGTTGTGTCCGCGAGATCAGCGGGCCCATCTGGGTGTTCTCGTCGGACGGGTCGCCCACGACGACCGATTCGACCGCGGGGGCCAGGAGTTCCAGGAAGCGGTCGTACGCGGATCGCTGGACCAGGATGCGGGTGCGGGCGCAGCAGTCCTGGCCCGCGTTGTCCAGGAACGCCATGGGTGCGGCGGCCGCGGCGGCCTCGATGTCGGCGTCGGCGAAGACGATGTTGGGGCTCTTGCCGCCGAGTTCGAGGGTGAGCCGCTTCACGCGGTCGGCGCACTTGGCCATGATCTGTTTGCCGACCCGGGTGGAGCCGGTGAAGACGATCTTGGCGACGCCGGGGTGTTCGACCAGGGCGTTGCCGGTCACCGCGCCCGCGCCCGGCAGCACCTGGAGGAGGTGTTCGGGAAGCCCCGCGTCGAGGGCGATCCCGGCCAGCCGCAGGGCGGTCAGCGGGGTGGTCTCGGCGGGCTTGAGGAGTACGGCGTTGCCCGCGGCGAGGGCGGGGGCGAGGCCCCAGGCGGCGATCGGCATGGGGAAGTTCCACGGTGCGATCACGCCGATGACGCCGAGGGGTTCGAGCAGGGTGATGTCGAGTCCGCCGGGGACCGGGATCTGACGGCCGGAGAGGCGTTCCACTCCCCCGGCTGCGTAGTCGAGCAGATCGCGGACGTTGGCCGCTTCCCAGCGGGCGTTGCCCAGGGTGTGGCCGGCCTCCTGGACCTCAAGACGGGCCAGTTGTTCGGCTTCGCCGTCGACGGCGGTGGCGAAGCGGCGCAGCAGCCGGGCGCGGTCGGCGGGGGCGAGGGCGGCCCAGGTGCGCTGGGCGGCCGCGGCCCGGGCGACGGCCGCGTCGACCTCGGCGGCGGTGGTGGAGGGGACGGTGGCGAGGAGTTCTTCCGTCGCCGGGTTGAGCACCTGGTGTTCCACCGGGTGGTCGTGCGTGGTCACGGGGTGCCTCACAGGCGTTCGAAGGAGCGGCGGAGCTCCCAGTCGGTCACTGCGGCGTCGAAGGCTTCGAGTTCGACGCGGGCCATGTTGCGGTAGTGCGCGACGACGTCCTCGCCGAAGGCCGCCCTGGCGATCTCGCTCCTCTCCCAGAGTCCGGCGGCTTCGCGCAGCGTGGTGGGGACGTGGTCGTAGTCGGCGGCGTAGGCGTTGCTCTCGCACGGCTCGGGGAGTTCGAGGCCCTTCTCGATGCCGTGGATGCCTGCCGCGACCAGTCCGGCGACGGCGAGGTACGGGTTGACGTCCCCGCCGGGCAGCCGGTTCTCGAAGCGCATCGAGCGGCCGTGGCCGACGACGCGGAGCGAGCAGGTGCGGTTGTCGTGGCCCCAGGCGACGGCGGTCGGGGCGAAGGAGCCCGGCTGGAAGCGTTTGTAGGAGTTGATGTTGGGTGCGTAGAGGAGGGAGAAATCGCGCAGGGCGGCCAGCTGTCCGGCGAGGAAGTGGCGCATCACCTGGGACATGCCGCCGTCCTCGTCCGCCATGACGTTGCGTCCGGTCCCGTCGGTGGACCGGAGCGAGAGGTGGATGTGGCAGGAGTTGCCCTCGCGCTCGTTGAACTTGGCCATGAAGGTTAGCGCGACGCCCTCCTGGGCGGCGATCTCCTTGGCGCCGGTCTTGTAGACGGCGTGCTGGTCACAGGTGACCAGGGCCTCGTCGTAACGGAACACGATCTCGTGCTGGCCGGGGTTGCACTCGCCCTTCGCGGACTCGACGGTCAGGCCCGCGGCGGTCATCTCGTTGCGGATGCGGCGCAGCAGCGGTTCGACGCGGCCGGTGCCGAGGACGGAGTAGTCGACGTTGTACTGATTGACCGGGGTCAGATCGCGGTAGTTGCGGTCCCAGGCCTGCTCGTAGGTGTCCTTGAAGACGATGAATTCGAGCTCGGTGCCGACATGGGCGGTGTAGCCGTGCTCGGCGAGACGCTCCAGCTGGCGGCTCAGGATCCGGCGGGGTGCGGCGGTGACGGGCGAGCCGTCCTCCTGGGTGAGGTCGGCCATGACCATGGCCGTGCCCTCGTTCCAGGGCACCGGGCGCAGGGTGGAGAGGTCGGCGTGCAGGGCGAAGTCGCCGTAGCCGCGCTCCCAGGAGGACATCTCGAATCCGTCGACGGTGTTCATGTCGGTGTCGACGGCGAGCAGATAGTTGCAGGCCTCGGTGCCGTGCTCCACCACCTCGTCGAGGAAGTGGCGGGCGGCGAACCGTTTGCCCTGCAGCCGTCCCTGCATGTCGGGGAAGGCGAGGACGACGGTGTCGATCTCACCGCTTCTGACGAGGACGCGCAGCTCCTCGATCCCGAGCGGTGGTGTGCGGTCTGCCACGGGATGCTCCTCCTTCGGTCAGCCGGAAGGCTTAAGGTATGCGAGAGAACCATTAATTGTGAAGGGACATCGGGACGTGGCCGGGGAAGTCGGGGAAAGCGAGTTCATCGACCGTCTGATGCCCGTTCTGCGCCCCGTCCGGGCGGGGAACGGCTTCGAGGAGGCGCTGGAGCAGATCCTCCAGGTGGTCAGGCTCGGGCTCGTGCCCGGTGGCGGGCGGCTGCCGGCCGAGCGCGAGCTGGCCGAGCTGCTGGGGATCAGCCGGGTCACGCTGCGCGAGGTACTGAAGGTGCTGCAGGACCAGGGCCTGGTGGAGAGCAGGCGCGGCCGGTACGGCGGCACGTTCGTGCTGCCCCGCACCGGCAGCCCCGGCGAGGACGAGCTGCGCCGGAGGGTGGAGTCCGTCGACATCGAGGACGTGCTGCGCTTCCGCGAGGTACTGGAGGCCGGGGCGGCGGAGCTGTGCGCCGCGCAGGGGCTGACGGACGAGGGGGCCGACCGGCTGCGTACGGCTCTGACGGCGACTCACGAAGCACCTCTGCCCGAGTACCGCAGGCGCGACACCCTGTTCCATCTGACCCTGGCCGAGCTCTCCGGCTCCGCGTCCCTGACCGCGCAGTACGCGGCCGTCCGGGCCACCGTGAACGATCTGCTGGACTGCATACCATTGCTCGTGCGGAACCTGGAGCATTCGCAGCATCAGCACGCGAGTCTCGTCGAGGCGGTTCTCGACGGGGACGCGGAGGCCGCGCGTGCGGTGATGCGCGAGCACTGTGCGGGTACGGCCGCGCTGTTGCGCGGATTCCTGGTCTGAGCGGATTCCTGGTCTGAGCGGATTCCTGGTCTGAGCGGGGCCGTTGATTCCGTTTCTGTGCCGAGCGCCGGAAACGTAAAGGTATTCTCTGCCACCATTGGCACCATGGAACCGAGCCCGCCCGCCCAGGCGGCCGACCGGAGGGACCGCCCCGTGTCCGAACCTCTCATCGGCGTCTCCACCTATCTGGAGCCCGTGGCCCGCTGGGGCGTCTGGGAGCTGCCCGCCGCCCTCCTCCCGGCCGCGTACCCGCGCATGATCCAGCGGTCCGGCGGCCTGGCCGCGCTGCTCCCGCCGGACGACCCGGCCCGGGCCGCGGCCGTGGTGGCCCGGCTGGACGGCCTCGTCATCGCGGGCGGCGCCGATGTGGAACCCGGACTGTACGGCGCGGAGCGCGACTTCAGGACCGGTCCCCCCGCGCAGGAGCGCGACGCCTGGGAACTGGCGCTGATCGGGGCCGCACTGGAGTCCGGCACCCCACTGCTCGGCATCTGCCGTGGCATGCAGCTGCTCAATGTGGCGCTCGGCGGAACCCTGACCCAGCACCTCGACGGGCACGCCGGGCCGCTGGACACGAGCGGAGTCCTCGGCGCGCACCCGGTGAAGCCCGTGCCGGGGACGCTCTGCGCGTCGATCGTGCCTGCGGAGTCCGCCGTTCCGACGTACCACCACCAGTGCGTGCTGCGGCTCGCGCCCGGTCTGGTGGCCTCGGCCCACGCGGCGGACGGCACGGTCGAGGCGGTCGAACTGCCGGGACCTCAGTGGGTGCTGGGGGTGCAGTGGCATCCGGAGATGGGCGAGGACCCACGGCTGACGCGGGCGCTGGTGGCGGCGTCGAAGGCCGGCCGCCGGGTCACACCCAGCCGCGGTGCCGGGCGTACCACCCCAGCTGGATGCGCGTAGTGGCCCCCGCCTTGACCATCAGGGCCTGGATGCGGCGCTGCACGGTGCGCGCCGAGACCTTCACCTGCGCGGCCGGCCGGCGGGCCTGGTCGGCGGGCAGCTTCACGGGAAGGCCGTTGACGACGTTGCGGTAGCGCTCTTCCACTGACAGCCCGATGCCGGCGGCTGCGGCCGCGTCGACGAAGGTCCGCGGCGGCGTGCCCGGGAACGGCGGACGCGAGCAGCACGAGGGCAGCCGCTGCCGATATCGAGTATCTGTACATGCGCGTCGATACAGTGCGACGCTCACCGGCGCATCAATGGCTCACGCTGTCGGCTTCGCGACTTGGCGGCTTCTCGCCACACCCGGGCATCGCGCGGCACCGGTCCGAAACCCTCGGCGCGCCGGTCCCCCGCTACGCGCCCCGCCCCGTCAGTGACAGCAGATCGCGGGCCGGGCCCGCCGGACGGTGGCCCGCGGGCCACACCGCGCGCAGTTGGCGCCGCAGCCGCACCCCGGCGATCGGGATCTTGACCAGGCGCCGGGAGGACAGCTCCTCGCCCAGCGCCAGTTCGCTCAGCACACACGGTCCCGCCCCGCTCTGTGCCGCTCCCTTCACCGCGGTCGTCGAGGAGAGTTCGAGCAGGGGCTGGGCGAGGCCGCCGTGCACGGCCAGGGCCGCGTCCAGGACCTGGCGGGTGCCGGAGCCGCGCTCGCGCAGGATCAGCGGGGTCACGGCGAGTTCCTGCGGGGTCAGCGGGGTGAGGCGGCGGGCCCAGGCGTGGGACGGGGCGACCACGACGACCAGGCGGTCGTGGGCGACGACCGTACCGTCGAGTCCTTCCGGCACGGACAGGCCCTCGACGAATCCGAGGTCGGCCTCGCCGATGAGGAGCCGCTCCGCGACCGCCGCCGAGTTCCCGGCGAGCAGGGAGACCGCGGTGTCCGGCCGTTCGGCGCGCAGCGCTATCAGCCAGCCCGGCAGCAGGTATTCGGCGATGGTCATGGAGGCGGCGACCCGCAGCCGGGAGTCCCGCCGGTCGCGCAGCGCCTGCGCGCCCGCGTCGAAGGCCTCGGCCGCCTCGACGATCCTGCGGGCCCAGTCGGTGACGAGCGCGCCCGCGTCGGTGAGCCGGGAGCCGCGCGGCGAGCGGTCCAGCAGGGCCACGCCGAGCTGCCGCTCCATCGACCGGATGCGGCTGCTGGCGGCGGGCTGGGTGACGCCGACGTCCCGTGCCGCGCGCCCCAGGCTGCCGTGCCGGGCGACGGCGAGCAGCAGCTCCAGCGCACCGAGGTCGGGGACCCGGTGGGAGAGGGGAACATGTTCTTCACCGGTCATAAAGCCACCTTATGACCTCATAGATACGAAGTCCCTGGTGGGGGCCGGACCGCGACCCGAGAATCGTGCAATGGCCATCCTTCCGCGGACGCAGCAGTTCCCCGCCCCCTTCCCGGCTCCTCTGCGCCTCCCGTATCTGCGGTACATCGGCCCCAACTGGTACGCGACCGTCATGGGCACCGCGATCGTCGCCAGCGCGGGTGTCGCCCTGCCCGTGCACGTCCCGGGACTGAGGGCCGCCTGCACGGTGGTGTGGATGCTCGCGACGGTCCTGCTCGCCACGGTGCTCACGGCCCGTGCCGGTCACTGGATCGCCCATCGCGACCAGGCCCGCAGCCATCTGCTGGATCCTGCCGTGGCTCCGTTCTACGGCTGCCTCTCGATGGCGCTGCTGGCGGTCGGCGGCTCGTCGATGGTGGTCGGCCGGGATGTCATCGGGCATCGGGCGGCCCTTGCCCTGGATGCGGTGCTGTACTCGGCGGGCACGGTGACCGGTCTGGCCTGCGCGGTCGCGATTCCGTATCTGATGGTCGTACGCCACCGGGTGGAGCCGGGCTCCGCGTCGCCGGTGTGGCTGCTGCCGGTGGTGGCCCCGATGGTCTCCGCGGCGCTCGGTCCGCTGCTGGTGCCGGAGCTGCCCGCCGGTCAGTGGCGCGAGGCGCTGCTGCTGGCCTGCTACGCGATGTTCGGTCTGAGTCTGCTGGCCACGCTGGTGATGCTGCCGCTGATCTTCGCCCGGCTCGTACACCGGGGCCCGCTGCCTCTGGCGCTGACGCCCACGCTGTTCCTGGTCCTCGGCCCGCTGGGCCAGTCGACGACCGCGGTCAATCAGCTCGCCGATGTGGCGCCGGGGGCGATCGGGGCGCCGTACGTCTCGGGGCTCGGGGTGTTCGCCGTGCTGTACGGGGTGCCGGTGATGGGTTTCGCGCTGCTGTGGCTGGCGCTGGCCGCCGCGCTGGTGGTGCGGGCCGTACGCAACGGCATGACGTTCGGCATGACGTGGTGGGGCTTCACCTTCCCGGTCGGCACGTGTGTCACGGGCGCCGCGGGCCTGGCCCGGCACACCGGTCTCACGGCGTACACCTGGCTGGCCGTGGCGCTGTACGCGCTGCTGGTGACGGCCTGGGCGGTGGCCGGGCTGCGGACGCTGCGCGGGCTGTTCAGCGGAGTGCTGCTCGCAGCGCCGCCGGTGCCTGTGCCAGTGACGGCCCGTACCACGTGAGGAACCGCCCGTCGACGAGTGCGGCGGGCAGCGCGGGAAACGCCTCGGGTCCGTCGTCGGCGGTGAAGCGGTACGGCTCGTCGGGCAGCACGACCAGGTCGGCGCCCGCCGTGTTGAGTGCGTCGAGCGGGATACGGGGATAGCGCTCGGCGTGGTCCGCGTAGACGTTGTCGACGCCGAGCCTGGCCAGCAGATCTCCGGCGAAGGTGTTGCGGCCCAGCACCATCCAGGGCCTGCGCCAGATCGGCACGACCGCGCGGCGCGGGGCCCTGGGCCGCGCAAGCGCCACCCAGGCGGCCTCGGCCTCGTCCAGCCAGCGCGGCCTGGTCCGTCCGCAGGCGGTGACCAGCACCCGCTCCAGTTCCTCGAAGGCCTGGTCGAGGGTGCGGATCTCGGTGACGAGCACCTCGATCCCGGCGGCCTCGATCGCCGCGAGGTCGGGGGCGCGGTTCTCCTCCTCGTTGGCGACGACGAGATCGGGCCGGAGCGCGAGGACCGCGGGCACGTCGGGGTTCTTGGTGCCGCCGATCCGGGCGACGGTCAGACCGGCCGGGTGGGTGCACCAGTCGGTGGCGCCGACCAGCAGGCCGGGGGCGGTGACGGCGACGGCCTCGGTGAGCGAGGGAACCAGGGAGACGACGCGCACGGCGGAAAGCCCCTCTCTCAGCGACGCGGGTCGAAGGTGGCGTCCACGTGCTCGGCGACCGCGACGACCAGCAGTCTCGTACCGGGCATCGTGGCCCGCCAGCGGTGTCGCACCCCGCCGGACAGGAACAGGGTGTCGCCCTGCTCCAGCCGGTACGCCTGTCCCTCGGCCTCCACCTCCGCGGCGCCCTGCACCACGTACATCACTTCGTCGTTGCGGTGCTGGAACTCGCGCCCGAGGTCGAGTTCACCGGTGAACTCCAGGGCGCTGAGCTGGTGGCGTCCGCGCACCACCCTGCGGACTCCGTCCCCCTCGCCCGCCCGGACCACTTCGACACTGCGCGCCGAGTCGGCGGCGGCGCGCAGCCGTGCCGTGGTGGTCTCCAGGGCGTCGGCGACGCGGTCCAGGGACCGGGCGCTGGGCCGGGCTCGCTCGTTCTCGATCTGGCTGAGGAACGGCACGGACAGACCGCTGCGGCTCGCGACCGCGGCCAGTGTGAGCCCCAGGGATCTGCGCCGCCGGCGTACCGCGGCGCCCACGCGGAGTGATTCCTTGTCGTCCATGTCCGGCTCCCTCCCGACTCGTCATCCTTCCGGCTGGCAGCACATTACGCACACGATTGCGCAAGGTCGGCCGGTTCGTGAACGTCCGGACAGCCGGAAGGGGCGGGTCCGCCGACGGCGGCACCCACCCCTTCCCGTGCTCCGGGCCTGCCCGGAGCCCTACTGCGGGGCCATCGTGTCCGCGATGCCCGGGTTCTTCTCCATCCAGGCCTTCACGGCTTCTTCCTCGTGGCCCGTACCGTGCTTCTGGATCTGGTTCTCCAGGCCGGCGAGCTGGTTCTCGCTCAGCTCGAAGTCCTTGAACCACTTCGTCAGCTGCGGGTACGTCCTGGGGAAGTCCTTGCTGGCGATGGTGTGCAGCCGGTCGCCGTTGCCGAAGGCCTTCTCGGGGTCCTTCAGCTTGGTCATGCCGTACTCGCTGTACGCCCAGTGCGGCGTCCAGAGCAGCACGGCGATCGGCTCCTTCTTGGCGTACGCGCGCTTCAGCTCGGCGAGCATCCCGGGCGTCGAGGAGTCGACGACCTCGTACTCCTTGTCCAGGCCGTAGGCCGGCAGCACGTTCGTCTTGAGGTTCTCCATCGTGGCGGTGCCCGGCTCGATGCCGATGATCCGGCCCTTGAACTGGGAGGACTTGCCCTTGAGGTCGGCGAGGGACCGGACGTCCTTCACGTACGAGGGCACCGCGACCTCGATCGACGTCGGGCCGTACCACGAACCGATGTCGGTCAGCTGCGAGCCGTACTTCTCCCAGTAGTTCTTCTGGGTGTACGGCAGCCAGCCGTCGAACTGCACATCGATCTGGCCGCGGGACATCGCGGTGTACATCGGACCGACCTCGAACTGCTTGAGGTTGATCCTGTAGCCGCGCTCCTCCAGGACCGCCTTCCACAGGTACGTGGCGGCGATGTCCTCCTCCCACGGGAACCAGGCCATCTCGACGGCGCGGTCCCGCTCGTCCTTGCCGCCCGCGCCCTTGGACGTGCCGGTCCCGGCGACGGGGGTCCACTTGTCGGCGACGCCCGGGTTGGCCTTCAGCCAGGTGCGGACGGCCTCCTGCTCGTTGCCGGAGCCGGCCTTCTGGATGCCCGCCTCAAGGCTGGTGAGCTGCTCCTCGGTCATCTGGAAGTTCTTCAGCCAGGTGCCGACCTCGGGGTTGTCGGCGGAGAAGCCCTTGCGGGCCAGGGTGTGGATGCCGTCGCCCTTGCCCCAGAGGTTCTTGGGGTCCTTGAGCTTGGTCAGGTCGTACTGGTTGTACGCCCAGTGCGGCGACCAGAGCGGGACGACGATCGGTTCCTTCTTGGCGTACGCGCGCTTCAGCTCGGCGAGCATCGACGGCGTGGAGCCGTCGACGACCTTGTACTCCTTGTCCAGGCCGTAGCCCGGCAGGATCTTGTCCTTGAGCAGGCCCGTCTCACCGGCGCTCGGCTCGATGCCGACGACCCGTCCCTTGAACTGCGAGGACTTCCCCTTGAGGTCGTCCAGCGACCGGACGTCCTTCACGTACGAGGGGACGGCCAGCTCCAGCGAGGTGGGGCCGAACCAGGAGCCCATGTCCTCCAGGCGGTCCTGGTACTTCTTCCAGTAGCTGGCGTGGGTGACCGGGAGCCAGGAGTCGGTCTCGAAGTCGATCTGGCCATTGGCCATACCGGTGTAGAGCGCACCGGCCTCGTACTGCTTGACGTCGACCTCGAAGCCGCGCCGCTCCAGCATCTCCTTCCAAAGGAAGGTGGAGGCGATGCCCTCGTCCCACGGGATGTAGCCCATGCTGATCTTCTTGCCCGCACCGATCTTCGAGGCGTCGGCGGTGGTGGCGGAGCCGTCGTCCCGGCCGGATGAGCCGAAGAGGCCCATGCCGCCCGCGACGAGCGCGAGGACGACGACACCGACGACCGCGACGAGGGGCTGCGGACGGTGGTTCCAGACCTTGAGTCCGCCGGCCAGCGACTGCGCCCTGGCGAGGGCGCGGCGGGCGAGCGGGGAGACCTCGCGGCCGAGCGCGCCGGTCATCCGGTCCAGGTACATCGCCACGATGACGATGGAGATGCCCGCCTCGAAGCCGAGGCCGACGTCGACGTTGCCGATGGCCCGGTAGACGGCGCCGCCGAGGCCGCCGCCGCCGACCATGCCCGCGATGACCACCATGGACAGACCCAGCATGATGACCTGGTTGATGCCCGCCATGATCGTGGGCAGGGCGAGCGGCAGCTGCACCCGCAGCAGGGTGTTGCGCCGGGTGGTGCCGAACGCCTCGGCCGCCTCGACGAGGTCGCCGTCGACCTGGCGGATGCCGAGTTCGGTCATCCGGACGCCCGGCGGCAGCGAGAAGATGATGGTGGCGATGATGCCGGGGACCACGCCGACGCCGAAGAAGATGACGCCGGGGATCAGATAGACCATGGCGGGCATGGTCTGCATGAAGTCCAGGACCGGCCGGGTCACCGCGCTGACGGTCTTGGAGCGGGACGCCCAGATGCCCAGCGGCACGGCCAGCACCAGCGCGATGATGGTGGCGACGAGCACCAGGGTGAGGGTGTCCATCGCTTCGTCCCACAGCTCGACGGAGTCGATCAGGGCGAAGCCCGCGAAGGCCAGCACACCCGCGAGCAGGCCGCGCAGCCACCAGGCGATGACGGCGACGATGCCCGCGAAGAGGAGCGGTGCGGGGGCGGAGAGGACGGCGGCGATGCCGTCGAACATGCCGCTGACGACCGAGCTGATCGCGTCGAACAGCCAGGACAGGTGGGTCTGGAGCCAGTCGACCGCGGAGTCGACCCAGTCGCCGAGGTGGAGCCTAAACACTGGCCACCTTCTTCGCGGTGGCCGTGATGTCCTGCGGGGGCTCGACGGGCGTCATCGGCTCGCCGAGTACGGCGAGCAGCCGGGCGCGCGGTACGACGCCGACGAGCTTGCCCCCGGCGTCGGTCACCGCGACCGCGACCCCGCTCCGTGAGCAGGGCGTGAAGAGCTCGATGATCGGCGTGGACTCGGTGACGGTGGCCGGGGCGGCCGCGAGGACGTCGTCCTCGGTACGCAGTTCCCTGCCGTCGTCCGTGCTGGTGCCCAGGACGGTGTGCGGCTCGGCCATGATGGCGCCCGCGGTCAGCACCCGGGTCCGGTCGACGTCCTGGGTGAAGGAGGCGACGTAGTCGTTGGCCGGGGTGACGAGGATGTCCTCGGCGGTGCCGAGCTGGACGATCTTCCCGTCGCGCATCACGGCGATGCGGTCGCCGAGGCGCATGGCCTCGTTGAGGTCGTGGGTGATGAAGACGATGGTCTTCTTCAGCCGCTTCTGCAGTTCGAGCAGCTGGTCCTGCATGTCGCGGCGGATCAGCGGGTCGAGCGCGCTGAAGGACTCGTCCATCAGCAGCAGGTCGGCGTCGGTGGCCAGGGCGCGGGCCAGGCCGACGCGCTGTTGCATGCCGCCGGACAGCTCGTCGGGCCAGGACTTCTCCCAGCCGGCGAGACCGGTCATCTCCAGCGCCTCGGCGGCGCGCTTCTCGCGCTCGGCGCGCGGCACGCCCTGTACTTCCAGGCCGTACGCGGCGTTCTCCAGGACGCTGCGGTGGGGGAAGAGCGCGAAGTGCTGGAACACCATGCTGATCTTGGAGGATCGGACATGGCGCAGTTCCGCGGGGCTCAGGGCGGTCAGGTCCTGGCCGTCGAACAGCACGCGTCCGGCTGTGGGCTCCAGAAGTCCGTTGAGCATGCGCAGCAGCGTGGACTTTCCGGACCCGGACAGACCCATCACGACGAAGATCTGCCCCGGTTCGACGGTGAACGAGGCGTCGATCACCGCTGCGGTCGTTCCGTCGGCGCGCAGCTCGTCGCGGTCGGCGCCGCCTTCGAGCTTCTGCACGGCTTGATCGGGTCGTCTGCCGAACACTTTGTACAAATGCTCGGCTTGCAGCCTTGACACATATACCTCGCGGGTTGAACCGAAAACGGTCTGCCACCCCTCCGGCAGACCGTGGAGCAGCGCGGATTCGGTCCGCATGGCACGTACACCAGTTGAAACCGGTACGTGATCCGCTCCGGCTGCGCGCCTGCCCCGGCGCGAACAGGCCAAACACAGGAGTGACCCAGCTCACGCATGAGCGGCCGCGGTCGGGGCCCGCCCCTCGTCGCGGTGTCCGCGACAGCCGGTGTCAGTGGTGTGCGGCATCATCGGGGTGTGACGCGACGCCTGATGCTCCTCGACACCGCTTCCCTCTACTACCGCGCCTACTTCGGGATCCCCGATTCGGTACGCGCCCCGGACGGGACGCCGGTCAACGCCGCGCGCGGGCTGCTCGACTTCATCGGGCGCCTGGTGCAGGACCACCGGCCGGACGATCTGGTCGCCTGCATGGACGCGGACTGGCGGCCGCACTGGCGGGTGGAGCTGATCCCTTCGTACAAGGCGCACCGCGTCGCGGTGGAGACCGCCGAGGGCCTGCCGGACGAGGAGGAGACCCCCGACACCCTGGCCCCGCAGGTGCCGATCATCGAGGACGTGCTCGACGCACTCGGTATCGCCCGGGTCGGCGTCGCGCAGTACGAGGCGGACGATGTGATCGGCACGCTCACCGCCCTGGCCACCGGCCCCGTCGACATCGTCACCGGCGACCGGGACCTATATCAGCTGGTCGACGACGCCCGCGGGGTGCGGGTGCTCTACCCGCTGAAGGGGGTCGGCTCGCTCCAGCTGACGGATGAGGCATGGCTGAGGGAGAAGTACGGGGTGGACGGCTCCGGCTATGTCGATCTGGCGCTGCTGCGCGGTGACCCGAGCGACGGGCTGCCGGGCGTCCCGGGCATCGGCGAGAAGACAGCCGCGAAACTGCTGGACGCCTTCGGCGATCTGGCCGGAATCATGGCCGCGGTCGACGATCCCTCCGCCGCACTGACGCCCTCGCAGCGCAAGCGGCTCGACGGGGCCAGGGACTACGTGGCCGTCGCACCGACGGTGGTCCGCGTCGCCGGTGACGTACCGCTGCCGGAGTTCGACCCCGCGCTGCCCACCGGGCCCCGCGATCCCGCAGCCCTGGAAGCACTTGCGAAGCAGTGGGGACTGGGCGGCGCCCTGCAGCGCCTGCTCTCCACACTCCGCGACTGAAGTGCTAGCTTAGGTAAGCCTAAGCAATCGGAGCAGGGAGAACCTCGTGGCAGAACGACCGGCGCGGCAGGCACCCAAGGCGCAGGGGGCCCACGTGCTGCGCACCGAGCAGCTCACCCCGCACATGGTGCGCGTGGTGCTCGGCGGTGACGGCCTCGCCGACTTCGGGCTCTCCGGCTTCACCGACCACTACGTCAAGCTCTGCTTCGCCCCCGAGGGAGCGCAGTACACGCACCCGTTCGACATGGCCCGTATCCGTGAGGAGCAGCCGCGGGAGCTGTGGCCCACCACCCGCACCTACACGGTGCGCTCCTGGGACCCGGTCGCCCGGGAGCTGGCGATCGACTTCGTGGTGCACGGCGACGAGGGCCTCGCCGGGCCCTGGGCGATGCGGGCGGTCCCGGGTGATCAGGTGACCTTCCTCGGCCCCGGCGGGGGTTACGGACCGGACGCCTCGGCGGACTGGCACCTCCTGGCGGGCGACGAGAGCGCCCTGCCGGCCATCGCCGCCGCCCTGGAGCAGATGCCGACGGGCGCGGTGGTGCACGCGTTCGTCGAGGTGGCGGACGCCTCGGAGGAGCAGAAGATCGTGACGCCCGACGGCGTCGAGGTGACCTGGCTGCACCGCGGGGAGCGCCCGGTAGGCGAGGCGCTGACGGCCGCTGTTACGGAGCTGGAGTTCCCGGCGGGCGAGGTCCGGGCGTTCGTCCACGGCGAGGCGGGCTTCGTGAAGGAGATCCGCCGCCATCTGCGCCTGGACCGCAAGATCCCGCTCCCGCAGCTGTCCATCTCCGGCTACTGGCGGCTCGGCCAGAACGACGACGCCTGGCGCTCGGTCAAGCGCGAGTGGAACGAACAGGTGGAGCGCGAGCAGGAGAACGCCGCATAGCACCCGCCCACACATGCACCTACGTTCGCCCCGGTCCCCGACCGGGGCGTACGCGTTCCCGGGCGCAGTCGCTCCCGGGCGCCGGCTCACTCACCGGCGGCCCGCACCACCGCCCCGCCACCCGCGCCCGGCGCGTCGCCGTCCGCACCCGGCCCGTCACCGTCGCTCTCGTACACACGGGCGGACGCGTCCTCGTGCGCGATCCGTCGCAGTGCGCTGAACATCGCCTCTCCCAGTACCGTGCCGACGACCACGCTCTCCACCAGGTCCTCGCGCGCCACCCGCCGCCCCACATAGTCGAGGTCGGCCCGCGCGATCGGTTCGACGGCCGCCGCATAGTCGTCGAGCAGTTCGAGATACGCGCCGTGCCCGGCCCGCCGCAGCGCGACGATCACCCCGGCCAGGCGCTCACCGGCCACCCCGTGCGCCTCGGCCCGCCAGCCGCGCCGCTCCAGCAGCTCCGCCACCTCCTCGCGGGCGTCGTCCAACTCGGGCCCCGCCTCGCTCCGGTGGGGCGAGGCGAGACGCTCCGTCGTGACGCCCAGCACCTTGTGCACCGGCTGTTCCGGGTCCTCGACCGCCAAGAGCACATCGCCGATGGCCGCGAGCGAGAGCCCGCCGACTTCGAGCAGGGCGCGGATCAGCCGCAGCCTGCGCTCATGGCCGGAGTCGTAACTCGCCTGGTTCGGACTGGTCAACTGCCCTGCGGCCAGCAGCCCTTCACGTACATAGAACTTGATCGTCGGTACCGGAACCCCGGACCTGCGGCTCAACTCACCAATGCGCACCGCGTGTTCACCCTTCCGTGCTTGCCAACCCCCGACCCCATCATAGATAGTTCCACTATCGGATAGTGGAGAGTTCCGCTATCCATAACCAAGGGGTTCTCATGTCGTCATGGCGTTCCTGGCACCGTCCATTAGGTGCCTGGCACCGTCCACTGGTCCTCTTCGCGGCCGCGATGGCCGTCCTGGCGGTCGTCTCCGCAGTGGGACTGGTGGTCGACGACCGGGAGCTGGTGGGCGCGCCGATCTGGTTCAAGCCGTTCAAGTTCTCGGTCTCACTCGTCGTGTACGCACTCGCGCTGGCCTGGATGCTGACGCTGGTCACCCGCGGCCGGCGGGTCGGCTGGTGGGCCGGGACGGTGGTCACGCTGTCCGGCCTGGGCGAGATGGTGATCATCACCGGTCAGGTGATCCGCGGGAAGCGCAGCCACTTCAACCACGCCACCCCGTTCGACGAGGCGCTGTTCGCCGCGATGGGCATCACCATCGTCGTGCTCTGGGCCGGCACGCTGGTCATAGCCGTCCTGCTGCTGCGGGCCCGGATAGCCGACCGCGCAGCGGCGTTGGCGATCCGCTCAGGTGTGCTGACAGCCCTGGCGGGTGCCGGACTCGGCTTTCTGATGACACAGCCCACGCCCGAGCAGCGGGCGGCCGGGAACCTGGACACCGCCGATGTGGTCGGCGCCCACTCCGTCGGCGTACCGGACGGGGGCCCGTCGATGCCGCTCACCGGCTGGTCGACGACGGGCGGCGATCTGCGCGTACCGCACTTCGTCGGCATGCACGCGCTCCAGTTGCTGCCGCTCTTCCTGCTCGCGCTGGTCGCCCTGGCCCCACGCCTCCCCCGGCTGCGCGACCCGCGGGTCCGGCTGCGGCTGGTACTGGTCGCTTCCGGTGCGTACGCGGCGGTCTTCGCGCTGTTCACCTGGCAGGCGCTGCGCGGTCAGCCGCTGATCCACCCGGACGGTGCGACGCTCGGCGCCGCCGCCCTGATCGTGGTGGCGACCGCCGTCTGCGGCTATGGGGCACTGAGGCCGGCTCCCGTACCGGAGAGGGCGACCACCCACGAAGAGCACGAAGAGCACGAAGAACACGAAGAACACGGAGAATCCGACTCCGGCGACGAGGAGCTTGTGGCATGACCGGCGCACTTTTCGAGATCTCGTTCTTCCTGGCAGCCCCGTTCTGGCTGCTCATGATCCTCGCGCCGAACTGGCGTCCCACGGCGCGGATCGCCGCGTCCCCGCTCACCGTCCTGCCGGTGCTGGCGGTCTATCTGGTCATGGCCGTGCCGGTCTTCCCCGAACTCTGGGACGCGGTGCGCAGCCCCGACATCGACACCTTCCGCGATCTGGCCGCCCTGGCGAACGGGGCGGGGGCGATCTGGGCGCAGGTCATCGCCTGGGATCTGCTGCTGGGCCAGTGGATGTTCCTGGAGGGGCGCCGGCTGGGAATCTCCCCGCTGGTGATGGGACCGTTGCTGGTGCTGACGATTCTGCTGTCGCCGTTCGGGCTGCTCGTCTTCCTCGCACTGCGGGCGGCGCTGAAGCCGAGGGCCCGGTCCGGGGACGGATTCCCGGACCGGGCCGGCCACGCGTCACCGCGGTAGGCGCACTCGTCAGACGGACTTCTGGTACGAGCGGAACGTGCGGGTCGACAGCCAGACCGCCGCCACCGCAAGGACCAGAAGGGCTCCCCCGCGGCCGAGCACCACACCCCAGTCGGGATCGGCGCTCAGCGCCGAACGGCCCGCCACCATCGCCCAGTTGACCGGGTTGAAATCGGCGATCTGCCGCATCCAGGACGGCATCTGGCTCGGGGCCATGAAGGAGGAGGAGAGGAAGGTCAGCGGCAGCAGCAGAAAGGTGTTGATGCCGATGATGGACTCGCGCTGGCGCACCAGCATACCCAGGGCGTTGGAGAGCGCGCCGAAGACCGTACCGAGCAGGATCGAGGCGACGAGGAGGATCAGCAGCCCGCCCGCGCCGCCCGGGTAGGTGGCACCGGCGGCCCAGCCGAGCAGCACGATGATCACCGACTGCACGGCGGTGCTGATGCCGTTCTGTACGACGTTGGCGTTCATCAGCGCGTTGCGGCTGACCGGCGTCGTCAGGAAGCGGTTGAGCGTGCCCCGCTCGATCTCCTCAAGGGTGCCCATTCCGGCCCACATGCTCGATCCGAGGGCGCTCATCACCACGATGCCCGGGATCAGGTAGTCCAGATAGGACGTGGTGCCGAAGCCGCCCAGCTCGACGACCTTCTTGAAGAGGTTGCCGAAGAGGAACAGCCAGATCACCGGCTGGATCAGGGAGATCGCCAGGAAGACCGGCTGCCGGATGATCGCCATGAGCTGCCGCTGGGTCATGTACCAGGTCTGGGCGAGAACGTGACTGCTCATCGGGTGGCTCCCGCAGGGGTGGGGGCAGGGATCCGCCGTGCGGCGGCGGCTTCGGCCTCGGAGAAGCGGCGTCCGGCATAGCGCAGATAGACGTCGTCGAGGGAGGGGCGGGCCACGGTGGCGGCGGCGACCGCCGCACCGGCCCGCTCCAGGGCGGTGAGCAGGACGGGGACGGCCGCGGCGCCGTCCTCGGCACGGACGCTCACCCGGCGGCCCTCGACCAGCACCTCGTACACACCGGGCAGTCCGGTGAGCGCGGCGGTGACCGCCACGGTGTCGCCCTCGGCGCGCAGCTCCATGTGGACGGCGTCGCCCCGGAGTTCGCCCTTGAGCGCGTCGGGTGTGCCCTCGACGACGATCCGGCCGCGGTCGACGATCGCGATGCGCTCGGCGAGCCGGTCGGCCTCCTCCAGATAGTGCGTCGTGAGGACGATGGTCAGGCCCTCGTCACCGGCCAGCCGGGAGATCTCGTCCCACATGGCCGTTCGGGCCTCCGGGTCGAGTCCGGTGGTGGGTTCGTCGAGGAAGAGCACCTCGGGGCGGTGGACCAGCCCGAGCGCCACGTCCAGGCGTCGCTGCATTCCGCCGGAGTACCCCTTCACCTGGCGTTTCGCGGCGCCGGCCAGGTCGAAGCGGTCGAGCAGCTCGTCGGCCCGGCGCTGGACGGCCGCGCCCCGCATCCCGTACAGCCTGCCCTGGAGCAGGAGGTTCTCGCGGCCGGTGGCGACCGGGTCGGCGCCTGACTTCTGGGCGACGACACCGATGGCGCGGCGGACCCGGTCGGGGTGGCGCAGGACATCGTGTCCGGCGACGGTCGCGGTGCCGGAGTCGGGGCGGGCCAGGGTGGTGAGGATCTTGACGGTGGTGGACTTTCCGGCGCCGTTGGGGCCGAGGAGTCCGAAGACCGTGCCGGCGTCGACGTCGAGGTCCATGCCGTTCAGTGCGGTGACATCGCCGGGATAGGTCTTGATCAGTTGTCGCGCCGCCACTGCGGGCGCACGGGTGCTCATGACAGAGCTCTCCTGTGATTCAGCGGGGTGCTCGGGTACACCGAGCACTCGGGCATGCCGAGCCGATCCGCGTGAAGAGCGCCGGGCTATCCTGGGTGTGCCGCACCTCGATCGCCCGGCTCGCCTTCACGGCATGGCCGGTCCGGGGTTCGAGACCCCGGAGGCCGCTGCTCCAACAGCTCCCACCGGGGTCTTTCGCTCTCATCGGTCCTGCGTTACGCCTTCCGCTCCGGGTCCAGGACGATCTCCTGCTCGTCCAGGTCCTGCCAGTCCTGCGGGACTTCGCCTGTCTCGTGGAAGGACTTCCACTCCTCGATGCCGCTGATGGTGGCGTCGGTGAGTTCCTGGTGGAAGTTCTTGATCCACTCCAGCTGCGCATCGATCATGTGGAGCTGATATTCGGTCTCGACGACAAAGACGCGGGGCGGTTTCTCGCCCAGCTGGCCGAGGATCCCCCGCAGCGCCGCGGCCTTGACCGTCAGCGCCGACTCCCGGGTCTCCATCAGCTCCGCCACGTCCTGCGGCGGCAGCACCGGCAGGAGCGAGAGCGCCGTCTCGAAGACCGGGTACTCGGCGGCCGGGACGGCGAGCAGATCGGAGAGCCAGTCGACCATCTCCGTGCGCCCGGCCCCGGTGATGCCGTAGAGCGTGCGCTCGGGGCGGTTGCCCTGCCGCTGGACCCCCGCGACCTCGACGTACCCGTGCTTCTCCAGGTTCTGGACGACGGTGTACAACGAGCCGAAATTGATCTTGACGCTGTGTTCCTTGCCGCGCCGACGGAGCGTCTGGGCGATCTCGTACGGATGCATGGAGCGCTCGGCGAGCAGCACCATGACCGTCAGCGCCAGCGGATTGCTGAGCTTGCGCCGCTTGGCCACATCCTCCACCGCCCTTCACTTCGCCGTCGAATACTCGTGGCCGAACATATCGCGTTCACCTGTACGCGTCAACCACGATGTATCGCGAATTCCGGAAGGAGTGGAAGGATCTCGCGCACTGCAGGCAGGGATGTGTGCGACCGGGGAGCGAGCCGAGTGAACGAGGAACGGAACGAGGACAGGGGCGAGGACCGGTACGGCGGCCGGGACGACGGGCGGGGCGATCACCGGCGGCTCGGGGCCTCAGGAGGAGCCGGGCGATCGCGCCGGGTCCGCACCGCCCTGGCCGCGCTCGGCGGTCTGATCGCCGGGTTCTGCGCCCTGGCCGTGGCCGAACTGGTAGCGGCCGTCGTACGCCCCGAGGCGGGCCCGGTCGCGGCGGTCGGCGGGGCGGTCATCGACCGCAGCCCCCCGGCCCTCAAGGAGTTCGCCGTACGGCACTTCGGCACCGACGACAAGCTGGCGCTGCAGCTGGGCATCGTGGTGCTGCTGGCGATCTTCGCCCTGGCTGTCGGGGTGCTGGCACTGCACCACCGGCGGACCGGCTCAGCGGCCGTGCTGGTCTTCGGGGCGGTCGGGGCAGCGGCGGCGGTGGGGCGACCGGAGGGCGGTCCCGCCGATGCGCTGCCCGCGGTGGTGGGTGCCGTGGTGGGCGCGGGAGTGCTGCATCTCCTGGCCGGACGGCTCGCGCCGGTTCCCCGCCCGTCTCCCGTCTCCGAGGCCGCCGGGGAGCCCTGCGAAACCTTCGACCGGCGCGGCTTTGTGATCGCGGCGACCACGGCGGCGGCCGCCTCGGCCGGCGCGGGATACCTGGGACGGCGGCTCACCTCCTCCATCCAGGCCGGAGCCTCCGCCTCACGCCGCGACCTGGTCCTCCCGGTACCCGATTCCGCCGCGCCCGCCGTACCGGCCGGTGCCGAACTCAGGATTCCGGGGCTGAGTCCCTTCATCACCCCGAACAAGGACTTCTACCGGGTGGACACGGCCCTGGTCGTGCCCCAGCTCGATGCCGACGAGTGGCGGCTGAGGATCCACGGCAGGGGTGTGACGCGGCCCGTCACGGTCGGCTTCCACGACCTGCTGCGCCGGGAGATCATCGAGCGCGACATCACGCTGGCCTGTGTGTCCAACGAGGTCGGCGGCCCGTACATCGGCAACGCGCGCTGGATCGGCGTACGACTGGCCGATCTGCTGCGCGAGGCCGGGGTGCGTCCGCCGTCGGAGGGCGGACCCGCCGACCAGATCGTGGCGCGTTCCGTGGAGGGCATGACGATCGGCACACCGGTCGAGGCGGTCATGGACGGGCGCGACGCGATGCTGGCGCTCGGCATGAACGGCGAGCCGCTGCCGTTCACGCACGGGTTTCCGGTCCGGATGGTCGTACCCGGCCTGTACGGGTACGTGTCGGCCTGCAAATGGATCAAGGACATCGAACTGACGACGTTCGGCGCGTACGACGCCTACTGGGTCAGGCAGGGCTGGTCACAGCAGGCGGTGATCAAGACCGAGTCGCGGATCGACACCCCCCGCCCGTTCGCCTCCCCGAAGCCCGGCACCGTGCCGGTGGCCGGGGTCGCCTGGGCCCAGCGCCGGGGCATCTCGCGGGTGGAGGTCCGGGTGGACGGCGGCCCGTGGCACGAGGCCCGGCTGGCGGCCGAGGACGGCCGCGACACCTGGCGCCAGTGGGTGTGGGAGTGGCCGGCCACCAAGGGCCGTCACACCCTCGAAGTCCGCGCGACCGACGGCACGGGCGCCACCCAGACCGGCCGGCAGTCCGGCACGCTGCCGAACGGCGCGACGGGCTGGCACTCGGTGGAGGTCGAGGTCCCCTGACCCCGGTCCCGGCCCGCACGGCACCCGAGCCGCCCCCCCCGGCGCGAGTCCGTCCATCCCCCACGTGAGCACTTCGGCCCCGCACGGACACGGATGCGTCATTCAGCTGAAACAGCCCGTCCCTAATTTCTGTCGCCCGACAGGAAATCGGCGACAGGGGCTGACATGACCGCCACCGCACCAACCGACGTACGACCGGACCCGCCCGAGCCCGGCCGGACCGACCGCGAAGCCCTGGCCGGTTTCGGCTACCGGCAGGAGCTGCGCCGGTCCATGGGGCGGTACGCCTCGTTCGCGGCCGGGTTCTCCTTCATCTCCGTCCTCACGACCGTCTTTCAATTCTTCGCCTTCGGCTTCTCGTTCGGCGGTGCCGCCTTCTTCTGGACCTGGCCCGCGGTGCTGCTCGGCCAGCTGCTGGTGGCCGCGTGCTTCGCCGAACTCGCCGCCCGCTACCCGCTGTCGGGGGCGATCTACCAGTGGTCGACCCGGCTGAGCACGCCCGCCTTCGGCTGGTTCGCGGGCTGGATCATGGTGATCGGGCAGATCGTGGTGGTCGCCGCGGCAGCGCTCGCGCTCCAGGTGGTGCTTCCCGCGGTCTGGTCGGGCTTCCAGCTGCTGGGCGGTGACCCGGCGCCGACCACGCCGACGGGCGCGGGCAACGCGGCGCTGCTCGCGGTGGTGCTGCTGGCACTCACCACGACGGTGAATCTGCTCGACAACCGGGTCATGTCGGCCGTGAACCGGATCGGTGTCACGGCGGAGATCATCGGTGCCGTACTCATCGTGGTGCTCCTGTTCACGCACGTCGAGCGCGGCACCGGTGTCACCCTGCACACCGGGGGACAGGGCGGCGCGATCGGAGCGCTCCTCGTCGGTTCGTTCACGGCGGCGTACGTCCTGATCGGGTTCGACAGCGCGGGCGAGATGAGCGAGGAGACCCGCAGCCCACGCCGCACCGCGCCCCGCACGATCCTGCTGGCGCTCGCCTCGGCCGGGGTGCTGGGCGGGCTGCTGGTGCTGGGCGGAGTGCTGGCCGCGCCGAGCCTCACCGACGGGCGACTGGCCACGGAGGGCCTCTCGTACGTGCTGACCAGCAGCCTGGGCGACGGGGTGGGACGGCTGCTGCTCGCCGATGTGGCGGTCGCCGTCGCCGTGGCCACGCTCGCCATCCAGACCGCCGGTTCCCGGATGCTGTTCTCGATGGCCCGCGACGGGGTCCTGCCCTGCTCCACCCGGCTGGCGAAGGTCTCCCCGCGCACCGGAATGCCGGCCGCCCCCGCGCTTCTGGTGGGCGCGGCGGCAGCGGCTCTCGGACTGCTCAACCTGGCGTCCCCGGAGGCGTTCCTCGCGATCGGCACCACGTGTATCGCGATGCTCTACCTGGCCTACGCGATGGTCACGGGCCCCATGCTCCTGCGCCGCCTGCGCGGCATCCCACTCGCCCCGGACACCGACGCCACGACCCACGACGAGTCGGGCCACCCCCTGTTCTCGCTGGGCCGCCTGGGACTTCCGGTCAACGCCCTGGCCTTCCTGTACGGAACGGCAATGACGGTCAATCTGGCCTGGCCACGGGCCGCGGTGTACGACCCGGCGGGCGGCCACTGGTACTTCCAGTGGTTCACGGTGCTGTTCCTGGGTGCGACGGTGCTGCTCGGTGCGGTCTATCGCGTGTACGGGAGGAGATCGCGCTCCGTACGCTGACCCGATGAACCGTCCAGGCGTCATGGACCGGCAGAACCGGGTGGCAGGTGCCGTCATCGGATCGGCGATCGGCGACGCGCTGGGGGCGCCGTTCGAGTTCGGTCCCGCCGGCGTGTACGCGGCCCGCTTCCCGGACGGCGTCGGCACGATGTGCGGGGGCGGCGGCTGGGATCCGGGCGAGGCCACGGACGACACCCAGATGGCCGTTCTGGTCGCGGAGTCCCTGCTGGAGCAGGGCGGCCTGGACCTCCCCGACATGTTCGGACGGTTTCGCCGATGGGCGGCGGGTGAACCGAAGGACATCGGGCTGCAGACCGAGGCCGTTTTGACGAGCGGTGACCCCTGGGACCTCGCGGCGGCGCTGCACTTCCAGATCAACGGGCGTGCGGCGGGCAACGGTTCGCTGATGCGGGCCGCCGCGCCTGCCGTGTACTTCGCACGGGCGGGGCAGGCAGCGACGATGGGCGCCGCCCGCCGCATCGCCGCGCTGACGCATGGCGACCGGGCCGCCTGGGAGGGCACCGCCGTGTTCCACGAGCTGATCCGGGTGGCGCTGGAGGGTGGCGATCCGTTCGCCGCCCTCCCTGATGCCCTGGACCGCGTGCACGAGAATCACCGCAAGCGCTGGGCCGCCGTCCTCGCGCCCGGCTGGCATCCCGACGCGGCGACGGAGTTCAACGGCGCGGTGTGGCCGTGTCTGGGCACCGCACTGTGGGCGCTGCGCACCACAGGTACGTACGAGAACGCACTGGCCGCGGCGGTCGACGTGGGTGGGGACACGGACACCGTCGCGGCGGTGACCGGCGGTCTGGCAGGAGCGGTGTACGGCTTCGACGCGATTCCGCCGCGGTGGACAGACCCCCTGCACGTGCCGCTGCCGGGATACGGGGGCCGCGTGCTGCGGACGTCCGACCTGGTGGGTTTGGCCCGCCGCTTGGACCGTGCCTCGCGTGATGTGATTCCCGCGGACATTCACACGCCCTGCAACTACACATAAGGGTGAGATAAGGGCAGAATGGGCTTAGCAGGCCGAAAATCGCACAAAAACGGCAACCAGGTCTGCAGGAGCGAAGGAGACGAACCCATGTCAAACCTCTCGCACACCGGCCGCGACATCGCCAGTCACCCCGATGTTTCCGAAATGCGCGATCGCTACAACCGCGTACTCGGTGGCCGTGACGTGGCCCTCGTGGATGCACCGGTGTTCCTCATCGGCCTCTACTGCGCCATCTCGCCCTGGGTGGTCAACTTCACGACGAGCCAGCCCGCGCTCTCGACGCACAACCTGATCATGGGTATCGCGATCGCGGCGCTGGGCCTCGGGTTCACCGTGATGCCGGAGCGGATGTACGGCCTGAGCTGGGCCATCTGCGCCATAGGCGCCTGGATGATCATCTCGACGTGGGTCGTCGGCAGCAGCCCGGACCTCGGCGTCATCCTCAACAACGTCATCATCGGCGGACTGACCGTGCTGCTGGGGTTGGCCTGCGTAGGGGTGTCGATGAAGAGCGGCAAGCACCCGACCTGAGCCAAGGCCCGTCGGCCGGTCCGCATGGAGCGGACCGGCCGACGGCCGTTGCCCCGCCCCTGCGCCGAACCTCAGCCCTTCCCCACGCCCACGATCCGCAGCGCCGCATCCGCCGTGGCCGCCGCGAACGCGCCGACCGCACGCTCCGGACCGGACCGGTGGACCAGGATCACGCCCTCGATCAGCCCGAACACCAGGTCCGTGCGGAGTGACGCCTCGTCCTCGCCGAGGGCCGCGCCCGCCTCCGTGGCCGCCAGCAACTGCCCGTACGCCTGCTTCAGTTCGGCCCGGACGCGGTGGAAGTCCGCGAACCGCTCGGCCCGCACCTCGGGCAGCACATACAGCGCTCCGAGGTTGTGCGGACCGCCGCACAGCAGCGCCACGTCCGAGCGGCACAGCTCCCACAGCCGGTCCTCCGCGTCCGTCGCCCCGTCAGCGAGCAGCCGCCTCGCCAGTGCCAGCGACGGCCTGACCGTGGACTCCAGCAGCTCGGCCAGCAGATCCTCCTTGCCCGCCACGTAGTGGTACATCGTCGCCTGACGCATACCCGCCCGCTCGGCGACGGCCCGGGTGGTGGTCGCGGCGTATCCGCGCGTGGTGAACAACTCGGCGGCCGCGGTGAGCAGTTCGTCGCGCGCGGTCAGCCCGCTGTCCGGCCGCTGCTGGGCCCGCGGGCGGCCGACCTTTCTTCCGGTGCTGGACATGGGCCGATCGTCGCACATCCGCCGACGACGCGATCTTGGTGAGCACTCGGTAACTCCCGCGCAACGGACGGGCAATGGCCACGACTTCCCGGCGTCCTAATTTCTGTCGTGCGACAGAAATCGGCCGCAGTCAGGCCGCATCAGCACGTCAGCCCCCGTCGAGCCGGAGGTCCAGCCATGGCGACAGCGACGACACACGGAGCCCGGGACCATGCCCGCGCCCAGCACGGCACCCGTACCGAGTCCATGCCGGTGGTGCCCGCGAGCGACTGGCCCGATCCTCTTCCCGGCCCGCCGGTCTGGGCCGAGACCGTCGCGGGCGGCAGCTACACGCACCGCGTCCTGGCCCGCGGCACCGAACTGCGGCTCACGGACCTCGCGGGCGACGCCTGCGCCCATCTGCTGCTGTACGTCGACGGGCGGCCGTGGGAGCGGCTCAACACCGCCGACACGGTGAAGGTCCAGTGGAACGCCTACCTCGGCGCCGGCCGGCTGCTCCTCTCCGACCAGGGCCGGGTCCTCGCCTCGGTGATCGCCGACTCCTCCGGCCGCCACGACGCGCTCTGCGGCACCTCGACCCTCGTACGGAACACCGCGCGGTACGGCGACGGCACCCCGCAGTCGGCCTCCCCCGCCGGCCGGGAGCTGCTGAAGCTGGCCGCGGCCAAGAACGGTCTCGGCCCGCGCGACCTGCCGCCCTCGGTCTCCTTCTTCCAGGGGGTGGAGGTACGGGAGGACGGCACCCTGGACTTCACCGGCCCGGCCGGAGCGGGCGCCGCGGTGACGCTGCGCGCCGAGCAGGATCTGACCGCACTGATCGCGAACGTCCCGCATCCACTGGACCCACGTCCGGAGTACGTCTGCACCCCGCTGGAGGTACTGGCCTGGCGCGCCGGGCCGACGGCGCCCGGGGACCCGTTCTGGGATGCCGCCCCGGAGGGTCACCGGGCCTTCCTCAACACGCTCGACTTCCTCACCGCCAGGGGGCTCGCATGACCGTCGCCACCGCTGTCACCGACACCGACAGCATCCGCCGCTCGGACCTGATCCCCGCGCGGGCCGCCTGGTCCGCCGTCGTCCGCGCGGGGGAACAGCTCACGCTGACCGACCTGCACGGCAACCAGGCCGTGGACTTCCTGGCGTACGACGCCCACGACACGTCCGTCCGCTACAGCGCCCCGGACACCGTCCACGCGCAGGGCGGCATCTTCCTCACCACGGGCAGCGTGCTGATGTCGAACGAGCACACCCCGCTGATGACGGTCACCGAGGACACCTGCGGCCGCCACGACACGGTCGGTGGCGCCTGCTCCAAGGAGTCCAACACGCTTCGCTACGGACACCACACCTGGTCGCAGCACGCCTGCGTCGACAACTTCCTCGCCGAGGGCGCGCGGCACGGGCTCGGCAAGCGCGATCTGGTCTCCAACATCAACTGGTACATGAACGTCCCGGTCGAGAAGGACGGCACGCTCGGCATCGTCGACGGCATCTCGGCCCCGGGTCTGCGGGTGACGCTGCGCGCCGAGACGGATGTCCTGGTCCTGATCTCCAACTGCCCCCAGATCAACAACCCCTGCAACGGCTTCGACCCGACAGCCGTAGAAGCCACCATCACCGAGGCCGCCGTCAGCGGAGCCACCGCATGAGCGACTTCGACACGCTGCTGGTGGCCAACCGGGGCGAGATAGCCGTACGCATCATCCGCACCGCCCGCCGTCTCGGCATTCGTACCGTCGCGGTCTTCTCCGACCCCGACCGCTCCTCGCCCCACGTCCGTCTCGCCGACGAGGCGGTACGGCTCGGCCCCGCGCCCGCCAAGGAGTCGTACCTCGACGCCGACCTGATCCTGAGGGCGGCCAAGGACACCGGGGCGGGCGCCATCCACCCCGGCTACGGATTCCTCTCCGAGGACGCCGGGTTCGCGCGGCGCTGCGAGGACGCCGGGATCGTCTTCGTCGGCCCGACCGCCGATCAGCTGGAACTGTTCGGCGCCAAGCACACCGCACGCGCGGCGGCCGAGGCGGCGGGCGTGCCGCTCGCCCCCGGCACCGGGCTGCTGCCCGATCTGCCGTCGGCTCTGGCGGCGGCCGAGCGCATCGGCTATCCCGTGATGCTCAAGGCCACCGGCGGTGGCGGCGGCATCGGCATGTCGGCATGTCGATCCACCGACGAACTCACCGACGCCTGGGAGCGGGTGCAGCGGGTCGCCGCCGCCTCCTTCTCCTCGGCCGGTGTCTTCCTGGAACGTCTCGTCGAGGACGCCCGCCATGTCGAGGTCCAGGTCTTCGGCGACGGGCACGGCCGCGTGGTGACCTTCGGCGACCGGGACTGCTCCCTCCAGCGCCGTAACCAGAAGGTCCTGGAGGAGGCCCCCGCACCCGCCCTTCCCGACCACGTACGCGCGCAACTGGCGCTGTCCGCACGCGAGTTGTGCGCGGCGGTCGGCTACCGCTCCGCGGGCACCGTGGAGTTCGTGTACGACGCCGCGCGCGCCGAGGCGTACTTCCTGGAGGTCAACACCCGCCTGCAGGTCGAACATCCGGTCACCGAGGAGATCCACGGCGTGGACCTCGTCGAGTGGATGCTGCGGCTCGCGCAGGGCGACACCGCTGTCGTACGCGAACCCGGCGCACCGCGCGGCCATGCCGTCGAGGCGCGCGTGTACGCCGAGGACCCGACTCGCGACCACCGTCCCGGCGCGGGCCTGCTGACCCGGGTCGCCTTCCCCGAGGGCGACGGGCTGCGCGTGGACACCTGGATCGAGACGGGTACGGAGGTGACGACGGCGTACGACCCGATGCTGGCCAAGGTCATCGCGTACGGCGCGGACCGCGCCGAGGCCCTCGCACGGCTCGACGCGGCACTCGCCGCCACCCGGATCGACGGCATCGAGACCAACCTCGGCCTGGTACGGGCCGCCCTGGCCGACGACCGGGTGCGCGGCGCCACGCACTCCACGGCCACCCTCGCCACGGTCACCGACCCGACCCCGCGCATCGAGGTGGTCTCCGGCGGCACCCTCACCACGGTGCAGGACTGGCCCGGCCGCACGGGCCACTGGCAGGTCGGCGTCCCGCCGTCGGGCCCGATGGACGATCTGTCGTTCCGGCTCGGCAACACGGCCGTCGGCAACGACGCGGGCGCACCGGGCCTCGAATGCACGCTCCAGGGACCGACGCTGCGCTTCACGCACCCGACGACCGTGTGCGTGACCGGCGCACCCGCCCCCGTCACGCTGGACGGCCGGCCCGTGTCGCAGTGGGAGCCGTTGACGGTCCCGGCGGGCGCCACCCTCGCCATCGGCACACCGGCAGAACACGGACTGCGTACGTACGTCCTGTTCGCCGGAGGCGGCCTGGACGTACCCGGCTTCCTCGGCAGCGCGGCCACCTTCACCCTCGGCGGCTTCGGCGGACACGGCGGCCGGGCCCTGCGCACGGGCGATGTCCTGCACGGCGGCGCAGCGCGGGCGTCGGGCACCCCCGTACCGGACGCCGACCGTCCGCGCATCGACGGCATCTGGCACATCGGCGCAGCCGAAGGCCCGCACGCCGCACCGGAGTTCTTCACCGAACAGGACATCCACGACTTCTACGCCGCCGACTGGAAGGTCCACTTCAACTCGGCCCGCACGGGCGTCCGGTTGGTCGGCCCCAAACCGCGCTGGGCCCGCACGGACGGCGGCGAGGCCGGACTCCACCCCTCGAACATCCATGACACGCCGTATTCCGTGGGAGCGGTCGACTACACGGGCGACATGCCCGTACTGCTCGGCCCGGACGGCCCGTCCCTGGGCGGCTTCGTCTGCCCGGCGACGGTGCTGACGGGTGAACGCTGGAAGCTGGGCCAGTTGCGCCCCGGCGACACGGTCCGCTTCACACCGGTCACGATCACCGGCGAGCCGCGCCCGGACATCGTCGACGGCGGCATCCTGTACCGGAGCGACGACGTCACCTACCGCCGCAGCGGCGACGACAACGTGCTGGTCGAGTACGGCCCGATGCAGCTGGATCTGGCCCTGCGCATGCGGGTGCACGCGCTGATGGAGGCCCTGACCGCCGCGGCCGTACCCGGCATCACCGGTCTCACACCCGGCATCCGCTCGCTCCAGATCCAGCTGGACCCGAGCGTCCTGTCCCAGGACCGGCTCCTGGACCTCCTCCACGCCACCGAGGCCGCGCTCCCGCCCACGCACGCCCTGACCGTGCCGTCCCGCACCGTGCATCTCCCGCTGTCCTGGGACGATCCGGCGACCCGCGAGGCCATCGCCCGCTACATGGCGGGGGTACGGGACGACGCCCCGTGGTGCCCGTGGAACATCGAGTTCATCCGCCGGGTCAACGGTCTGGACTCGGTCGACGACGTGTACCACACGGTGTTCGACGCCGAGTATCTGGTGATGGGCCTGGGCGATGTGTATCTGGGCGCCCCGGTCGCCACGCCGCTGGACCCGCGCCACCGCCTGGTCACCACCAAGTACAACCCGGCCCGCACCTGGACCGCGGAGAACTCGGTCGGCATCGGCGGCGCCTATCTCTGCATCTATGGGATGGAGGGGCCGGGCGGCTACCAGTTCGTGGGCCGCACCACGCAGGTCTGGTCGGGCTGGCAGCAGCGCGGCGCCTTCGAGCCCGGATCGCCGTGGCTGCTGCGGTTCTTCGACCGCATCAAGTGGTACCCCGTGGAGGCGGACGAACTCCTCGAACTGCGTGCGGACATCACATCGGGACGGTTCGTGCCGCGCATCGAGGAGGGCGAGTTCTCCCTGGCGCGGTACGAGGAGTTCCTCGCGCGCAACGCCGAATCGATCGCGGGGTTCCGCACCCGCCAGGGCAGCGCTTTCGCGGCCGAACGGGATGCCTGGGAGGCGGCGGGCGAGTTCGCCCGCGCGGACGCGGCGGCTGCACCCGCGCCCCCGGCCGCCGAGGTGACGGTGCCACCGGGCGGCCATCTGGTGGAGGCGGAGTTCGCCGCATCCGTCTGGCAGCTGAATGTCGCCGCAGGCGACACGGTGACGGCAGGTCAGCCCCTGCTGGCGCTGGAGGCGATGAAGATGGAGTCCCGTGTCCACGCCCCCGCGGCCGGCATCGTCACGGAGGTACTCACCCGGCCGGGCGCCCAGGTGGAACCGGGTACGGCACTGCTGATCCTGGCCCCGCTCCACGAGAACTGAGGAACACCCATGCCGACGCTCTCCCCCCTCGTCGCCCGCGTCCGGGCCGCGTACGCCCGCATCGAAGCGGTCGACCGCCCCGAACTCTGGATCGGCCTGCGCCCCAGGACCGACCTGGAGGCCGAGGCCCGAGGTCTCGACGCCCGTCTGGCCGCGGGCGAGCACCTCCCCCTCGCGGGCCGTCTGCTGGCCGTCAAGGGCAACATCGATGTGGCCGGCCTCCCCACCACCGCGGGCTGTCCCTCGTACGCGTACGAGCCGAGCGCCGACGCCCCGGTGGTGGCCCGCCTCCGCGCCGCCGGAGCGCTGGTGATCGGCACGACCAATCTGGACCAGTTCGCCACGGGTCTGGTCGGCACCCGTTCCCCGTACGGCGCGGTACGCAGCGCCCATGACCCGTCCCGCGTCAGCGGAGGCTCCAGCTCGGGTTCCGCGGTCGCCGTCGCCCTCGGCATCGCGGACCTCGCGCTGGGCACGGACACCGCGGGCTCCGGCCGGGTCCCGGCCGCGTTCAACGGCATTGTCGGCCTGAAACCGACCCGCGGCCTCGTCCCGGCCGAAGGTGTGGTCCCCGCCTGCGCGAGCCTGGACTGCGTCACCGTCTTCGCCCGTACGCTCCCCGAGGCCGAGCAGGCGATGGCCCTGATGGCCACCCCCGCCCCGCAGCCGGACCGCTCCCGCATTCCGGGCCCCTGGCGGATCGCGGTCCCGCCCACCCGACAGCTCGGCGAGCTCGACCCCGGTTGGGCGCAGGCATACGAATCGGCGGCCGCCCGCCTCCGCGCGGCGGGCGCGGTGCTCCAGGACATCGACCTGACCCCGTTCACCGAGGCCGCCGCGATGCTGTACGAGGGTGCGTTCGTCGCCGAGCGCTACACCGCGGTCGGAGCATTCATCGACGGCGCACCCGACGCGCCCGGACTCGACCCCACGGTCGCCGGGATCATCACCGCTGCCCGCGACATCCCGGCACACCGCCTCTTCGCCGACCAGGCAAGGCTGGCCGCCCTGCGCACCGCCGCGACGGCCGCGCTCGGCGACGCGGACGCACTCCTGCTGCCGACCGCACCAGGCCACCCCACGCTCGCCGCGGTCGCCGCCGACCCGCTGGGCGCCAATGCCCGCCTCGGCCGGTTCACCAACTCCACCAATCTGTTCGACCTGTGCGCTGTGGCGGCCCCCGCGGGCGAGGTGGACGGGCTGCCGTTCGGCGTGATGCTGATCGGCCCGGCGCACACCGATGAACGCCTGGCCCGGATCGCCACGCTGCTGACCCCGCCCTCCCGTATCGCGGTGGTGGGCGCCCACCTGACCGGCCAGCCCCTGAACCCCCAGCTCCTCTCCCTGGGCGCCCGTCCGATCCGCACCACGGCCACCGCCCCTGTCTACCGCCTGCACGCCCTGCGCACAGACCCGCCCAAGCCGGGCCTGGAACGGATCGGGGAGGGTGGGGCCGCGATCGAGGCGGAACTGTGGGAGCTGCCCGCAGAAGGGCTCGGCCGGCTCATCGCCGCTCTCCCGGCGCCGATGGCGCTGGGCCGGGTGGAACTCGCCGACGGAACCGCGGTCCCCGGATTCCTCTGCGAGCCCTACGCGCTCGACGGCGCCGCCGACATCACCTCGCACGGCGGCTGGCGCGCATACCTCGGCATTGATCCCGGAAACAGTTGACTCGGCGCCAACACGCCTGTTCCACTGGACAGATGCGCCCTCAGCTGCGGCTGGTCACCCGCGACCACATCGACTTCGGTCGAGTGTGGTCCGCCTCGTGTCGTCCCTGACTGCTCCGACGTCAGCGCTTCACACGCCCGGTTACCCCGCAGCACGAGATGAGGCTTTGCCATGCCCGTCGAGTTTCTCGGCATCGCAGCGACCAATGAAGGTTCCGAAGTGACACCCCGCTCCGGGGCGTCCTTCGACAAGGCGTACACGCTCGAACTCGCCCGCGCACACGAGGACAACGGCTGGGACCGGGTGCTGTTCGCCTACGGCTCCGGCTCCCCCGACCCGTCCCCGGCCGCCGCCTACATCGCGGCCCGCACCGAGACGCTCCAGATCCTGGTCGCCCACCGCCCCAACGTCTCGTACCCGACGTTCGCGGCCAAGACCTTCGCCACGCTGGACCGGATCAGCGACGGCCGCCTCGCCGTCCACTTCATCACCGGCGGCAATGACCACGAGCAGCAGCGCGAGGGCGATTTCCTCACCAAGGACGAGCGGTACGCGCGCACCCGTGAGGCCATCCAGATCATCAAGAAGGCGTGGACGTCGCACGAGCCCTTCGACCATGAGGGCACGCACTACCGCTTCAACGACTTCGTGAGCGACACCTTCCCCGTGCAGCAGCCGCATCCGCGGGTCTCGTTCGGGGGTTCCTCCCCGGCGGCGTACGCGGCCGGGGGCGCCGAGGCCGACATCTACTGCCTGTGGGGCGAGCCGCTGGCCCGGACCGCGGAGCAGATCGAGTCGGTGCGGGCCGCGGCGAAGGCAGCCGGCCGTACGGACGTCCCCAGGATCCAAGTGGCCTTCCGGCCGATCATCGCCCCGACCGAGGAACTGGCCTGGGAAAAGGCCCACCGAACGCTGGCCCGCATCAAGGCCCGTAAGTCCGGCACACCACTGAGCCGCCACCCCCTGAACAACCCGGAGAACGCAGGCTCCCAACGCCTCCTCGCCGTGGCCGCCGAGGGCGATCGCCACGACCGCGCACTGTGGACACCCACCGCGGCGGAAACGGGCGGCGCCGGCAACTCGACGGCCCTGGTGGGAACACCGGAAACGGTGGCACAGGCACTGCTGGACTACTACGACCTGGGCGTGGAAATCCTCTCCGCCCGCGGCTACGACCTCCTGGACGACGCGATCGACTTCGGAAGGCACGTCATCCCGATAGTCCGAGAAGAAGTAGCCAAACGAGACGCAGCCCGCAATCCCACCCCGCCGGTCAATTTCAGCCCGTCCGGCGCTTGAGGACCGAGGCCCGGGGCAGAGCACCCCGCTACCACCCAGCCCGTCCGGCGCTTCAGGACCGGGACCCGGGGCAGAGCCCCGCTACCCCCCAGCCCGTCCGGCGCTTGAGGACCGGGGTCCGGGGCAGAGCCCCGGTTTCGGGAAGAGTGGGGTCTCCCCTGCTCGAACGAAGTTGAGAGCTTGGGGATGGGTAGGGGACAAGCCCGCCGCAGGCGCACCCCCAACACCGCCCCAACACCGCCCCGCCCCACAACCCCTCACCCCACAGAGCTGTAAGCCACAACCCCCCGCAACACCCCGTCCACCGCCTTACGCGCACTCCGCCCCACAGAACTCCCCTCCCCCGGCGCCGCAGCCGCAATCTGCCCCAGCACATCGATCACCTGCTTGCACCACCGCACGAAGTCCCCCGCCGGCATCTCCACCTCGCGCAGCACCTCGTCCAGCGTCCGCCCCGACGCCCACATGTAGACCGCCCAGGCGAACCCCAGATCGGGTTCGCGCTGCCCGACCCCCTCCGCCTGGTTGATCTTGAAGTCCTCCTCCAGGGCATCGAGCCGGCCCCAGATCCGGACCATCTCGCCCATCGCTGCCTTCGCGGGACCCGAGGGCAGCTTCGGCGCCACCGCGTCATCGGACTGTCGCGCCTCGTACACCAACGCCGAGACGCACGCCGCGAGTTCGGCAGGGTTCAGGCCCTCCCACACCCCGGCCCGCAGGCATTCGCTCGCCAGCAGATCCAGCTCGCCGTAGAGCCGCGCCAGCCGCCGCCCGTGCGCAGTGACCTCGTTGCCCCGCAGGTAGTCGAGCTCGGTGAGCAGTGCGACGATCTGGTCGAAGGTGCGGGCGATCGTGTTCGTCCGCCCTTCGATCCGCCGCTCCAACTGCTTCGTGTCACGCTGCAGCCGGTGATACCGCTCGGCCCAGCGCGCATGGTCCTCACGCTCGGAGCACCCGTGACAGGGGTGCGCACGCAACTCCGCCCGGTAGCGGGCGATCTCCCGGTCGTCGGCCGCCGCGGCCCGCCCCTTGCGGTGCCGCTCGGGCACTATGTGCCCCGCCTTGGTCCGCAGCGCGGAGGCCAGATCGCGGCGGGACTGCGGCGAGCGCGGATTGAACGACTTCGGCACCCGCATCCGCTCCAGCGCCGCCACCGGAACCGGGAAGTCGATCGAGGCGAGCCTCTTGACCTGCCGCTCGGCGGTCAGCACCAACGGCCGCGGCCCGTCGTGGTATTCGAGCCCGCGGTGCCCGTGCCCATTGGTCCGCCCGGCGGGCAGCCCGGGGTCGAGGACCAGTGCCAGTCCGGCGAACTTGCCGGTGGGCACATGGATGACATCGCCGGGCTTGAGCTTCTCCAGGGACGCCGCCGCCTCGGCCCGCCGCTGCGACGCGCCCTGCTTGGCCAGCTCGGTCTCCCGGTCCTTGAGCTCGCGGCGAAGCCGCGCGTACTCCTCGAAGTCACCGAGGTGGCAGGTCATGCCCTCCCGGTAGCCCTCCAGTCCCTCTTCGTTCCGCTGGACCTGCCGGGAGATCCCGACCACCGAACGGTCGGCCTGGAACTGTGCGAAGGAGGTCTCCAGCAGTTCGCGCGAGCGGTGCCGCCCGAACTGGTGCACAAGATTGACGGCCATGTTGTACGAAGGCCGGAAGCTGGAGCGCAGCGGATACGTACGCGTACCCGCGAGTCCGGCCAGCGCCGCCGGGTCCATGCCGCGCTGCCACAGCACCACCGCATGGCCTTCGATGTCGATCCCGCGCCGTCCGGCCCGCCCGGTGAGCTGGGTGTACTCGCCGGGGGTGATGTCGGCGTGCTGTTCGCCGTTCCACTTGACGAGCTTCTCCAACACGACCGAGCGTGCGGGCATGTTGATGCCGAGGGCGAGGGTCTCCGTCGCGAAGACGGCCTTGACGAGCCCCCGTACGAAGAGTTCCTCGACGACTTCCTTGAACGTGGGCAGCATGCCGGCGTGGTGCGCGGCAATGCCTCGCTCCAGTCCTTCGAGCCACTCGTAGTAGCCGAGGACATGGAGGTCCTCGCCGGGGATGGACGAGGTCCGCTCCTCGACGATCTCGCGGACCAGGCGGCGCTTGTCCTCGTCGTTGAGGCGCAGGCCGGCGTGCAGACACTGCTGTACGGCGGCCTCACAGCCGGCCCGGCTGAAGATGAACGTGATGGCGGGGAGCAGCCCTTCGGCGTCCAGCCGGTCGATGACCTCGGGCCTGGACGGGGTCCAGATCCTGCTGCGCTGGCGCCGCTCGCGCTCACGGTCCGCCTCGCGCACCATCTTGCCGCGGCGGCGGTCACGCGGGTTGTACGTCCGCTGGTTCTCCATCCGGGCGAGCCGGAGGAGATCGGGGTTGACCTCACGGCGTCCGGCGCCGCGGCCGCCGTGGTCGGTCTCCTCCTCGAAGAGGTCGTACATCCGACGGCCCGCCAGCACGTGCTGCCAGAGCGGCACGGGGCGGCTCTCGGAGACGATGACCTGGGTGTCACCGCGGACGGTGTCCAGCCAGTCTCCGAACTCCTCGGCGTTGGACACGGTCGCCGACAGTGACACCAGCGTCACGGATTCCGGGAGGTGGATGATCACTTCCTCCCAGACGGCGCCCCGGAAGCGGTCGGAGAGGTAGTGCACCTCGTCCATCACGACATAGCCGAGGCCGCGCAGCGCCTGCGAGCCCGCGTACAACATGTTCCGCAGCACTTCGGTGGTCATGACGACCACCGGGGCATCGCCGTTGACACTGTTGTCGCCGGTGAGCAGGCCCACCTTTTCCGGTCCGTAGCGCTTGACCAGGTCGGTGAACTTCTGGTTGGACAGGGCCTTGATGGGCGTGGTGTAGAAGCACTTGCGGCCCTGTTCGAGGGCGAGGTGCACGGCGAACTCGCCGACGATCGTCTTGCCCGAGCCCGTCGGGGCAGCGACGAGCACCCCCTTGCCGGCCTCCAGTGCCTCACAGGCCTCGATCTGGTAGGGGTCCAGATCGAACTCGTACATCTCGCGGAAGGGCGCGAGGGCGGTGGCCAGCTCGGCGGCACGGATCCGAGAAGCCTGGTATCGCTCAGCTGGTGAGAGGTCCTCTGTCATCTTGCTTACGAGCCTACCCGCCACCTCCGACAGTGACGCGATCTTTAAATTGCCCGGGGAGAACCCGGCGCGAGCACGCTCACCGCGCCCGGTACGCAGGTCGCGGTGAGCGGCAGTGCCCCGAGCTGTTCACCGTCCGCGTACGCGGTCACACCCGCTGCGGCCAGCTCGATCGAGGAGACCCGGTACACAGTGACCTTGGGGTGGTCGAGGTGTGTTCCCTTGTAGACGCGGGGGAAGACCTTGAGCAGGGTGGTGCGGCTGCAGTCCCCGACGACGGTGACGTCGAAGAGCCCGTCGTCCATGACGGCGTCCGCGCAGATCCGCATGCCTCCGCCGTACGTCGATCCGTTGCCCACCGCGATGAGCGTCGCCTCGATCTCCCGGACCGGTCCGCCGTCCAGCCTGATGCGGTACGGGATGGGTTTGATCGCGGCGAGTTCGGCGAGGATCGCGAGGTCGTACTTGAACCGTCCGCCGACCCAGCGCATCCGGTTGCCGCGGTCGTTGACCCGGGAGTCGAAGCCGGAGGCGAGCACGGACCCGAACCACCGCTCACCGACCCGTCCGAGGTCGATCTCGCGGACGCTGCCGCCCTTGAGCGCCTCGGCGGCCAGCCGTCCGGCAGCGGCCGGATCCCGTATCGGCATCCCGAGCGCGCGGGCGAAGTCGTTCCCGGTGCCCACGGCGACGACCCCGAGCGGGGTCCTCGTTCCGGCAACGGCCTGCAGGGCGAGGGACATCATCCCGTCCCCGCCCACGGCTATCAGCGCACCGGTCCCGCCCACGACGGCCTCACGGGCCCGTCGCAGGGCGTCGTCGGCGTCCACGCCGAGAACCGTACGTACGGAGAATCCGGCGTCCCGCAACGCGGAAGCGGCCGGCTGCGCGGCGTGCGCGCCCCGGCCGCGTCCTGCGGTGGGATTGACGAAAAGAGTGATCTCGCTGGTCACCCGGGGGACCTTACAAGGTCAGGTGATGTCGTCGTAACCGTTGACCCGGTCACGGTCCGGGCTCGCCTGGGCGGGCAGCGAGCGGCTGGACGCGACCGGCTCGATCTCGCCGATGTCCTCCGGGGTGAGGTCCAGCTCCGACGCCTCGTCGTCGGCGGGCCCCGCCGCCGCGATCTGTGCCTTGCGGCGGTCGTTGAGGAGCGAGATCGCCGTGGCCACGAAGTACAGCACCCAGATCGGTCCGGCGAGCGCCAGCATCGTCAGCGGGTCGGTACTGGGGGTGGCCAGCGCGGCGAAGACCGTGATGCCCATGATCATGCCCCGCCACCAGCCGAGCATCCGCTTGCCGGTGATGATCCCGCCGAAGTTCAGCATGACGAGCAGCAGGGGCAGCTCGAAGGAGAGCCCGAAGACCACCACCATGCGCGTGATCAGATCCAGCAGATCGTCCAGCGGCAGCTGGTTGTCCAGCCCGGCGGGCGAGAATTCCAGGAGTACCCGGGCCATCGTGGGCAGCGTCTTGTACGCGAAGAAGCCACCGGCGAGGAAGAGCGGGAATCCCGCGCCCACGAAGGCGAGGGAGTACTTCTTCTCGTGCTTGTGCAGCCCCGGGGCGACGAAGGCCCACAGCTGGTAGAGCCAGATCGGCGAGGAGAGTACGACACCTGCCATCAAGGACACCTTGAGGGCGAGGGTGAACGGGGTGAGCAGACCGTTGAGGACGATACGCGCGCACGTACCGTCCTGCTTCTTGGCGAGCTCGGCGAAGCTGGACTCGCAACCGACCGACTTCAGCACCGGATCGGTGAAGAACTCGATGATCCCCTTGTAGAAGAAGGCAGCCACGATCGTGACGACGACGATCCCGAGCAAGGCCTTCGCCAGCCGGTTCCGCAGCTCACGCAGGTGCTCCACCAGGGGCATGCGGCCCTCTGGATCCGTCTCCTGTTTGCGGGCAGACTTGAGCAACCCACGTCCTCATCTCGTGCAGCAGGGCGTCACCGATCACGGCGCCTGCGTCGGCCCGGTTGTCAGCGCTTGGTCGAGTCGGTCGGCTCTGCGACCGGACGCGAGCTGGTCACGTCACCGGGCGCGGCCTGGATGGTGCGCGGGGCGACCTGGTCCTGGGCGGCGTCGTTCGCCGGCTCGGCCGGGGTGGCCGACGGGCTGCCCTCGGACTTCATGGCCTTGGCCTCGCTCTTGAGGATGCGGGCCGACTTGCCGAGCGAGCGAGCCATGTCAGGAAGCTTCTTCGCGCCGAACAGCAGAACAATGACGACGAGGATCAGGATGATCTCGGGAGCGCCGAGCCTTCCGAACATATGCGTGTACCTTCTCACCGAGGCAGCAGGGGTGGGGCGGACCGAACGTCGGACGGACGTCCGATCTTCGTACTGTCAGCGATCGTATCCCGCAGGAGTAAACGCAGGGCAATACCCATGCATCCTTGCGATTACGGCCCACGCCTCGCTCTCAGGGCCGCGTTCAGCAGCGTACCCCTCGAACCCGGGAAACAGGAGGCCGCGCCCTCCCCGATCGATCCCCCCTGCTCACGGGCCCACAGGATCGCGTGGGCGGTACACCTAGCGCAGTGCCTCACCGGTGGCGGCAAGGTCGGTCGCGGCCCGCTCCAGGTCCTGTGCGGCCCGGTTGATGCGCTGGGTGGTCCGCTCCACCTGACGCCCCAGACGCTGGGCCTCGACGAAGACCTTGACGGCCAGCACACCGAGGACGGCGATCCCGAGAAACCCCAGGGCGATGGCGAGCATGGGCCAGAACATGCGCAGAGCCTCGATGTGTCTAGGTGTCCGAAGGTCTAGAGGCCGGTGTGCAGGCGCAGGGTCCGCACCCCGCCACCGGTGAGCAGCTCGATTATCCGTTCCCCGGCGGGCTTACGGACGGCCGAGCCGCATTCCGGGCAGGTGAAGGAGTAGAACGTCGTCCGGCGGCTGGCGCCCACAGCGAGACGGATGGCACTCGCCGCCAGCTCGAACCGTTCGCGGCAGTCCGGGCAGGCGGCCTTGAACCGTACGGACTCGGGCACCACCACGGTGGACACACCGGATACCACAGACATATGACTCATATCTCCCTCGGGTATCCGCTCAGGCCGACTCGTCGTAGGCAGCGAGCGCCGCGCGGGCAGCCCGCTGTGCGCTCTGCGCCAGATCCGGCGGGGAGACGATGCGCCCTTCCCCTCCGAGCCGCAGCGCCAGCCTGCGCAGCGAGGCCGGATCGGGCGTGCGCAGAGTGATCCGCAGCCCGCCGTCGGACAGCTCATCGGCGCTGTCGTGCGGGTAGTACTCGGCGACCCACCGGCCCCCGGGGCCCACCTCGACCACGACCTCCGGGTCCTCGGCCGCCGGCTGGACGAGCCCCTCGGAGAGGTCCCGAAGCTCCAGCTCGGGCGGCGCGGCCGGCGCGTCCAGCAGCCGGATCTCGGCGACCCGGTCGAGCCGGAACGTACGCCGGTCCTCGGAGGACCTGCACCAGGCCTCCATGTAGGTGTGTCCCACGGCGAACAGCCGGATCGGGTCCACCTCACGCTCGGTGAGTTCATCGCGCGCGGGCGAGTAGTAGCGCAGCCAGAGCCGGCGCCGCTCGGAGATCGCCCGGTCGACATCGGCGAAGACACCGCCCTCGGACTCGAAGATGACCGAGAGCCGCGAGCTCGCCGCTCCCACCTCACCGGCCGCGGTCTCCAGCTTCGCGGTGGCCCGCAGCAGCGCCTGCCGGTCGCTCTCGCGCAGCCCCGGCAGCGTGGCCACGGCGCGGGCGGCGACCAGGAGCGCCGTCGCCTCGTCGGCCGCGAGCCGCAGCGGCTCGGCGACGTCGTCCGGGTTGTGCCACCAGATCCGGTCGCCGTCGGTGTCGATGTCCAGCAGATCGCCGCCGCGGAAGCTCGTACCGCACATGGGCAGTACGTCGAGGTCCGAGATCAGTTCGTCCTCGGTGATCCCGAAAGCGCGGGCGACGTCCTGGACATGGGCGCCGGGGCGCTCACGCAGATACGTCACCAGGGAGAGCATCCGGCGGGTCTGGTCGATCGCGTTCGTGGCCATGAATACGGTTCCCCTCAGTCCTTGGCCACGGCGCGCAGCCGGTCCACCACATCGGCCCGCAGATCGGCGGGTTCCTGTACGACGACGTCCGGACCGAACTCGACGAGCCAGGCGTCCAGACCGTGCCCGTACGGAATCTCCAATTCCTCCCACCCGTTCCCGAGTTCACGCACCGATATGGCGCGCGAGCGCAGCGGGTATCCGGCACCGGCCCGCAGCCTGATCCGCGCGGTCCGGGTCGCCGTCTCCCCCGCCCAGCTCTCGACGGTCTCACGGACGGTCACGACGTCGGGCACCTCGACGGTGAAGGCCCCGGCCCGGGAGCGGACCCGGCCGGTGATCCGGGAGAGCCGGAACACCCGCTCGGCGCCGCGGTCCCGGTCCCAGCCGGCCAGATACCAGTGGCCGCGCCAGCACTCCAGCGTCCAGGGCTCGACATGCCGCTGCTCGGGCCGCGCGGCGTTGGCCTTGCGGTAGTCGAAAGTCACCGCGCGGCGGTCCCGGCAGGCCAGCATCAGCGGTTCGAACGCGGCCTCATGCACGGGGATACGGGGTTCGAGGGCGCTGTGCACCTCGTAGTCGTCCTCGGCCTCCGGCATGCCCGCGGCCCGCAGCTTCTGCAGCGCACCGCTGGCGGCACCGGCCAGCCGCGCCTGCTGCCAGACCTTGGCGGCCAGGCCCAGCGCGGCGGCCTCCTCGGCGTCCAGCGTGATCGGGGGCAGCCGGTTGCTGTCGCGGCGGGCGAGGTATCCCGCGTCGCCGTCCAGGTTCTCCACGGTCTCGATGACCAGACCGAGCTCGCGCAGATCATCCTTGTCGCGCTCGAACATCCGGTTGAAGGCGTCGTCGGAGCCGGCTTCCAGGTAGGCCTCGATGGAACCGCGCAGCTCGCGCTTGCTCAGCGGGCGCCGGGTCCCCAGCAGACACAGAGCCAGGTTCATCAGCCGCTCGGCCTTGGCAATCGCCATCGACGCCCTTTCTGTTTTGCTCTACGACCGTCGACCGTACCGCTAGGCGGTGTCCGGACAAAAGCGAGGGCCCGTGCCTCCAGGCACGGGCCCTCTCATCGCACGGCTGCGGATCAGACGGCGACCAGGTCGCAGACGAAGATCAGCGTCTCGCCCGGGGCGATCCGGCCGCCGGCGCCGCGGTCACCGTAGGCGAGGTGCGCGGGGATGGTCAGCTGGCGACGGCCGCCGACCTTCATGCCCTGCACGCCCTGGTCCCAGCCGGAGATGACCTGACCGACACCGAGCTGGAACTGCAGCGGGGTGCCGCGGTTCCAGGAAGCGTCGAACTCCTCGCCGGTGGAGAAGGCCACGCCCACGTAGTGGACCTTGACCATGTCGCCGGCCTTGGCGACCGCACCGTCGCCCTCCCAGATGTCCTTGATCTCCAGGTCGGCCGGCGGTTCGCCACCCGGGAAGTCGATCTCGGGCTTCTCGATGCTCACTGAATTGCTCCTCTTACTGATGAACTGGGCAACCGGAACAGTCTTACATCTTTGCCAGCAGGTCCACGGCGAACACCAGCGTGGACTTGGCGGGGATGGTCTGCTGCGCCTTGTCGCCGAAGCCCTGGTCCGGCGGGATGACCAGAAGCACGCGGCTGCCGATCTTCTTGCCGACCAGGCCGTTCTTGAGCCCCTTCAGGGTGACCTGGGCCAGCGGGAAGGTCTGCGTCTTGCCCGCCGTGTAGGTGCTGTCGAACGTCTTGCCGTCCTTCCACAGCAGGCCCACGTAGTTCACGATGACGCTGTCGGTGTCCTTCACGACGTCGCCCTTGGACTCCAGGATGTAGTTGGAGACGAGCTTCGTCGGCGGGTCGGTCTTGGTGGGGACGGTGACCTTGGGGGCCTTGCCGTCCGTGTTGGTGCCGACCTTCGGCAGGTCGATGTTGTCCTGGGCGACCTCGGTGCCCTTGGCGGACGCCGGGATCTGCGTCGCCTTCAGGACGTCCACGACGAAGACGAGCGTGGCGTTCGGCTTGATGTCGCCCTGGCCCTGCGCTCCGTAACCGAGGTCCGGCGGGATGACCAGCTGGACCCGGCTGCCGACCTTCTGGCCGACGAGGCCCTTGTCCCAGCCCTGGATGACCATGCCGGCGCCCAGCGTCAGATCGAAGGGCTGCTTGCGGTCGAAGCTGTTGTCGAACGGCTTGTCGGAGTCCCAGGACTGGCCGAGGTAGTTGACCTGGATCGCGTCGCCGTTCTTGAGCGCGGCGCCGTCGCCCTGGCTGACGACCCTGGTCTTCAGCTCCTTGGGCGGGTTCCCCTCGCCCTTGGACAGGGTGGGCTTCTCGCCGAACTTCGCGCCCGCGGTGATCGCGGGGAACCCGTCCTTGGACTCGGCGGAAGCGGAAACGGAATCGGAGCCCTTTTCGTCACCGCAGGCCGCGGTCAGCAGCAGCAGGGGGACGACGAGAAGGCCGGCAAGTCGGCGCACTGGTTCCTCAGATCTCAGACGGCACAGTTGGTTGAGTCCTCGACACTCTAGGGCGTACGCAGGGCCCCGCACGAGGAACGTACGGGGCCCGTGCCGCGTCGGGAGCCGAGGCTGTCCTGTTGCCGGCTCACATACCCGCGATCAGCTTCTCCACCCGGTCGTCCACCGAACGGAACGGGTCCTTGCACAACACCGTGCGCTGCGCCTGGTCGTTGAGCTTGAGATGGACCCAGTCGACGGTGAAGTCCCGCCGCTGCTCCTGGGCCCTGCGGATGAAGTCACCGCGCAGCCGCGCCCTGGTCGTCTGCGGGGGCACGGACTTGCCCTCGAAGATCTTCAGGTCGTTGCAGACACGGGCGGCCTGTCCCTTGCGCTCCAGCAGGTAGTACAGGCCGCGACGGCGGTGGATGTCGTGGTACGCGAGGTCTATCTGGGCGACCCGCGGATGCGACATCGTCATGTTGTGCTTGGCCCGGTACCGCTCGATGAGCTGGTACTTCATCACCCAGTCGATCTCGGTCTCGATCCGGCCGAGATCCTCGGCCTCGATCGCGTCGAGCGTACGGCCCCAGAGCTCCAGCACCTGGGCGACCGTGCCGGTGCGGATGCCCCGGCGGTCGACGAAGTCGACGGCCTTCTCGTAGTACTCGCGCTGCACCTCGATGGCGGATGCCTCGCGGCCGCTGGCCAGGCGCACCTTGCGCTGCCCCGTGGTGTCGTGACTGACCTCACGGATCGCCCGGATCGGGTTCTCCAGCGTCAGGTCCCGCATCACCGTGCCCGCCTCGATCATGCGGAGCACCAGATCGGTCGCGCCGACCTTGAGCAGCATGGTCGTCTCGGACATGTTGGAGTCACCGACGATGACATGGAGGCGGCGGTACCGCTCCGCGTCCGCGTGCGGTTCGTCACGCGTGTTGATGATCGGGCGGGAGCGCGTCGTAGCGGAGCTGACGCCCTCCCAGATGTGCTCGGCACGCTGGCTGACGCAGTAGACGGCGCCCCTCGGTGTCTGCAGCACCTTGCCCGCGCCGCAGATCAGTTGCCTCGTGACGAGGAAGGGAATGAGGATGTCCGCGAGCCGGGAGAATTCTCCGTGCCGCGCAACGAGATAGTTCTCGTGGCACCCGTAGGAGTTTCCCGCCGAGTCGGTGTTGTTCTTGAAGAGATAGACGTCGCCCGCGATTCCCTCCTCGTGCAGGCGGCGTTCGGCGTCGACGAGCAGACCTTCGAGAATGCGCTCGCCGGCCTTGTCGTGGGTGACCAGCTCGGTCAGGTTGTCGCATTCGGGGGTTGCATATTCCGGATGCGATCCCACGTCGAGGTAGAGGCGGGCGCCGTTCCGCAGAAAGACATTGCTGCTGCGGCCCCATGACACAACACGGCGGAAGAGGTAGCGCGCCACTTCATCAGGAGACAGTCGGCGCTGTCCCCTGAACGTGCACGTGACGCCGTACTCGTTCTCCAGCCCGAAAATGCGGCGGTCCATGACTGAACATTACGCCTGATGGCCTGAGCTGAAACCGGGTTCGACAGCACCGTTTCGATCATTTTCCGATCCTTGTACGGCAACGGCCGTACGCCCGGGAACTGCGAGGACCCTTCCCGTGGCCAGCAGGACCAGCAGCGCGGCCACCCCACCGGCCCCCGCGACGGCGAAGCTCCACGTCGTGCCGCCCAGTTCGACGGCCGGGCCCGCCACTGCCGTTCCGGCCGCCGCGCCGACCCCGAACGTCGTCACCAGCCAGGAGAACGCCTCGGTCACCGTGCCCCGCGGAGCGTGCCGGTCGACCACGATGAACGAGCACGCGATGGCGGGCGCCAGAAAGACTCCGGCCACTGCCGCCAGAGCGGTCATGGCGACCACTCCCGGGGTCAGCATCAGCGGCAGATAGCCCAGTGCCAGCAGCGCGACGATGACCCTCAGCCGTCGCTCCGGCGCCCCGGCCCACTGCCGCGCCCCGTACACCGTCCCGCCGACCAGCGCACCCAGCCCGAGCGCGGCCATCAGCCAGCCGTACACCGACTCGCGGCCGTGGTCGTCGGCGTACGCCACCCCGGCCACCGTGATCGAGCCGAGCGCGAGCCCGACGAAGAAGAACGAGCCGAGCAGCGCCAGCAGCCCCGGCGAGCGCAGCGCGCCCAGCCAGTGCGCCTCGCGGGGTGCCGAACGCCAGGTCCGGGAGGGCTCGGAGAGGACGACGGAGAGCGCCCCGAGGACCCCGATCACGTTGATGACGAGCAGGGCGGCGGCGGGCGACCAGAGGGAGACCAGCAGCGTCACCAGCAGCGGGCCCACCGTGAACATGACCTCCTGGGCGACGGCGTCCATCGCGTACGCCCGGTGCACCCGGTCCTCGCCGCCCAGGACGGTCGGCCACAGGGCCCGCAGACCGCCCTCCAGCGGCGGGGTGAAGACTCCGGCCACGATCACCGCCCCGTAGGCCAACGGCAGCGATCCCAGACCCACCAGGGCCAGCAGGGCCATGCCGAACGCCGACACCACGGATGCCGGGAGCTGGACGCGTGGCTGGCCGTACAGGTCCACGGCGCGGCCCAGCAGCGGCTGCCCGACCGCGGTGGAGAGCCCGTACACGGCCGCGAGCGCACCGGCGAGGGTGTAACTGCCGCCCTCGGCCCGGGTGAACAGCACGATCGCGATGTGGGCGGTGCCGTTCGGCAGCCGTCCCACCAGGGTCCCCGCCAGCAGCCGGGCGGCGTGCCGCGCCCGGAGGATGTCCAGATAGCCCGCGGCCATGTCCCGTCCCTCTCCTTCGGGCACTCTTCCGGCACCCTGAGGTTTTACGTATAACTTCGAGGTTCATACGTACCATGTGCCCAGTCCGCAGGTCCACCTCACGGCGCCTGCCCCGAGCGGCCCGGAGGCCCGAGTGACCAGCGCACCACAGCCCGCCCCGACCCGGCCCACCAGCCGCGACGTCGCGCGGGCCGCAGGCGTATCGCAGGCCACCGTCTCCCTCGTGCTCGGCGGCAAATGGCGCGGCAGGGTCTCCGGGGCCACCGCCGAGCGCGTGCGGCACACCGCGGCCGAACTCGGCTACCAGCCCAATCTCGCCGCCCGCAGTCTCCGGCTCGGCCACACCAGGACCGCACTGCTGGTCGTCCCCGCGCTCACCAGCGAATTCTTCGCGCGGGTCTACACCGGCGCCGCCGCGGTCGCAGCCGAACACGGCTTCGGGGTCGTCCTCTACCCGTCCCCGGAGGGCACCGGTCCGGCCAAGGACCCCTTCGCCTCGGCGCGCGCCTCGCTGGACGGGGTGATCGCCTCCTCCATGGCCGCCGGGGCGCTCGACGCGCTGCGCGGCGCCGGCCTGCCGCTGGTCATGCTCGACAGCGACCCCGAGGACACCGGGGTCGCGGCCCGGGTCAACCTCGACATCGCCGACGGGATGCGGCAGGTGGCGGACCATCTGCTGGCGCTCGGCCACCGCCGCTTCGTCCACCTCGCGTCGGCCGTCGACTCCTGGACCTTCGCGGTCCGTGCCCGGGCGCTCCACGACGCCGTGGGTGCGGTGCCCGGCACCTCCGTACGGACCGTCACGGCGACGCTCGACGTGCAGGCGGGGCGCGAAGGGGCGGAGCGGGCGCTCGCCGCCCCGGGTTCCCGGCCCACCGCCATCGTCTGTGACGACGACATCCTCGCGGCGGGCGCCTGCAAGGCCGCCCGCAGACTCGGGCTCCGCGTCCCCGACGACCTCTCCGTCACCGGTTTCGACGATCTGGCCCTGGCCACGGCGGTGGAACCGGAACTCACCACCGTGCAGCTGCCCGCCGAGCAGGTCGGCGAGCGCGGCATGGCGGCCCTGCTGGCGGTCCTGGACGGCCGCCCCGCCGAGCCCGGCAGTCTGCCGGTGCATCTGGTGACCCGCGGCTCCTCGGCGCCGCCGCCCGCGGACGGCCCGCGCTCATGACGGCGCCCCGGCCCGCCGGGAAGGGCGGACCGGGGCACAGACACAGCGGCGGACTACTCCACGTCCCCGCCCGAGTCGGTGGTGTCGGTGGGCTTGGCGGACTTGGTGGTGTCCGTCGTGCTCGCGGAGGACTGCGTCCCGGAGGACTCGGCCCCCTCGCCGTCCTCGATGTCGGACGGGGCGTCCGTCGGCGCGGAGCCGCCGTCGGCCTCCAGGAGCCGCGCCAGCTGCCGGCCGACGATCCGCTTGAACTTCCGCTGCTGCGGCCTCGTACGGTCCAGGACCGCCACCTCCAGCCGCTCCGCGGGGATCTCCCGCTCGCTGCCGTTGGGATCGCGGGACAGGGCCTGCACCGCCAGCTTGAGCGCCTCGGCGAGCGTCATCCCGTCCCGGTGCCGCTGGTCCAGGAAGCTGCTGATCTGCTCGGCGTTGCCGCCGACCGCGACCGAGCCGTGCTCGTCGACGATCGAGCCGTCGTGCGGCAGCCGGTAGATCTGGTCGCCCTCCGGCTCGGCGCCGACCTCGGCGACCACCAGTTCCACCTCGTACGGCTTCTCGGCCGCGCTGGAGAAGATGGTGCCCAGCGTCTGCGCATAGACGTTGGCCAGCCCACGGGCCGTCACATCGTCACGGTCGTAGGTGTATCCGCGCAGATCGGCGTAGCGCACACCACCGATGCGGAGGTTCTCGTACTCGTTGTACTTGCCGGCGGCGGCGAAACCGATCCGGTCGTAGATCTCGCTGAACTTGTGCAGCGCACGGGACGGGTTCTCGCCGACGAACACAATGCCGTCGGCGTACTGCAGCACAACCAGGCTGCGACCACGGGCGATGCCCTTCCGGGCGTATTCCGCCCGGTCGGCCATGGCCTGCTGAGGTGAGACATAGAACGGCGTCGACACCGGTTATCCGTCCCTTTCTGTCAGTGACAAGAGCATCGAAGAAGCAGCGGAACGGGGGTCAGAGCAGCGCGGCGCGCGGGCCGTCCGGCTGTTCCATCCGGCGTTCCAGGATCGAGCGGGCGATCTCGGAGGATTCCGCATCGGCCAGCTTCCGGAAGCCCTCGTCGGTGATGACGGTGACGATCGGGTAGATCCGCCGGGCCACATCTGGACCGCCGGTCGCCGAGTCGTCGTCCGCGGCGTCGTACAGCGCCTGGACGACCAGGGTGAGCGCCTCCTGCTCCGACAGATCCTCGCGGTAGAGCTTCTTCATCGAGCCACGGGCGAAGATCGACCCGGAGCCGGTGGCCGCGTAGCCCAGCTCCTCGGAACGGCCGCCGGTGACGTCGTACGAGAAGATCCGGCCCCTCTCGCGGTCGACGTCGAAGCCCGCGAAGAGCGGCACGACGGCAAGTCCCTGCATGGCCATCGCCAGATTGCTGCGGATCATCGTGGAGAGCCGGTTCGCCTTGCCCTCCAGGGAGAGCTGGGCGCCCTCGACCTTCTCGAAGTGCTCCAGTTCCAGCTGGAAGAGCTTGACCATCTCCACCGCGAGACCAGCCGTGCCGGCGATGCCCACCGCCGAATACTCGTCGGCCGGGAAGACCTTCTCGATGTCGCGCTGCGCGATCATGTTGCCCATGGTCGCCCGCCGGTCGCCGGCCAGCACCACACCGCCCGGGAACGTCGCCGCGACGATGGTCGTGCCGTGCGGCGCCTCGATGGCGCCCTGCAGGGGCGGCAGGTTCCGGTTGCCCGGGAGCATCGCCGGAGCCTGGTCGGACAGGAAGTCCATGAACGAGGACGATCCCGGCGTCAGGAAGGCAGCTGGTAGACGCCCGGTGCTACGAGTGTTGGCTTCCACGCGTTTCCCTCCACGTATGCGGCTGCACGCCTTATGGCATCCGGCCGATCCTTGAGCTGCCCCAGGGCTGCGTTGCAGCTGAAGCACAGTACGCCACGGACCCTACCCGTCTCATGACAGTGATCCACATGCTCGGCCGGAGCAGTGAGACAGATACAGCGCACACCCTGCTGAGCGGCGATCAATGCGTCCAACTCGGCCGGAGTGAGGCCATACTTACGCTGGAAGCAACTGATCCGATTTCGCTCCGCCCGGCATGCGCGACAGTAGCTCGACCGGCCGTCAGAAGACGATTTGTCGCGTTCCCACTGATCGTGCGATTTGACCTCGCCGTACCGCGGGCAACGCTTGTGTCCCCGCGGCACCGGCACCTTCACCCGAACAGCCTTACCCTTGGCCTCCTGACGTTGCTGGTAGTACTCGGCCGAGCACTTCCGGCAATGCGCCTGGAGGCCATCTCGCATGGCCTTGTTGCTAGCGAAGGACTCCCTCGGCAGGGTCTTTCGGCAGCGAGGACACTTCCTCCCTGCGGAAATTTCGGACATTAAGTCCTATTCCCCGCCCTTCTGGACAAATGACCTCACGAAATCCTCGGCATTCTCTTCCAGGACGTCATCGATCTCGTCCAGAACCGAGTCGACATCGTCGCTCAGCTTCTCCTGGCGCTCCTTGAGGTCCTCGGACGCCTGCGCGTCCTGCGCCTGCTCCTCGACCTCCTCGGTGGAGCGCGTCGCCTTCTGCTGTCCGCCGCCGGTGTCCTTGGTCGCCATTTAGCTCACCCCGCTCGGTTCGAAGCACTCGGTTCGAAGCACTTGATCAGACCCTACCCACGGGGTCCGACATTGGCCCGGTAGTTGTCTCAACGTCCGGGGGTCATCACGATGTTTCCCCGATCGCGGCCGTTTCAGCCGCCCGACAGCACCTGGACCAGCTCCTCCGCCGTGCGGCAGCGGTCCAGCAGCTCCTTGACGTGATTACGGGTGCCGCGGAGCGGTTCCAGGGTGGGTACCCGCTGCAGTGAGTCATGACCGGGCAGATCGAAGATCACCGAGTCCCACGAGGCCGCGGCCACGTCGTCCGCGTACTGCTCCAGGCAGCGGCCGCGGAAATAGGCCCTGGTGTCCTCCGGAGGCTTCGTACGGGCCTTCTCGACCTCACCCTCGTCCAGCAGGCGCTTCATCTTCCCGCGGGCCGCCAGACGGTTGTACAGGCCCTTCTCGGCCCTCACGTCGGCGTACTGGAGATCCACCAGGTGCAGCCGCGCCGCGTCCCAGTCCAGGTCGTCCCGGCGGCGGTAGCCCTCCATGAGCTCCCGCTTGGCGATCCAGTCGAGCTCGCCGGACAGGCTCATCGGATCGTTCTCCAGCCGGTTGAGGGTGTCCTCCCACCGAATCAGGACGTCCTTGGTCTGCTCGTCGGCGTCCACCCCGTACCGCTCCTCGACGTACTTGCGGCCCAGCTCGAAGTACTCCATCTGGAGCTGTACCGCGGTGAGGGTACGGCCGCTGCGCAGCGTGATCAGATGCTTCAGCGACGGGTCGTGGGAGACATGGTGCAGGGTGCGCACCGGCTGGTCGACCGCGAGATCCACGTTGATGAAGCCGTCCTCGATCATCGAGAGGACCAGGGCGGTGGTGCCGAGCTTGAGGTAGGTGGAGATCTCCGAGAGGTTCGCGTCGCCGATGATCACATGGAGCCGGCGGTACTTCTCGGCGTCGGAGTGGGGCTCGTCGCGGGTGTTGATGATGGGGCGCTTGAGGGTGGTCTCCAGGCCGACCTCGACCTCGAAGTAGTCGGCGCGCTGACTGATCTGGAAGCCGTGTTCGTGGCCGTCCTGGCCGAGTCCCACGCGTCCCGCACCGGTGACCACCTGGCGGGAGACGAAGAACGGGGTCAGATGGCGCACGATGTCGGAGAAGGGGGTCTCCCGCTTCATCAGATAGTTCTCGTGCGTGCCGTACGAGGCGCCCTTGTTGTCGGTGTTGTTCTTGTAGAGGTGGATCGGCTGGGCGCCGGGAAGCTGGGCCGCGCGTTCGGCCGCTTCGGCCATGACGCGTTCGCCGGCCTTGTCCCAGAGGACCGCGTCCCGCGGATTGGTGACCTCGGGGGAGCTGTATTCGGGGTGTGCGTGGTCCACGTAGAGGCGGGCCCCGTTGGTGAGGATGACATTGGCGAGGCCGATGTCCTCGTCGGTGAGCTGGCTGGAGTCCGCGGTCTCGCGGGCGAGATCGAAACCTCGCGCGTCCCGCAGCGGGTTCTCCTCCTCGAAGTCCCAGCGGGCGCGGCGCGCCCGGTGCATCGCCGCTGCGTAGGCGTTGACGATCTGGGATGAGGTGAGCATGGCATTGGCGTTGGGGTGGCCGGGGACGGAGATCCCGTACTCCGTCTCGATGCCCATTACTCGCCGTACGGTCATGCGGCCCTCCTTGCCCGGCGGCGCTCCCTTGAGGGGGCGGCGCTCAAGTACCGCTGCTTGTCCGGTGCGTGTGCGGTGCCCGTCCCCGCACTGCGCGACCGGGCGGTACGCACGAGCCTAGAGCGACTCCGCGCCGACGGGGAGATCAATTACGTCATTGCTGCGGTGTCGCGTCGGCTGTCCGGAAAGCAACCGGCTGCGGATGCCCGGCCGGGCATCCGCAGCCGGTCTGCGTTCTACAGGTACTGCCCGGTATTCGCCACCGTGTCGATGGACCGACCGGTGTCTGCGCCCTGCTTTCCGGTGACGAGCGTACGGATGAAGACGATCCGCTCGCCCTTCTTGCCGGAGATCCTGGCCCAGTCGTCCGGGTTGGTGGTGTTCGGCAGGTCCTCGTTCTCCTTGAACTCATCCACGCATGCCTGGAGGAGATGGGAGACGCGAAGGCCCTTCTGGCCCTGGTCGAGGAAGGCCTTGATGGCCATCTTCTTGGCCCGGTCGACGATGTTCTGGATCATCGCGCCGGAATTGAAGTCCTTGAAGTAGAGGACTTCCTTGTCGCCGTTGGCGTACGTGACCTCGAGGAAGCGGTTCTCCTCGGACTCGGTGTACATCCGCTCGACGACCGACTGGATCATGGCGTGCGTGGCGGCTTCCTTGGAGCCGGTGTGCTCCGAGAGGTCGTCCGCGTGCAGCGGCAGCGAAGGCGTGAGGTACTTCGCGAAGATGTCCTTCGCGGCCTCCGCGTCCGGACGCTCGATCTTGATCTTCACATCGAGGCGACCGGGTCGCAGGATCGCGGGGTCGATCATGTCCTCGCGGTTGGAGGCGCCGATGACGATGACGTTCTCCAGGCCCTCGACGCCGTCGATCTCGGCGAGCAGCTGGGGGACGATGGTGTTCTCCACGTCCGAGCTGACGCCGGATCCCCGGGTGCGGAACAGGGACTCCATCTCGTCGAAGAAGACGATGACGGGGGTGCCCTCGCTCGCCTTCTCACGGGCACGCTGGAAGACCAGGCGGATGTGTCGCTCGGTCTCGCCGACGTACTTGTTCAGGAGTTCCGGGCCCTTGATGTTGAGGAAGTAGCTCTTGCCCGCGGGCTGCCCGGTGACTTCGGCGACCTTCTTGGCAAGGGAGTTGGCCACTGCCTTGGCGATGAGTGTCTTGCCGCAGCCGGGCGGGCCGTAGAGCAGGATGCCCTTCGGCGGCCGCAGTTCGTGTTCCTTGAAGAGGTCGGGGTGGAGGTAGGGGAGCTCGACCGCGTCCCGGATCAGCTCGATCTGGTCGCCCAGGCCGCCGATCTTGTCGTAGTCGATGTCCGGTACCTCTTCGAGGACGAGCTCTTCGACCTCGCTCTTGGGGACCACTTCGTAGACGTAGCCGGACCTGGGTTCGAGCAGCAGGGCGTCGCCGGGGCGGATGGTGATGTCCAGCAGCGGCTCGGCGAGCCGCACCACCCGTTCCTCGTCGGTGTGCCCGATGACCAGGGCGCGCTCGCCGTCCTCAAGGATCTCCTTGAGGGTGACGATGTCCCCGGCCCGCTCGAATTCCATGGCGTCGACCACATTGAGCGCTTCGTTGAGCATGACTTCCTGGCCGCGCCGGAGGTCGTCGAGCTCGACGCTGGGGCTGACATTCACCCGGAGCTTGCGGCCCCCGGTGAAGATGTCGCAGGTGCCGTCCTCATTGCCCTGCAAGAACACGCCGAAACCGGCCGGCGGCTGTGCGAGCCGGTCGACTTCTTCCTTGAGGGCCACGATCTGGTCGCGGGCCTCGCGGAGCGTATTGGCGAGCCGCTCGTTCTGCGCGGACACGCCTGCCAGGTTGGTCTGCAACTCGACGATCCGCTCTTCGAGAATCCTCGTATGGCGCGGAGAGTCGGCGAGCTTACGTCGCAGGACGGCGATTTCCTGCTCGAGATAGGCGACCTGGCCGGCTGGGTCTTCGGACCCCCGCCCGGGCCGGATGCCGCGGTTGATGTCGTCGTCGTGGGCTGCCACGGTCCTCACCTCCTCCAAGGGGAGCTGGACGCTTCCTGACCCTACCTGGGTGGGTGATGATTGAAACCCCTAGATCACAAAGACTGCGGGGCGTGTCCGATCTTCACCCTTGCGTTCCCCCTCGTGTCAGGGCAATACCCACCCTTCAACATCGGAAAGCGGCCGGTTGTATCGTCGAACCGTTCAACACCCGTCAGGGCTGGCTACTTTTGGTCCGGATTTGCAGAAAACGGCAGGAGAAATGACCGTGCAGCAGGACGCTCCCACCGGCGGCGACACTCAGGACCTGGAGGTCTGGATCGACCAGGACCTCTGTACGGGAGACGGTATCTGCGTGCAGTACGCACCTGAGGTGTTCGAGCTGGACATCGACGGTCTGGCGTATGTGAAGAGCGGCGACGACGAGCTGCTGCAGGACAAGGGCGCGACGACGCCCGTACCGCTGCCGCTCCTGCAGGACGTGGTCGATTCGGCCAAGGAGTGCCCGGGCGACTGCATCCACGTACGTCGTGTTTCGGACAGCGTCGAGGTGTACGGTCCCGAGGCCGCCTGATCGGGCGGCTCCGGGCGGGCGATTCCGGGCGAGCGGTCACTTTCAGTGACCGTTCAGGCGTTGCTCGGGGCGGTCTCCGTGCTGCGGACGAAGGCGCCGCCCCGCCACTGCCAGCTGGCCTTCTCCTGCTGGTCGGGACAGCAGCGCGGCACCGCGGCCGAGGAGTAGCCGAGCAGGGTGGCGGAGATGATTCCGTCACGCACCGCGAATTCGCCGACGCTCATCTTCTGGGCGGGGTCCACCAGGGTCGCCACGACCCGGGGTGCGGCCCCGCTTCCCTGTGTCAGGACGTAGACGCCGCTGGGCGGGGTGCCGGAGCCGGCCGCGCAGTGGACCACGGCGACGGTCTCGGGGCGGCCGTCGCCGTCGAGGTCACCGGGCGCCTGCCTGGCCACGGTGTTCTCCAGCCCCCCGCAGTCCAGGGGGAAGACCGCCCGTTCCGGGTCGGGTGCGGCGACGGGCGCGGTGCCGTGCTGCGCGGTGGTGCCGTGCGGGGTCGACGCGGAGGCCGTGGCCGTGGGGTCCGGCTGGAGCGTGCCGGCAGCTGCGATGACGGCGGCCATGGCCGTCGCCGTGGCGAGCCAGTGCAGCAGCTTGGTGTCGGTGTGCGCGAGGTCCGGGAGCTCGGAGGTCTGCACGCGGGATGTCTCCTGTGGTTCCTGTGGTTCGAGTGCGCCCGGGTGGGCGGCGCCGCCGGTGGTGCGTCCGCGGCGGCGTGGGGGTGGCCAGCATCGTGCCACACCTCACAGGACAGGGGAACGGTGGGGTCGGCACGGATGCTCCCGTGCAGGAGCAACGAAAAGGCGCCGCCGCCGAGTTCCCGGGTCGGTCCGGGAACTCGGCGGCGGCGCCGGTATGTTGTGCGGCTCAGCCGCGGGAGGAGCCGCTCTGGCTGCCGGGACCGTCGTAGTCCTCGCCGTAGGCGCCCTTCGCGGGACGGCGGCGGCGCAGCGGGGCCTCCACACCGTCGGCCAGGCGGCGGGCGGTGACGAGGAAGCCGGTGTGGCCGATCATGCGGTGGTCCGGGCGAACGGCCAGGCCCTCGACGTGCCAGTTGCGGATCATCGATTCCCAGGGCTGCGGTTCGGCGAAGCAGCCGATCTCGCGGATGGACTCGACGGTCCGCGCGAGCTGGGTGGTGGTCGCGACGTACGCGCAGAGGATGCCACCGGGCACGAGCGCCTTGGAGACGGCCTCCAGGCACTCCCAGGGGGCCAGCATGTCCAGGACGACACGGTCGACGTCGGTGTCCGAGAGGTTGTCCTGGAGGTCGCCGACAGTGAGCTGCCAGGCAGGGTGCGGTTCGCCGAAGTAGCGTTCCACGTTCTGCTGGGCGATCTCGGCGAAGTCCTCGCGGCGCTCGTAGGAGTGCAGCATGCCCTGGTCGCCGATGGCGCGCAGCAGGAAGGTGGAGAGCGAGCCGGAGCCGACCCCGGCCTCCACGACGCGGGCGCCGGGGAAGATGTCGGCGAAGGCCAGGATCTGCCCCGCGTCCTTGGGGTAGACCACGGCGGCGCCGCGGGGCATGGACAGGACGTAGTCGGGGAGCAGGGGACGCAGCGCGAGGTAGGCGACGTTTCCCGTGGTTCGGACCACACTGCCCTCGGGGGCACCGATCAGCTCGTCGTGCGGGAAAGAACCCTTGTGGGTGTGGAAATTCTTTCCGGCTTCGAGCGTGAAGGTGTAGTGGCGTCCCTTGGGATCGGTGAGCTGGACCTGGTCCCCGACCTTGAAGGGCCCGCGTCGGCGGGCGGCACCGGTCGGTTCAGACATGTGACCAGCGTACCGGTGTTTCCCGGGGCTCCGACCGCGAGCCGGGGCCGGGTCCTTGCGGTCAGGCGGCGGGCCTCGCCAGGGCGGCGACGAATGCCCGTTCGACGTCGGATGTGGACAGCACGCCGTAGATCTCGCCGGTCTCCTCAAGGACGAGGTATTCGGTGGCGGGACTGGCCTTGAGCCTGTCCAGGAGCTCCTCGCCGGCCAGTTCGGCGGAGATCTTCATGCCCTCGGTGAGGTCCTGGGCGAGGCTGCTGACGGCGACCCAGGGGCGGCGGTGTTCGGGGACGGAGACGATGGCCGTCTCCCGGACGACGCTGCGGGGTTCGCCGAGCCCGTCGACGACGACGAGGGCGCGGGCGCCGGCTTCGTTGGCGCGGCGCAGGGCCTCGGAGAGCGGGGTGGCGGCCTCCACCGGGACCGCGCGCCGGGTGAGGGTGCGGGCGCGCAGTTCGGGGAGGTGTTCGCGCAGGCGCGCCATGCGCAGGCTGTTGCCCGCCCCGGTCCAGATGATGGCGGCGAGGACGGCGGCGAGCAGCGCGTCGGTGACGGTGTCGAAGCCGCTGAGGTCCTGGGGGTTGTTCCCGAAGGCGCCGGTGTGGGTGAGCAGCGGGAGGCCGAAGAGGGTGATGACGGCGAGCGCGCGGCCGACCCAGGCGGCGGCGACGGTGCCGCTCATCGGCCGGCCGGTGATCTTCCATACGACGGCGCGGAGCATGCGTCCGCCGTCGAGCGGGAGGCCGGGCAGCAGGTTGAAGGCGGCCACCAGGAGGTTGGAGATCATCAGTCCGGCGAGGAGGACACCGGGCACGGTGCCGGGCTCGACGAACGCCATCCCGGCGTAGAAGACACCCGCGAGCACCAGGGAGAGCAGGGGGCCCACGAAGGCGAGTACGAATTCGCGGCCCGGGGTCTCGGACTCCTTCTCGATCTCGGAGACGCCGCCGAAGAACTGGAGCTGGATACGGCGCACCGGCAGTTTGTAGCGCAGCGCGACGACCGTGTGGGCGAGCTCGTGGACGAGTACGGAGGCGTAGAAGGCGATCGCGAAGAAGAGGGAGACCAGATAGCGCGCCGCGCCGAGCTCGGGCAGCACCCGGTCGAGCTGGCCGCCGAAGACCCACGTGATCAGGGCGGCCACGAGGAACCAGCTGGGCGCGACGTACACGGGCACACCGAAGGGACGGCCCATGAGCAGGCCGCCGCCGGGCTCTTCGGGGCGCCGCGGCTCGCCCTTGTCGGGGCCGGCGCCGGGAACCGATCCCCCTGCGCCGGGCTGCGGCCGCCCGCTGTCGCCGCTCTCGTCCACGGGGTCCCTTCGGTCGGTGCCGTACGGCACGATCATGCAGTGTTCGAGGGTGTGTGGTCGATGGTATGCCGCCGACTGTCAGTGGCGGGCCGTAGGGTCTTCGACATGACCTCCCTGCCGCGGCCTCCCCGGCCGCCTTCGTCCCTGTCGCCGTCGCGGGCGAGTGATTTCATGCAGTGCCCTTTGCTGTACCGCTTCCGGGTCATCGACAAACTGCCGGAGAAGCCCAGCGAGGCGGCGACGCGGGGCACGCTGGTGCATGCGGTGCTTGAGCGGCTCTTCGACAACCCGGCGGCGGAGCGTACGGCGGGCCGGGCCACGGCGCTGATCCCCGCGCAGTGGGACCGGCTGCTGGAGTCGAAGCCGGAGCTGTCGGAGCTGTTCCCGGGGGAAGCCGGGGGCGAGCGGCTGGCGCGGTGGCTCTCGGAGGCGGAGAGCCTGGTGGAGCGGTGGTTCTCGCTGGAGGATCCGACGCGCCTGGAGCCCGCCGAGCGGGAGCTGTTCGTCGAGACGGAGCTGGAGTCGGGGCTGCGGCTGCGCGGGGTGATCGACCGGATCGATGTGGCGCCGACGGGCGAGGTCCGGATCGTCGACTACAAGACGGGGAAGGCCCCGCGCCCGGAGTACGCGGAGGGCGCGCTCTTCCAGATGAAGTTCTACGCCCTGGTGATCTGGCGGCTGAAGGGTGTGGTGCCGCGCCGGCTCCAGCTGGTCTATCTCGGCAGCGGCGACATCATGACGTACGACCCGGTGGTGGCGGATCTGGAGCGGGTCGAGCGGAAGCTGCTGGCGCTCTGGGACGCGATCCGGCTGGCGACGGAGACAGGTGAGTGGCGGCCCCGGCCGACGAAGCTCTGCGGCTGGTGCGACCACCAGTCGGTCTGCCCGGAATTCGGCGGCACTCCCCCGGTATATCCGTTGTCGGTCCGCCCGGCGGAGCCGGAGCAGGATGTCCAGGGCAGAATGGATCCGGTCCGCGCTGAGGCCGGCCGGCCTGTGGCCCCCGAAGCATCTTGAGGAGACCTTGTGGCTATCCGCGTCCTGCTGGTCGATGACCAACCGCTGCTGCGCACCGGCTTCCGGATGATTCTGGAGGCGGAGGGGGATCTCGCGGTGGTGGGCGAGGCCGGGGACGGCCTCCAGGCTCTCGACCAGGTGCGGGCGCTGCAGCCCGATGTGGTGCTGATGGACATCCGCATGCCGCGGATGGACGGCGTCGAGGCCACGCGCCAGATCACCGGTCCCGGTCGCGACGGTCCGGCCAAGGTGCTGGTGCTGACCACGTTCGATCTCGACGAGTACGTGGTGGAGGCGCTGCGCGCCGGTGCCAGCGGCTTCCTGTTGAAGGACGCTCCGGCCAATGAGCTGGTGCAGGCCATCCGCGTGGTCGCGGCGGGCGAGGCGATGCTCGCCCCGAGCGTCACCCGTAGGCTGCTCGACAAGTACGCGGACCATCTGCCCTCCGGCGAGGAGACGGTGCCCGACACCCTGCACACGCTGACGGACCGCGAGGTCGAGGTGCTGAAGCTGGTGGCGCGCGGTCTGTCGAATGCGGAGATCGCCGCGGATCTGTTCGTCAGTGAGACGACGGTCAAGACGCATGTCGGCCATGTGCTGACCAAGCTCGGTCTGCGCGACCGGGTACAGGCGGCGGTGTACGCGTACGAGAGCGGCCTGGTGCGCCCCGGCGCCCAGTGAGCCGGGGCTGCCGGTGAGCGGTCCTTGAGGCGGCGGCGCCCCGGCCCGGTGCGGGCGGGGCGCCGCCCGTGCTCAGACGGTTCGCTTGCCCAGCTCCCAGAGCTGGAGGTCGGCGGAGGAGTTGACCGCCCATTCGACGCCGGTGAGTTCCTCGCGGGATGCGACGTACTGCTTGCCCTGCCAGATCGGCAGTACGGGGACGTCGTTGGCGACGATGTCCTGGAGTTGCTGGAAGGTCTTGGCCGCGGCGCTGCGGTCGGTCTCGCGGCGGGACTGCGGGATGAGCGTCTTCTGGGCCACGGCCGACTCGTAGGGCGAGTTGAGGAAGTTGTTCTTGTCGAGGAACGGCGCGGTGTAGTTGTCGGGGTCCGGGAAGTCGGGGAACCAGCCCATTCCGTAGACGGCGTAGTCGCCGCGTACCTGTGCGGGGCGGTACTTCGCCCAGGGGGTGCCCTTGACGGTGATGTCGAACAGCCCGGTGTCGTTGAGCTGCTTCTTCAGGTTCTCGAACTCGGTGGCGGTGGCTTCGCCGTAGTGGTCGGTCGTGTAGTGCAGGGTCAGCTTCACCGGGGTGTCGATGCCCGCCGCGCGCAGGGTCGCCTCGGCCTTCTTGATGCTGGGCTCGCCGTACTTGTTGTAGAACGAGTTGGTGTGCGCGGTGATGCTGGACGGGATCAGCGAGTACAGCGGCTCGGCGGTGGTGCCGTACACCTTGCTCGCGATCTCACCGCGGTCGATGACCTGGGCCATGGCCTGGCGGACGGCCTTGCTCACGGCCGGGTCGCTGGTGTCGAAGCCGAGATAGCTGATGGACAGGCCCGGCATCTCGGTGAGCTTGATGCCGTTCTTGGGGTTTTCGAGCAGCTGCTGCGACTGCTCGGGAGTCATGGTGCGGGTCATCATGTCGATCTTCCGGTCGTCGAGGGCCTTCCCCATCGCCTTCGCGTCCGGGAAGAGATCCAGCTCGACCTTCTCGTTGAGCACCTTCAGGTCCCCCTTGTAGAGGGGGTTCCTGGTGAAAAGGACCTTGACGACCTGGTTGTGCTCGACTACCGGCTTCATGGTGTACGGACCCGAGCCGTCCACCTGGAATCCGGCCCGCGGGGAATTCGCCGCGTACTTGCTCCGCTGCACGATCCCGGCGGCCGGGGTGGCGAGCTTGTACGGGAACGTGGCGTCCGGCGTGCGGAGATGGAAGATGACCTCGCGGTCGCCCTGCGTCTCGATCGTGTCGATGCCGTCGAGCAGGGCGACGGGCCCGTTGGCGGCTTCGATGCGGACGACCCGGTCGATGGAGTACTTCACGTCGTCGGCGGTGACGGCCTTGCCGTCGGCGAACTTCAGGCCGCTGCGTAGCTTGCAGCGGTAACTCTCGTTCTGCGTGTCCGTGAACGCACAGCTCTCGGCGGCCTCGGGGACCGGCTCGCCGCCGCCGCGCGGCACATGCGTCAGGGTCTGCACCGTCTGCCGCAGCACGTTCCAGACGCCCGCTTCGTAGCCGATGGCGGGGTCCAGCGGCGCGGGGTTGTCCTTGGAGGCGACGAACTGGTCCGTGGTGCCGACAACGATGGCCCCCTTGCCATCGCCCCCGTCGCCCGACGCGCCGCAGGCGGCGAGTACGGGTGCGAGCAGACCGACCACGGCCGGCAGCACCAGAGTCTTGCGGTTCATCTTGGACGCTCTCCCTCATCCGCGCATTTGAGAAAGCGACATTAGTAGGCGCCATCGGCAATGCCGGACCGGAGATACCCCGGTGCGTAATCGGATGGTGACGGGAATTAACGGCGAGCCGATTTCCCCGGCCGGGAAGGTTTAGTGCAGGGCGTCACCAATCCGGACACTTCGACTCCTCAAAACGGACATCGCGGTGGATCTTGAAAAGCCTCCGGAAGCCATTCAGGTGATAAAGCTCACGCCCAAATCATTTTCCGCCCTTTGTCGTACACCCACTCCGCACACACGTACGTGCGACAGAAAATGCACCATCCGATGCCGAGAGTTTTTCGATTCATTCACAGAAACACTCTCGGTATGCGGATCACTGCATTCCCGTGACCAGGCCGCGGAGAAATGCGAGATCGACTTCTTCGAGCGAACGTACGACCGCCCGGCCGTATGCGGGGGAGATCGGTGCGACGGACGGCACGGCGACCACCCGGCAGCCCGCGGCCTCCGCCGCCGCGACACCGGTCGCGGTGTCCTCGATGACCGCACAGCGCCCGGGCTCCGCCCTGAAGCCGGACGCGGCCGTGAGATAGGGCTCCGGGTGCGGCTTCGTACGGGAGACCTCGTCGCCCGCGACGGTGAGGGAGAAGTGGTGGTGACCCACCGAGTCCAGCACCCGGTCGATGATCCGCCGGTGCGAGGCGGAGACCAGGGCGGTGGGGATCTCGTGCCTGGCCAGTTCGGCCAGCAGCCGTGCCGCGCCCGGCATCAGCGGCACTCCGCGGCCGATGCGCCTCTCGAAGCGGTCGTTCAGCAGCACGGTGAGCTCGTCGAGGGTGATGTCCGCGCCGGTGACATCCACGAGGTATCCGGCACTGCGGGTCATCGGCCCGCCGACCACCACATCCCGCCAGGCCTCGTCGAGCTGATGCCCGAGTTCGGCGAATACCTCCACTTCGGCGTCCCACCAGAAGCCCTCGGTGTCGACGAGGGTGCCGTCCATGTCGAGCAGGACGGCCTGCAGCGCGGCGCCTTCGGCCGTGCGGGTCAGGGACGCGGGAACCGTGCTGGTCATCCGGCACACCTTCCGTAAGGGACGAGAAGGCCGGCCGCCATTTCCCGTGGGGAGGGCGACCGGCCTGCACTGGACCGACCAGTGTACGACTTGTCCCGCTGTCGTGCGTTGAACGGCGTCTTACCGCGCGTTGAAGTACTTCGCCTCGGGGTGGTGAATGACGATCGCGTCGGTGGACTGCTCCGGGTGCAACTGGAACTCCTCCGAGAGATGCACGCCGATCCGCTCGGGCTGGAGCAGCTCGGAGATCTTCGCCCGGTCCTCCAGGTCGGGGCAGGCGCCGTAACCGAGGGAGAAGCGCGCGCCGCGGTACTTCAGCGCGAACATGTCCTCGACATCGGCGGGGTCCTCGCCGCCGAAGCCGAGCTCGGAGCGGACCCGGGCGTGCCAGTACTCGGCGAGGGCCTCGGCCAGCTGGACGGACAGGCCGTGCAGCTCCAGGTAATCGCGGTAGGAGTTGGCTTCGAAGAGCTTGGCGGTTTCCCCGCCGATCTTCGAGCCGACGGTGACGACCTGGAGGCCGATCACGTCCGTCTCGCCGGACTCCTCGGGGCGGAAGAAGTCCGCGAGGCAGAGGCGGCGGCCGCGGCGCTGGCGCGGGAAGGTGAAGCGGGTGCGCTCCGAGCCGTCCTCGTGGAGCAGGATCAGGTCGTCGCCCTTGGAGACGCAGGGGAAGTAGCCGTAGACGACGGCGGCTTCCAGCAGGTTCTCGGTGTGCAGCTTGTCGAGCCAGCCGCGCAGGTGCGGCCGGCCCTCGGTCTCCACGAGCTCCTCGTACGTCGGTCCGTCACCGGCGCGGGCCTGCTTCAGGCCCCACTGCCCCTTGAAGAGCGCACCCTCGTCGAGCCAGGAGGCGTACTCCTTGAGCTGGATGCCCTTGACGACGCGGGTGCCCCAGAACGGGGGCTCGGGGACCGGGTTGTCGGTGGCGACGTCTGAGCGGACGCCCTCCTCCGGCTCGTCGACCTCCAGCACGGCGGTCTCCCGCTTGGGCACCCGGCGCTGCTTGAGCTCCGGGAGAGTGGCGCCGGGGACCCCGCGCTTCACCGCGATCAGGGCGTCCATCAGGCGCAGGCCCTCGAACGCGTCGCGGGCGTAGCGGACCTCGCCCTCGTAGATCTCGTGGAGGTCCTGCTCGACATAGGCCCTGGTGAGAGCCGCGCCGCCGAGGATCACCGGATACTCGGCGGCCAGCTTGCGCTGGTTCAGCTCCTCCAGGTTCTCCTTCATGATCACGGTGGACTTCACCAGGAGGCCGGACATGCCGATGACATCGGCGCGGTGCTCCTGCGCGGCCTCCAGGATCGCGGAGACCGGCTGCTTGATGCCGATGTTGACGACGTTGAAGCCGTTGTTGGACAGGATGATGTCGACGAGGTTCTTACCGATGTCGTGGACGTCGCCGCGGACGGTGGCCAGGACGATCGTGCCCTTGCCCTCCGCGTCGGACTTCTCCATGTGCGGTTCCAGGTAGGCCACGGCGGACTTCATGACCTCGGCGGACTGGAGCACGAACGGCAGCTGCATCTGGCCGGAACCGAACAGTTCGCCGACGACCTTCATGCCCTCGAGCAGGGTGTCGTTGACGATGTCGAGAGCCGGACGGGTCTGCAGTGCCTCGTCGAGGTCGGTCTCCAGGCCGTTCTTCTCGCCGTCGATGATGCGGCGCTGGAGGCGCTCGTCGAGCGGCAGCGCGAGGAGTTCCTCGGCCTTGCCGGCCTTCATCGACTTCATGTTGACACCCTCGAAGAGCTCCATGAGCCGCTGCAACGGGTCATAGCCTTCGGCGCGGCGGTCGTAGATGAGGTCGAGTGCGACCTTCACCTGCTCCTCCTCCAGGCGCGCGATCGGCAGGATCTTCGACGCGTGCACGATGGCGGAGTCGAGACCGGCCTTGACGCACTCGTCGAGGAAGACGGAGTTCAGGACGACTCGGGCGGCCGGATTGAGACCGAAGGAGATGTTCGACAGGCCGAGCGTGGTCTGGACCTCGGGATGGCGCCGCTTGAGCTCGCGGATGGCGCCGATGGTGGCGATGCCGTCCTTGCGGGACTCCTCCTGACCGGTGCAGATGGTGAAGGTCAGCGTGTCGATGAGGATGTCCGACTCGTGGACGCCCCAGTTTCCGGTCAGGTCCTCGATCAGCCGCTCGGCGACGGCGACCTTGTGCTCGACTGTGCGGGCCTGGCCCTCCTCGTCGATGGTCAGGGCGATTAGCGCGGCGCCGTGTTCGACAGCCAGTGCGGTGACCTTGGCGAAGCGCGACTCCGGCCCGTCGCCGTCCTCGTAGTTGACGGAGTTGAGAACGGCCCGGCCGCCGAGCTTCTCCAGGCCGGCCCGCAGGACCGGCAGCTCGGTGGAGTCGAGCACGATCGGGAGCGTGGAGGCGGTGGCGAAGCGTCCGGCCAGTTCCTCCATGTCCGCGACACCGTCGCGGCCGACGTAGTCGACGCAGAGGTCGAGCATGTGCGCGCCCTCCCGGATCTGGTCGCGCGCCATCTCCACGCAGTCGTCCCAGCGGGCCTCCAGCATGGCCTCGCGGAACTTCTTGGATCCGTTGGCGTTCGTACGCTCACCGATGGCGAGGTACGAGGTGTCCTGACGGAACGGGACCGTCTGGTACAGCGAGGCGGCGCCGGGCTCGGGCCGCGGGTCGCGAGGGACGAGGGACGCGCCGCGCACGCGCTCGACGACCTGCCGCAGGTGCTCCGGAGTCGTACCGCAGCAGCCGCCGACCAGCGAGAGGCCGTACTCCCGGACGAACGTCTCCTGCGCGTCGGCCAGTCCTTCGGGGCCGAGCGGGAAGTGCGCGCCGTCCTTGGTGAGGACCGGCAGTCCGGCGTTGGGCATGCAGAGCAACGGGATACGCGAGTGGCGCGTGAGGTAGCGCAGATGCTCGCTCATCTCCGCCGGGCCGGTCGAGCAGTTCAGGCCGATCATGTCGACGCCGAGCGGTTCGAGTGCGGTCAGGGCGGCACCGATCTCCGAGCCGAGCAGCATCGTGCCGGTCGTCTCGAACGCCAGCGAGCACAGCAGCGGAAGGTCGCTGCCCAGCGCCTCGAGCGCCTTGCGCGCACCGAGTACCGCGGCCTTGGTCTGCAGGAGGTCCTGTGTCGTCTCGATGATGAGCGCGTCCGCGCCGCCGGCGATCAGGCCCTCGGCGTTCTGCTGGAAACCGTCGCGGAGCGCGGTGTACGGCGCGTGGCCCAGCGTCGGCAGCTTGGTGCCGGGGCCCATGGAGCCGAGCACCCAGCGCTGCTGCCCGGTGGAGGCGGTGAACTCGTCGGCGACCTCGCGGGCGATGCGCGCGCCGGACTCGGAGAGTTCGTGGATGCGCTCGGCGATGTCGTACTCGCCCAGGGCCGAGGCGTTGGCGCCGAAGGAGTTCGTCTCGACGCAGTCCACGCCGACCGCGAAGTACTCCTGGTGCACCGAGCGCACGATGTCGGGGCGGGTGACGTTCAGGATCTCGTTGCAGCCTTCGAGGTCCTGGAAGTCCTCAAGGGTGGGATCCTGCGCCTGGAGCATGGTGCCCATGGCACCGTCGGCCACCACCACGCGGGTGGCGAGGGCCTCGCGGAGGGCTTCGGCTCGGTTCCGGCTGTCGGCGGAAGGGGTCGGCGACGAGGCCATGGATGTACTCCCTGGGATGCGACGGCTGTCGGCTTTGCGTCTTCGGCGGAAGGCGCACCACGCCAGCCTAGCCGGGCGGGGCCCGGGGCCGTCACTTCGTCCCACGGAACGGACGGCATGCTGTGCGGGGGGATGTCCGGATCGCAGTGGTACCGCGGTTTTCCTGCGCGATCGAGCGCAGGTCGGCATCGACCGATAGTGTTCAGCATTGTCGAACCGAGGTGGAGGAGTACGGCGCGATGGCCAAGAACATCCAGTCGCTGGAGCGGGCGGCGGCGATGCTGCGCCTGCTGGCAGGCGGCGAGCGGCGGCTGGGGCTGTCCGACATCGCCTCTTCGCTGGGCCTGGCCAAGGGCACCGCACACGGCATCCTGCGCACACTCCAGCACGAGGGCTTCGTCGAGCAGGACGCGGCGTCCGGCCGCTATCAGCTGGGGGCCGAGCTGCTGCGCCTGGGCAACAGCTATCTGGACGTCCACGAGCTGCGGGCCCGCGCGCTGGTCTGGACGGACGACCTGGCCCGCTCCAGCGGCGAGAGCGCCCATCTGGGGGTCCTGCACCAGCAGGGTGTCCTCATCGTCCACCACGTCTTCCGGCCCGACGACAGCCGGCAGGTCCTGGAGGTGGGGGCCATGCAGCCACTGCACTCCACGGCCCTGGGCAAGGTGCTCTCGGCGTACGACCCGGTGGCGCACTCCGAGGCCCTGGAGGCCGAGCGGCAGTCCTTCACGCCCCACACCGTCACCGACCGGGAGGAGTTCGAGGCGATGCTCGACCTGATCCGGGCCCGCGGCTGGGCGGCCGACGTGGAGGAGACCTGGGAGGGTGTGGCCGCGGTGGCCGCTCCGGTCCACGACAGGCGGCGGGTACCGGTCGGCGCGGTGGCCGTGACAGGCGCGGTCGAGCGGGTCTGCGCGGACGGGGAGCTGCGCCCCGAGCTGATCGCCGCGGTGCGGGACTGCGCCCGGGCGGTCTCCAGGGATCTGGGCGCCCGGCCCTTCTGACCTGCGCGGCGCCCGGTTGCTGCCGACGGCCCGCTCCGACAGGCCGTCGGTAACGATCGAGTTTTGCGCCACACAACTCTTGACGCCTGATTCACCCAGGGGAAACATTGCCGTTCACCGGTCGGCATTGCCGAACAGCTAACGGAAATACGCGTTAGGGTGTGACAGCGCCAAGGCCGGAAAACGCCCTCACGTGAGGGCGCGGACCACCGGAGGGACCCGGGGTTCGGCTTCCCTGGACGAAGGACAAAGGAGTCGCGGGTGTCCAGCTCCGACATCTTCATCGGCGAGACCATAGGTACCGCCGTACTCATCCTGCTCGGCGGTGGTGTCTGTGCCGCCGTCACTCTCAAGCGCTCCAAGGCCCAGAACGCCGGCTGGCTCGCCATCACCTTCGGGTGGGGTTTCGCCGTGCTGGCCGGCGCGTATCTGGCCGGTGGAGTTTCCGGCGCGCATCTCAATCCGGCGGTCACGATCGGTCTCGCGATCGAGGGCGGCACCAAGTGGAGCGACGTACCGCTGTACCTCGTCTCCCAGCTGTTCGGCGCGATGATCGGCGCGGTGCTGGTCTGGCTGACGTACTACGGACAGTTCCGGGCGCACCTCACGGATCCGGAGATCCTGGGCGCCCAGCCGGGTGAAGAGGCCATGGTCGACCAGGCCGCCGCCCCGAAGGCGGGCCCGGTGCTGGGCATCTTCTCCACCGGCCCCGAGATCCGGCACGCGGTGCAGAACCTCGTCACCGAGATCATCGCCACCGTCGTGCTCGTCCTGGCGATCCTCACCCAGGGCCTCAACAACGACGGCAACGGCCTCGGCACGCTCGGCGCCCTCGTCACCGCTCTGCTCGTCGTCGGCATCGGTCTCTCCCTCGGCGGGCCGACGGGTTACGCAATCAACCCGGTTCGCGACCTCGGTCCGCGTATCGTGCACGCGCTGCTGCCGCTGCCGAACAAGGGCGGTTCCGACTGGGGCTACGCGTGGATCCCGGTCGTCGGACCGCTCATCGGCGGCGCGATCGCGGGCGGGCTCTACAACGTCGCCTTCGCCTGAGCCGTGGCGCCGCAGAGCCGTAACCCTCAAGACCACACAGACTTCCGGGAGCACACCGTGACCGACGCACACACCACCGGCCCGTTCATCGCGGCCATCGACCAGGGCACCACCTCCAGCCGCTGCATCGTCTTCGACAAGGACGGCCGGATCGTCTCCGTAGACCAGAAGGAGCACGAACAGATCTTCCCGAAGCCGGGCTGGGTCGAGCACAACGCGACCGAGATCTGGGAGAACGTCCAGGAGGTCGTCGCCGGGGCCATCGCCAAGGCGGGCATCACGGCCGCCGATGTGAAGGCCATCGGCATCACCAACCAGCGCGAGACCACACTGCTCTGGGACAGGAACACCGGCGAGCCCGTCCACAACGCCCTTGTCTGGCAGGACACCCGCACCGACGCGCTCTGCAAGGAGCTCGGCCGCAACGTCGGTCAGGACCGCTTCCGCCGCGAGACCGGCCTGCCACTCGCCTCGTACTTCGCCGGCCCCAAGGTCCGCTGGCTGCTCGACAACGTGGAGGGGCTGCGTGAGCGCGCCGAGCGCGGCGAGATCCTCTTCGGCACCATGGACTCCTGGGTCATCTGGAACCTGACCGGCGGCACCGAGGGCGGTGTCCACGTCACCGACGTCACCAACGCCTCGCGCACCCTTCTGATGAACCTGCACACCCTGGCGTGGGACGACAAGATCCTCACCTCCATGGAGATCCCGGCGGCCGTGCTGCCCGAGATCCGCTCCTCCGCCGAGGTGTACGGCACCGCCAAGGGCGGCGTCCTGGACGGCGTCCCGGTCGCCTCCGCGCTCGGTGACCAGCAGGCGGCCCTCTTCGGCCAGACCTGCTTCGCCAAGGGCGAGGCCAAGTCCACGTACGGCACGGGCACCTTCATGCTGATGAACACCGGTGAGACGCCCGTCAACTCGTACAACGGACTGCTGACGACGGTCGGTTACCGGATCGGCGAGCAGAAGCCGGTGTACGCCCTGGAGGGCTCCATCGCCGTCACGGGTTCGCTGGTGCAGTGGATGCGCGACCAGATGGGCCTGATCAAGTCCGCGGCCGAGATCGAGACCCTGGCCTCGTCGGTCGAGGACAACGGCGGCGCGTACTTCGTGCCCGCCTTCTCCGGCCTCTTCGCCCCGTACTGGCGCTCCGACGCCCGCGGCGTCATCGCCGGTCTGACCAGGTACGTCACCAAGGCACACATCGCCCGTGCCGTCCTGGAGGCCACCGCCTGGCAGACCCGCGAGATCACCGACGCCATGACCAAGGACTCCGGCGTCGAGCTGACCGCCCTCAAGGTCGACGGCGGCATGACCTCCAACAACTTGCTGATGCAGACGCTCGCCGACTTCCTGGACGCACCCGTGGTGCGGCCCATGGTCGCCGAGACCACCTGCCTCGGCGCCGCCTACGCCGCCGGTCTCGCCGTCGGCTTCTGGCCGGACACCGACGCGCTGCGTGCCAACTGGCGCCGGGCCGCCGAGTGGACACCCCGCATGGCCGCGGACACCCGCGACCGCGAGTACAAGAGCTGGCTCAAGGCCGTGGAACGGACCATGGGCTGGATCGAAGACAGCACAGTCGAGGAGTAATCACAATGACCACCCTGCAGAGCGTCCCGTCACTCGGGACGCACCCGGCCTCCGGCTCCCTTCCGAGCCGCGCCGAGACTCGGGAGCAGCTCTCCAAGGCGACGTACGACCTCCTGGTGATCGGTGGCGGCATCCTGGGCATCTCCACCGCCTGGCACGCCGCGCAGTCCGGGCTGCGGGTGGCCCTGGTGGACGCCGGCGACTTCGCCGGCGCCACCTCCTCCGCCTCCTCCAAGCTGCTCCACGGCGGTCTGCGCTATCTGCAGACCGGCGCCGTGAAGCTGGTCGCGGAGAACCACTTCGAGCGGCGCGCGGTGTCCCGTCAGGTCGCCCCGCACCTGGCGAATCCGCTCACCTTCTACCTGCCGGTCTACAAGGGCGGGCCGCACGGCGCGGCCAAGCTCGGCGCGGGCGTGTTCGCGTACTCCGCGCTCTCCGCGTTCGGTGACGGCGTCGGCCATGTGATCAGCCCGGCGAAGGCTCAGCGCGACGTGCCGGAGCTGCGTACCGACAATCTCAAGGCCGTCGCGGTCTACGGCGACGACCAGATGAACGATGCCCGCATGGCGCTGATGACGGTCCGTGCGGCCGTCGACGCGGGCGCGGTCGTCCTCAACCACGCCGCGGTGACCGGACTGCGGTTCACCAAGGGCCGGGTGACCGGCGCCGACCTGGAGGACCGTACGGACGGCACGGAGTTCGGTGTCAACGCCCGGCTCGTGCTGAACGCCACCGGACCGTGGGTCGATCACCTGCGCAAAATGGAGGACCCGAACGCGGCGCCCTCGATACGTCTGTCCAAGGGCGCGCACCTCGTACTGAAGCGCACCCGCCCCTGGAAGGCCGCGCTCGCCACCCCGATCGACAAGTACCGCATCACGTTCGCCCTGCCCTGGGAGGACATGCTGCTGCTCGGTACGACGGACGAGGAGTACGAGGGCGATCCGGCGGACGTCGCGGTCAACGAGAAGGACACCGCGCAGATCCTGGACGAGGCGGCGTTCTCGATCAGGGACCAGCAGCTGTCACGCGATCTGATCACGTACTCCTTCGCGGGCCTGCGGGTGCTTCCCGGCGGCCCCGGTGACACGTCCAAGGCCAAGCGCGAGACAGTCGTGACGGAGGGCCGCGGCGGGATGCTGTCGGTCGCGGGCGGCAAGTGGACGACGTTCCGCCACATCGGCCGTACGGTGATGAACAAGCTTGCCGCGCTCCCCGGGCACCCGCTGGCCGAGGACATGGAGCCGATGGCCCGTCTGCCGAAGAAGCTCCCGCTGCCCGGCATCGCCAACCCGAACGCGGTGGCTCACCGGCTGCTGGTCGACGGCGGCACGCCCGGACCGCGGATGGCCGCCGACACCGCTCGGCACCTCGCCACCCACTACGGCTCGCTCTCCTTCGACATCGCGCGGCTGGCGAACGAGAACCCGGCGCTGGCCGAGCGCATCCACCCGGACGCGCCGGAGATCTGGGCGCAGGTCGTCTACGCACGTGATCACGAGTGGGCCGAGACGGCGGACGACGTGCTGCGCCGCCGGACGACACTGACGATCCGCGGTCTGGCGACGGACGAGATCCGGGCCGGCGTCGAGTCCATGCTCGGCGACCGGGGCTGACGAGGCCGGACGGACCGGGCGGGGCGGCTCCCACGGGGGGATCCGCCCCGCCCTCATGTCGCGGGGACCGCGGCCCGGTGGACGCGCCATACGGCCGCCATACGCGTGCAATATGACGCGGGGCCAGTTGACGTCATGAAGTTTTCCGTGCTCTCCCTCATCGGCCACGCCCCGCACCCGCTGACCGGCCATCTCCCCTCCCCCGCCGAGCGGTTCGAGGAGGTGATCGAGACCGGAGTCGTCGCGGAGCGGCTCGGCTTCGACGCGTACGCGATCGGCGAGCGGCACGCCGGTCCCTTCCTCTCGTCCAGTCCGAGCGTGGTGCTCGGCGCGCTGGCGGCCCGTACCTCCACGATCCGGCTACTGACCGGTGTGTCGACTGGGAGGGCGAGTTCCGGCCCGCGCTGAAGAACACGACGACGCTGCCGCGCCCGTACGCCGGGGCCCCGCGCATCTGGCACGGCTCGGCGACCAGCCTCAACTCCCCCGAACTGGCGGCGCTCCACGGCGATCCGCTGTTCACCGCCAACGCCATCCAGCCCCGTGCGGCGTACGCCCGGCTGATCGACCACTACCGCGAGCGCTTCGAGGCGTACGGCCACGATCCGGCCGGCGCGCATGTGGCCGCGGGTTCGGGCGGGCTGCTGATCGCCGACAGTTCGCAGCAGGCCGTAGAGCGCTACAAGGAGCTGTACGAGGCGAAGGTGAGGCAGTCCTTCCGGCCGCACCTGGAGGGCCGGGCGGGCTACAACACGCCGTTCCGGACGATCGAGGAGGCCATCACGGACGGGCCCCAGCTGATCGGCAGCCCGCAGCAGATCATCGACAAGATCCTCGGCTGGCACGAGGTGTACGGGCACGACCTCCAGTCGATCAGCGTGGACGGTTTCGGGCTGAGCCGGGCCGAGCAGACCGAGACGCTGCAGCGGTTCTCGCAGGACATCGCTCCGGTCGTACGGCGTGAGGCACCGTCCGCGCTCTGGGACTGACCGGAGCGCCGTGCGAGGGCCGCGCACCCGGGACGACCTGCGGCAGACCTGGTTCATCCGCCTCTCCCGACCCGCATAATGAGGAGAGACATCGGATGTCTGATTCCAGTCCGGATCCAGGAGGACCGTCATGGCTGTCACCGACGAGGCGATCGAGAAGATCAAGGGAATGATCGTCTCGGGTGCGCTACGGCCCGGCGACCGGCTCCCCAAGGAGAGCGAACTCGCGGCGGAGCTGGGGCTCTCCCGCAACTCCCTGCGGGAGGCGGTGCGCGCCCTGTCCCTGATCCGCATCCTCGATGTGCGGCAGGGCGACGGCACCTATGTGACCAGCCTCGATCCACAGCTGCTGCTGGAGGCGCTGAGCTTCGTCGTGGACTTCCACCGCGACGACACGGTGCTCGAATTCCTCGCGGTGCGCCGCATTCTGGAACCGGCCGCGACGGCGATGGCGGCCACCCGGATCAGCGAGGACCAACTGGACGTACTGAGCTCGCAGTTGGACGCGCTGGGGGCGAATCCCTCAGTGGAGGAGCTGGTCGCCTGCGATCTGGAGTTCCACCGGGGGATCGTGCAGTCGTCCGGGAATTCGGTGCTCTGCTCGCTGCTCGACGGTCTTTCGGGGCCGACGACCCGGGCGCGGGTCTGGCGCGGTCTGACGCAGGAGGACGCGGTCAGCCGCACGCTCCATGAGCACCGGGCGATCGTGTCGGCGCTGCGGGACCGGGACACGGAGGCAGCGCGGGCCTGGGCGACGGTGCATGTGGCGAGCGTGGAGCAGTGGCTGCGGTCGACGCTTTAGCGCGGTTACGGGGAAGGGGCAAGCGGGATCGTTTCCCCACCCGCCCCTTGCTCAGTCCTGCTTCTCGCTCAGTCCTGCTTCTCGCCGCTCGCGAAACGGGAGATGACCAGGGCGACGATGATGATCGCGCCGTTGAGGAACTGGTTCCAGAGCGCCGGGACACCGCCGAGGGTCATCACATTGACCACCAGCTGGAGCGTCAGTACGCCGGTCAGCGCACCGAACAGGGTGCCGCGCCCGCCCTTGAGGCTGATCCCGCCGATGACCGCGGCGGCGAACACCTGGAAGATCCAGCCGTTGCCCTGTGTCGCCGCGACCGATCCGTAATGGCCGGTGTAGAGGATGCCCGCGAAGGCCGCCAGCAGACCGCCGATGGCGAGCACGATCCAGGTGACCCGGTCCACCCGGATGCCCGCGGCCCGCGCCGCCTCCGGGTTGCCGCCGATGGCGTACAGCGAGCGTCCGTGGCGCAGCCAGGCCAGCGCCGCGCCGCCGACGGCGAACAGGGCCAGGCAGATCCAGACCGCGGCCGGTGCGCCGAGCCACTCGCTCTTGCCGAGGTAACGGAAGGACTCCGGGACGTCGGTGATGGACTTGCCCTCGGTGATGCCGATGTGGAGGCCGCGCAGCATGGTGAGCATACCGAGCGTGGCGATGAAGCCGTTGACCCTCAGCTTCAGCATCAGGAAGCCGTTGACCGCGCCGATCACGAGACCCACCAGCAGACAGAGCGGGATCGCGGACCAGGTGGGCAGCAGGCCGAGGCCCGCGAAGCGGCCGCCCTCGGTCGGCAGGACCAGCCACATCGCGACGACCGGCGCGATGCCGATCGTCGACTCCAGCGACAGGTCCATCCGTCCGCAGATCAGGATCAGTGCCTGGCCCAGGACGAGCAGGCTCAGCTCGGAGGACTGCTGGACGACGCTGATCAGGTTCTCGGAGGTCAGGAACACCGGCGAGACGATGAACCCGATCACCATCAGCACCAGGATCACCGGTACCAGGGAGAAGTCGCTCCATCGGATCAGCTTCAGCCGGTCCAGCGGGCTCCCGCCCGTCAGTGCGCTCTTCAGCCCGCTGTCGATGCCGTCGGCCGCCGGAGGCCGTACCGTGCCGGTCATTCCCTTTCCCCCACACCTTCCATGGCGGCGACGAGTTCCCCGTCGGTCCACCCGCTTGCGAACGTGGCGACCACGCGCCCGTGGAACAGGGCGAGCACCCGGTCGCAGACCCGCAGATCGTCCAGTTCGTCCGAGATGATCACTGCGGCGTTCCCCTCGTCGGCGACCCGTCGCACGACCCCGAGCAGCGAGTCCTTGGACTTGACGTCCACACCCGCGGTGGGCCGGACCGCCACCAGCACACTGGGTTTGCGGGCCAGCGCGCGGGCGACGACCACCTTCTGCTGATTGCCGCCGGAGAGCCCGGAGACGGGCTGCTCGGGCCCCTGTGTCTTGATGTCCAGCGAGGCGATCATCGACCGTGCGAACTCCCTTGTACGGGAGGGCAGTACGGTCCCCCACGGGCCGAGCTGGTCGGTGACCGTGAGGGTGGCGTTCTCGGCGACGCTGCGATCCAGGACGAGGCCCTGGTCGTGCCGGTCCTCGGGGATGTAGCCGATCCCGGCGTCCAGCGCGTGCGGCACGCTGCCGCCGCGCACGGTGCTGCCGTGTACCCAGACCGTGCCGGCGCCCGCCTTTCTCATTCCGGCCAGGGTCTCGCCCAGGGCCGTGTTGCCGCTGGCCGCGGAGCCGGCGAGGCCGAGCACCTCACCGGGGCGGACCTCCAGGTCCAGCGGTTCGAACTGGCCCTGCAGGGTGAGCCCTTCGGTACGCAGTACGGGGGCCGCCGACTCGTCCCGTACCGCCGTCCCGGCACCGCCCGCGTGCCAGGCGGTGGCGCCCGCGGCCCGCTCTCCGGTCATCGCCGCCACCAGTTCCGCCTTTGCGATGTCGGCGACCGGGGCGGTGAGCACATGGCGGGCGTCGCGGTAGACGGTGACCGCCGTGCACAGCTCGTACACCTCCTGCAGATGGTGGGAGATGAAGAGGAACGCCACTCCCTGGCTCTGCAGCTCCCTGAGTTTGTCGAAGAGCCGTCCGATGCCGCGGGCATCGAGCTGGGCGGTCGGCTCGTCCAGGATGATCAGCCGGGCGCCGAAGGACAGCGCCCGCGCGATCTCGACGAACTGCCGCTGCTCGACGGCGAGATCGCGCGCCCTGGTGCCGGGGTCGACCTGGACGCCGTACTCGGCGAGGAGCCGCTCGGCGCGTCTGCGCAGCCTCCCCCAGCTGATCCAGCGGGCGTTCTCGTCGAACCGGTTGAGGAAGAGGTTCTCGGCGACGGTCAGATCGGGGACGACCATGGACTTCTGGTAGACACAGGCGACCTTCGACTGCCAGGCCGTGGTGTCCCCGAAGGCGGGCGCGGGCCGGCCGCCGAACGTGACCGTGCCCGCGTCCGCCTTGTGGAGTCCGGTCAGGACGCCGACCAGCGTCGACTTGCCCGCGCCGTTGCGGCCGACGAGGGCATGGGACTCGCCGGGCCGCACGGTGAGCCGGACCCCGTCGAGCGCCACGGTGGGCCCGAAACGTTTGACGACGCCTTCCGCCTGTACGGCGGGTGGTGGTGCCTGGTCCATCAGACCCCTTCTCAGCGAAGCGCTGTAGTAATGTCGATGTCCTGCCCCCGGGCAGCGGTCAGGGCTTGGCCGCGTCTCGGCTCCTCGGAGCCGAGAGGGAAGCCCTCTCGACAACGGGAGGGAGGAGTCACGGCTAGCTCTTCTTCTCTAGCTGATTGGCCCACAGTTTCGGGTCATCCACGTTGTCCTTTGTCACAAGGGGCGCGGGGAGTTGATCCTCGAAACCGTTCGGGATCTTGATGATGTTCGAGTCATGGTCGGTGGGGCCTTCCTTGAAGGCCTTACCGTCCAAGGCCGCCTTGGCGTAGTACAGCGCGTACTTGGCGTACAGGTCGGCGGGCTGGGAGATCGTCGCGTCGATCTTCCCGGCCTTGATGGCGTCGAACTCCTCCGGGATGCCGTCGTTGGAGATGATCGTGATGTGACCCGGCGTGCCGGCGGGCTTGAGCAGCTTCTTCTGCTCCAGGAGTGCGAGGGTGGGCTGCAGGAAGACACCGCCGGCCTGCATGTAGATCCCGTTGATGTCGGGGTTGGCGGCCAGCGTGGCCTGGAGCTTGGCGGAGGCGACGTCGCCCTTCCAGTCGGTGGCAAGCTCGAAGACCTTGATGCCGGGGAACTCCTTGTCCATGCAGGACTTGAAGGCCTCCGACCGGTCGCGGCCGTTGATCGAGGCGAGGTCGCCCTGGAATTCGACGACCTTGCCCTTGCCCTTCAGCTGCTCTCCGAGGTACTTGCAGGCGTTGGTGCCGTACGCCTTGTTGTCGGCGCGCACCACCATGTAGACGTTGCCCTTGTCGGGGCGGGTGTCGACGCTGACGACCGGGATCTTCTTCTCGTTCAGCGTGTTGAGCGACTCGGCTATCGCCCCGGTGTCCTGGGGTGCCATCACGACGGCCTTGGCGCCCTGGTCGGTGAAGGTCTGGACGTTGGCGACCAGTTTGCCGATGTCGTTCTGCGAGTTGGTCAGCGGCAGCGCATCGACCTCGCCCGCCTCGACCCCCTTCTCCACGTAGTTCTGGTAGGAGTTCCAGAAGTCGCTGTCGCTGCGCGGCAGGTCGATCCCGACCTTTCCGCCGCTCGCGCCGTCGGCGGTGGACTCGCGGTTGCAGCCCGCGAGGGCAGTCACGGCCAGCAGTACGGCGCAGGCTGCCGCACTCGTCGTACGCACTCTCATTGGTGTCCCGTCCTTTGTGGAGTACCGGCTCGGAGCTCTGTGGGCGAAGCGGCGGTGCGTGGTGCGCGGGGGTGCGGCCCGTTGGTGCGGCCCGGATCATGTCCGAGGGCCGCGCACCCTGATCAGTTCTGGGCGGGGCGCAGGCGCAGGCCCTGCATTCCGCCGTCCACGGCCAGTGCCGTGCCGGTGACCGAGGCGGCGGCGGGACTGGCCAGATACACGATCGCGGCGGCCACCTCGTCGGCCGAGACCAGTCGTCCCAGCGGCTGGCGGGCGTCCAGTGCGGCCCGCTCGGCCGCCGGGTCGTCGGCCCGGCTCAGGAGCCGGCCGATCCACGGGGTGTCCGCGGTGCCCGGGTTGACGCAGTTGACCCGGATGCCCTCGCGGACGTGGTCGGCGGCCATCGCGAGGGTCAGCGCGAGGACCGCGCCCTTGCTCGCGCTGTACAGGGCGCGCTGCGGCAGTCCGGCGGTCGCGGCGATGGAGCAGGTCTGGGTGATCGAGACGGCGCCGGGGCGGTCGGCGGCCGCCCGCCGCAGATGGGGCAGGGCGTGCCGGGCGGTGCGGACCATGCCGAGGACGTTGATGTCCAGGACCCGGGTCCACTCGTCGTCGGCGTTGTCCTCGACGGTGCCGATGGAGCCGATGCCCGCGTTGGACACGATCGTGTGCAGGCCGCCCAGTTCGGCGGCGGCCCGGTCGACGGCCTCGCGTACCGCGTCGTCGTCGGTGACATCGGCCTTGAGGGCGAGCGTGCCGTCGGGGGCGCCCGCGGTCTCGCGGTCGAGCACGGCGACGCGCGCGCCGCGTGTCAGCAGTATGGCCGCGACGGCGGCCCCGATGCCGGAGGCGCCGCCCGTCACCAGGGCGTTCATCCCCTCGAAGTCGCTTGTGCCGGTCATCGGGAAGCCTCCTCGGTGGTGCGGCGGGCCTGCCATACGGGGCCCTCCGGATAGCGGTGTGCGGCGATCGACTCGGGGAGCATCCGGGCGGAGAAGCCCGGGGAGGTCGGGGCGGCGTAGCGGCCGGACTCGATCACGGTGGGGTCGGCGAAGTGTTCGTGGAGATGGTCGACGTACTCGATCACGCGGTTCTCCCAGCTGCCGGAGACCGCCACATAGTCGAACATCGAAAGGTGTTGCACCAGCTCGCAGAGTCCGACTCCGCCCGCGTGCGGACAGACCGGTACGCCGAACTTGGCGGCGAGCAGCAGGACCGCCAGGTTCTCGTTTACGCCCGCGACGCGTGCCGCGTCGATCTGGACGAAGTCGACGGCTCCGGCCTGCAGCAGCTGCTTGAACACGACCCGGTTGGCGACGTGTTCACCGGTGGCAACCTTGACCGGCTGCCCGGCGCGCACGGCGGCGTGGCCGAGGATGTCGTCGGGGCTGGTCGGCTCCTCGATCCAGTGCGGGTCGTACGGCGCGAGCGCGGTCATCCACGCCACCGCGTCGGCGACGTCCCAGCGCTGGTTGGCGTCGACGGCGATCCGGACGTCCGGACCGACGGCCTCGCGGGCCAGGGCGAGCCTGCGGACGTCGTCGCCGATGCTGCCGCCGACCTTCAGCTTGATCTGGGTGAAGCCGTCGGCGACGGCCTCCTTCGCCAGCCTGACCAGCTTGTCGTCGGTGTATCCCAGCCAGCCGGGCGAGGTGGTGTACGCCGGGTAGCCCTCGGCGCGCAGCCGTTCGGCGCGCTCGGCCCGGCCCGGTTCGGCGGCCCGCAGGATCGCGAGTGCCTCCTCGGGGGTGAGGGCGTCGGTGAGGTAGCGGAAGTCGACGAGGGAGACGAGTTCCTCGGGCGTCATCTCGGCGAGGAACTGCCAGACGGGCCGCCCGGCCTGCTTCGCCGCCAGGTCCCAGGCGGCGTTGACGACCGCCCCGGCCGCCATGTGCATCACGCCCTTCTCCGGGCCGAGCCAGCGCAGTTGGGAGTCATGGGTCAGCGCACGGTGCAGCGCGGCGAGGTCGGCCGCGGTGCGGGGTGCCGGTCGCCCCACCACGTACGGGCGCAGCGCTTCGATGGCGGCGGCCATCACCTCGTTGCCCCGTCCGATGGTGAAACAGAAGCCGTGCCCCTCCGTCTCGGCGCCGTCGGCGGGGGCGGTACGCAGGACGACGTAGGCGGCCGAGTAGTCGGGGTCGGGGTTCATGGCGTCCGAGCCGTCCAGTTGTTCCGAGGTCGGAAAACGGATGTCGTGGACCTCGAAATCCGTGACCGTCTGACTCATGTGCGCCCCCAGGGGAATAACATCGGACCTCTGCTCTGGTCATCCGATGTATAGCGTCACGAAGGCCTCAACGTCCAGGGTCGGTGCGAAATTGACCGGACACAGCTCGGATGTATCCGGAGACTGATGCCCTGATTCGACCGCTGATGCACCCTCGCGGGCCGGGTTCACCCGGCTGTGTTCGGGGACTGCGGCGCGAGTGGCCGGAAGCCGTAAGGTTGGTGTGTACGCAAGGGAACTTCGGAAGGAGGCCTGGGTGATCGAGCTCGAGGGGGTTCCCGAGCTGATCGACCCGGTCATGGTGGCCGCGTTCGAGGGATGGAACGACGCAGGCGACGCCGCCTCCACGGCGGTCGCGCACCTGGACCGGGAGTGGAAGGGCGAAGTGTTCGCGGCGCTGGACGCCGAGGACTACTACGACTTCCAGGTCAACCGGCCGACGGTCTGGCTGGACGGCGGGGTACGCAAGATCACCTGGCCGACCACCCGGCTCTCCGTGGTCCGCGTCGGCGGGGACAAACCCCGCGATCTCGTCCTGGTCCGCGGAATCGAGCCATCCATGCGCTGGCGCTCGTTCTGCAACGAGATCCTGGGTTTCGCCCATGAGCTGGGCGTGGAGATGGTGGTGATCCTGGGCGCGCTGCTCGGCGACACCCCGCACACCCGCCCGGTGCCGGTCAGCGGAGTCACCTCCGACCCGGATCTGGCGCGGACCATGGATCTGGAGGAGACCAGGTACGAGGGTCCGACGGGCATCGTCGGCATCCTCCAGGAGGCCTGCACGCACGCGGGCGTGCCCGCGGTGAGCCTGTGGGCGGCGGTGCCGCACTATGTGTCGCAGCCGCCCAACCCGAAGGCCACGCTCGCGCTGCTGAACCGCCTGGAGGATCTCATCGGTCTGCGCATCCCGCTGGGCGAACTGCCCGAGGACGCGCGCGCCTGGCAGCTCGGTGTCGACCAACTGGCCGCCGAGGACAGCGAAGTGGCGGAGTACGTGCAGACGCTTGAGGAGGCCAGGGACACCGCGGAGCTTCCCGAGGCGAGCGGCGAGGCCATCGCCCGGGAGTTCGAGCGCTATCTGCGCCGCAGGGACGTCGGTCCGGGCCAGGCGCCCGGCGGGCATGCGACGGAGAGCGGGGACGCCACGTATCTGCGCGACACCTCCAGCGGCCGCACCCGCCCGCCGAAGCCGGTCCGGCCGGACACCGGGGGCGAGACGGGCCCCGATCGCCGGCCACCGGCCGACACGGAGAACGAGGGCGACGCAGGCGACGGCAACGACGACGGCCAGCAGGATTCATCGGAGGACTGAACAGCACAGGAGCGCCGGGCGGGGACATACCCGCCCGGCGCTCCTGTCCGTCCGGACCGTTCAGGAACAGGTGAACCGCGCCGCGGCCCAGTCCCCGTGGTCACCGGTCTTGGATCCATTGGTGTCCGTGACCTTCAGATGCACATGGCGCGCACCGTCGAGCCTCACATCGACCGGCACGGTCGCCGACGCCCCCGTCACCTTCGGCGAGGTCCACAGCACCTTGCCGTCCGCCTCGACGGAGAACGCCACTTCGCCGTAGCCGTTGATCTCGTCGTCGATCCCGACGTCCGCGGTGAAGGCGGCGCAGCGCCCGCCGAGATAGACCTCGATGTCGGAGTCGGCATGGCTGCCGATCCCCTTGTCGTACGTCTTTCCCGCGAGGGTCAGCGGGTGTCCGTCGGCCGCGCCCGACTCGCCGTTGCTGCGGTCCCGTTCGGCCGGCCCGTATCCGTTGACCGACTTCAGCCACACCAGATCGCTCACCCAGGCCTCGCCGGTGGGCGGCGCCGGCATCACACCGGCGGCGAACCGCTGGACGGTGCTGCGGTCCTCACCGGCCGCCCGGTAGCGGGCGAGTGCGGTGATCCGCGCCTCCCCCGCCGCGGCGTCCTTCGCCGGGGTGACCGAGAGCTCGACCCGCCGGGTGGTGCCCGCCGCAATCCGCTCCACGGCCGGGGCCGCTGCGACCTGCCAGCCCTCGGGAACGTCCAGGGTGAGCGACGCGTCCGTCACATCGGCGCTGCCCGCGGTGACATCGACGGCGACGGTGCCTTCGACACCCGCGCCGATCTCCTGCCCGGCCGGCGCGGAGACGGCGGCCGTCGCGGCGGCGTTCCGTCCACCGACCGCGCTCGTGTTCTCCAGCTTCACGGAGAACTTCCTGTCGGTGGACAGGGGCGCGGTCTTGATCTTCACGACGCCGCCGCGGTCGTCCCGGTCGTACCACCAGCCCTGCTCGGCGGCGCGGTACGCGGCCGCGGAACCCAGCCGGGGCAGCTTGCCGTCGAGCTCGACCGCGCTCGGCGCGGAGCCGGTGTGCACGCTGAACTCGTACGGGCGCACGCGCTGCTTGCCCGTGAACTTCCCCTTGCTCGCACCGATCCGCACGGTGACGTCGCCCGCGCCCCGGACCGGCGCGTCGACGTCGGCGGTCTGGGTGGCGTACTCGCCGTCACGGTGCTGCCGGGTGACGCCGTCGTCCTCGTACAGTGTGAAGGAGGACCGGCCCTGCGGATAGATGTCCCAGGCGAGCGGGGAGTCGGCGGTGCGGTCCTTGTACGAGCGGATGCCCGGCCACATCGGCACACTGGCACCGCCCTTGACGAACAACGGCAGGGTGTCGAGCGGGGCGCTGTAGTGGTCGACGGTGGTCGGCCCCTCGTAGGTGCGGCCGCTCCAGTAGTCGGTCCAGGTGCCCTTGGGCAGGTAGATGCCGTTGCGCTCGGTGCTGTCCTCGTAGACGGGTGCGACGAGGAAGTCCTCGCCGGACATGAATTCGTACTTCGCCGCGTCCGTCGCCGCCTTCGGGTCGTCCGGGTATTCGAGGACCAGCGGCCGGACCATGCCGACGCCGGTCTTCGTGGCCTCGTGCGCGTAGGAGTACTGGTAGGGCAGCAGTGACTCCTTGAGCTTGAGGTAGTCGCGGTTGATGGAGGTGTACGGCTCTCCGTAACGGTAGGGCTGCTTGTCGCTGGCCGCCCAGCCGTCCATGGTCATCGTGGTGCCCAGGAACATCTTCCACTGGAGGTCACGGGTGTACGTCTTGGCGCTGCCGCCGAAGATGCCGTCGACGTCGCCGGTGGTGTAGGCGAGACCGGACATCGTGGCCCCGGCGTAGGTCGGGATCTGCCAGCGGATGTACTCCCAGGTGCCGTACTGGTCGCCGGACCACTGGACGCCGCAGCGCTGCGCACCCGACCAGCTCTCGGGGGCGTAGGTGAAGCCGCGGGCGTCGCTGTTGTCCTCGATGCCCTTGTACGCGTCCTTGCAGCCGTCCAGGGCGAACTTGTAGCCCGAGCCGACCCAGGCCACATCCAGCTTGGCGACCCGCTGGCCGGCCTTGACCTGGTCGGCGATCTTGTCGATGCCGTCCTCGGTCCACAGGCCGAGCTGCATACCGCGGTCCTGGAGGCCCTTGGAGGTCTCCGCGAGGTCCTCGTAGCCGCAGCCGTAACCGTCGTTGACGAGCATCCAGCCGTTCGGCATGTCGTGCTCGACGTAGCCGTCGGCGATCTTCAGCGCGTCCAGGGTGTGGCGCTCGCCGCGGTTGGCGTTGTGGAGGTAGCAGTCGGCGTCGCCGATCTCCATCCCGTACACGGGCGGCAGGAAGGGCTTGCCGGTGAGCTTCGTGTACTGCCCGATGACGTCCTTGGCGCTGTCGCCCGCGAAGTAGTAGGCGTCGAAGCGCTCTTCTTCCGCGCTGGTGGTCACCGGGTCGGTGAAGGCGTAGGTGTTCGGCGCATAGGTGTTGCGGTAGACGCCGTATCCGGCCGAGGAGAGGTAGAACGGCACGGAGTTGGGGTGGCCGCCGTCGTCCCAGTTGTAGTCGACGCCAACCTCGACGGTCTTGTCGCGGTGCGAGGTGTTGCCGCGGCCGTTCTGCATTCCGGCGCCGTAGAACTGCTCGTCCGCGCCGCGGCTCAGCGTCTGGGTGGTCCTTTCGCCGTTCCAGCTCAGCCCCTTGGCCTCGGACCAGACCCGGGTGCCGTCCGCCCGGTGGAGCTCGAAGCGCAGCGGAGACTTGTAGGCGCGCAGCGTGATACTGCCGGTGGAGAGTTCGTAGCGGTCGCTCCGCTCCTTCCATCGGGTGCGCGGGGCGCTGCCCTGCGGCAGGACTATGTCGTCGCCGGTGGGGTCCGAAAACGCACCGTCCGGGGCGAGTTCGATACGGAAGGTCTCGGCGGAGACGAAGCTGACCCGGGCCTCGGCGGCGCGGGCCCTCAAGTGGTAGACGGGTCCGTCGGCGGAGAATCCTGTGAGGTCGCCGACCGTGGTGGAGTCGGGCTCGGTCGGCTCGGCCTGTGCGCTGCCGGGCCCCGAGAAGACGGCGACCAGTCCCAGCAGAGCTGCAACTGCCGCCACTCTGATGCGCGTTGATGATTGCATAGAGCGCTTTTAGCGCAGCTACGAGCATTTGACCATGGACAAAAAGGACCGGCCCTGAACTTCGTGGAGAAGTCCAAGGCCGGTCAACAGACAGAAATGAACAGGTTGTTACAGCGCGACGCCCAGCAGCGCGTCGACGGTGCGCGAGACGAGGCCGGGTGCGCCCTCGTCCGTACCGCCCCGGGCGTTCTGACGCTCGGCCCAGCGGTCCACGGCGGCCAGGGCTGCCGGTGCGTCCAGGTCGTCGGCGAGGGCCTCGCGGACCTCCTCGATCAGGGCCTCGGCGGGCAGTCCGTCGGGCCGGGAGACGGCGGACCGCCAACGCCCGAGCCGCTCCACGGCATCGGCGAGCACCTGGTCGGTCCACTCCCAGTCCGACCGGTAGTGGTGCGACAGCAGGGCGAGGCGGATCGCCGCCGGGTCCACGCCTTCATGGCGCAGCTTCGAGACGAAGACCAGGTTGCCCTTGGACTTGGACATCTTCTCGCCGTCCAGTGCGACCATTCCGGCGTGCACATACGCCTGGGCGAACGGGTACTCGCCGGTCAGCACCTGGGCGTGCGAGGCGCCCATCTCGTGGTGCGGGAAGGCGAGGTCCGACCCGCCTCCCTGGACGTCGAAGCCCATTCCGAGGTGGTCCAGGGCGATGGCGACGCACTCGATGTGCCAGCCGGGCCGGCCCGGGCCGAGCGAGGCCCCGTCCCAGCTCGGCTCGCCCTCGCGGGCGGCCATCCAGAGCATCGGGTCGAGGGGGTTCTTCTTGCCGGGGCGCTCCGGGTCGCCGCCGCGCTCGGCGGAGAGCAGCCGCATCGCCTCGGCGTCCAGGTTGGACACCTCGCCGAAGTGCGGGTCGGCCTCGACGGAGAAGTACACGTCCCCTTCGAGTTCATAGGCTGCGCCGGCGTCCCGGAGCCGTTCGACGAGCGGGACGATGCCCGGTATGGCCTCGACGGCACCGATGTAGTGCTTCGGCGGGAGCATGCGCAGAGCAGTCATGTCCTCGCGGAACAGGGCCGTCTCGCGCTCGGCGAGCTCGGTCCAGTCCTCGCCGTCACGCACGGCCCGCTCCAGCAGCGGGTCGTCGACGTCGGTCACGTTCTGGACATAGTGAACCTGCCGCTTGGTGTCGAGCCACACGCGCTGAACGAGGTCGAACGCGTTGTAGGTCGCCGCATGACCCATGTGGGTCGCGTCGTACGGCGTGATGCCGCAGACGTAGATACGGGCGACGGGACCGGGGTCAAGAGTGATCCGTCCGCCGGTCGCGGTGTCGTGGATCCGAAGGTCGCGGCCCTTGCCAGGCAGGGCGGGGACCTCAGAAGCGGGCCAGGCATGCATGCCATGAGCGTAACCGGATGCATCTTCCGGATACGAACCGGATGCCTGATCTTGACCGAAGAGGCGGTCTTGCGCGGCGTGGGTTCATCTGCTCCGGTACGGGTCCCGGCCGCGCGTCCCCCACCCCCCGGTCGCCGCAGTGGCTTGATCTCGTCAGACCGGCGGCCAGGGGATCGACGGCCACTCACCGCTCGGCTGCGGGTGCCGTCCTGACGCCCGCAGCCCTTCCACGCGCCCCCTCAGGGCCTCGATCTCGGCCTCGGTGATCAGCTCGGCCAGCCGGGTGACGAGCGGGGCGCCCGGCGCCAGCTGCGCACCGAGCCGGTCGACGACCTCGACGGCCTCGGCCGTCAACGGCTCTCCCGCCCACCCCCACAGCAGCGTGCGCAGCTTGTCGTCGGAGTTGAATGTCACACCGTGGTCGATGCCGTAGAGCCGGCCGTCGGGCGAGGGCAGCAGATGACCGCCCTTGCGGTCACCGTTGTTGATCACCGCATCGAGGACCGCGAGCCTCCGCAGCCGCGGATCGTCCGCGTGGACCAGCAGGGCCGTCTTCCCCTCCCCGACCTCGGCGAGGGCGACGGCCTTCCAGCCCTCGCCGGGCTCCTCCTCCTCGACGAGCGCGAGAAGCGGGGGCCGACCGTCCGCGGAGGGCTCGTCGTCCTCCGGCGCCGCTTCGATCCACAGCTGGCACATGCCCTCGCCGTACGGCCCGTCCCGCAGCACGGTGGGCGGTACGAGCCCCCATCCGGTCGCCTGGGAGATCTCGTACGCGGCGACCTCACGCTGGGCGAGCGTGCCGTCCGGGAAGTCCCACAGGGGCTGTTCCCCGGCCACGGGCTTGTATACGCACGTGACTTCGTCGCCCTCGTGGGTGACCGTGCAGTAGAGCACCGCGTTCGACGCCCCGCGGATCTGTCCGCGGACGGTGAGCCGGCCCTCGGTGAGCAGCGTGACCAGTTCGGTGTCGGTCAGGCTCCGCGACGGTATCCGTTCTGGCGCGGGCATACGTGTCCTTCCGGGTCGAGCGGCAGGCTGCACAGCGGGCACGGCGGGCGCCCGGCGTTCACGACATCCAGGGCGCGCTTGGCGAAGGCACGGGCCTGCGCGCCGCTGAGGCGGACCCGGAGCATCGGCGGACCGTTCTCCTCGTCCTGGAGCAACCGCTCCTCGGCCTCCGCGAGATCCTCGTCGGAGTCCACGTCCAGCTCGACCAGCGCCTGCGCCTGCGCCTCGACGATCATGCGCTGTTCCTCGCCGTCCCAGGCGAGCGCCATCGTGCCGACCCGGAACTCCTCCTCGACGGGCGCGTCGAGCGGGGCGGTGTCGGTGACATCCATCGGGGCCACGGCGGGCACCGGCGAATTCCCGCCGGTCCGCCGCACCACTTCGTCGAGCAGTTCGTCGATGCGCTCGGCGAGCGCGGCGACCTGCGTCTTCTCCAGGGCCACGCTGGTGACGCGTCCCCCTGAGGATGCCTGCAGGAAGAACGTACGACGTCCAGGCAACCCGACCGTACCGGCCACGAAGCGGTCCGGGGGGTCGTAGAGGAACACCTGACGGGACACGTCCTGTCTCCCTTGAAAATTGACGGCGGATGAGGGGCGGCCGGGCTCCGGGGGATTCTCCCCGGGAAGGGTGCCTACGGCGCGTCCACCCTACTGCGCGGAGCGATCACGGCGCCCCAGCGCCGCCGCCGACCGCCGCGTCGGCATCGGCCTGTGCCGCCGGGCGCCCGCCCCGGTCCGTCGCACCGGCCGGCTCGCGGGGCGCCAGCGGGGCGAGGTCCCCGGTGTCACCGAGGCGCAGCAGGAAGGGCCGCAGTCTGGTGTACCGGATCGCGGTGACCGAGCAGGGGTCGGCCTGGATCCGCTGGAAGAGGTCGAGATGCATGCCGAGCGCATCGGCGACGACGGCCTTGATGATGTCGCCGTGCGAGCACATCACATAGGCGGCGTCGTCGCCGTGCTCCGCCTCGATCCGCGCGTTCCACTCCCGTACGGCGTCGACGGCACGCGCCTGCATGGCACGCATCGACTCGCCGCCGGGGAACGCGGCGGCCGACGGATGCTGCTGCACGACACTCATCAGCGGTTCGTCGGTGAGTTCCGCCAGCTTGCGCCCCGACCAGTCGCCGTAGTCGCACTCGCTGATCCGCTCCTCGGTGTGCAGCGTCAGCTCCGGCCGGGCTTCGAGCAGCGGCTGCAGGGTCTCCCGGCAGCGCTGCAAGGGGCTGCTGACGGCAGCGGCCAGGGGCAGCGCGGCCAGCCGCCCCGGCAGCGCCGCGGCCTGTGCGGCACCGCGCTCGTCGAGTGCGACACCAGGGGTGCGGCCCGCGAGCACCCCCGCCGTGTTGGCGGTGGAGCGTCCATGGCGTACGAGGATCAGGGTGGGCATACCGGCCAGCGTAGGCCGCTGCCGCCGGTGAGGTGCGCCGGGGACCGGAGCAGGGAAGAATGCGCGCCGTGATTGTGGACTGTGCGATCTACCGGGGCGGGCGCCGAACCGAGGGCCCCGCCGACCTCTCCGATGCCCTGGCGGAGGCCCGGGCCACCGGGGACGCCTTCCTCTGGATCGGGCTGCACGAGCCGACGGAGAAGGAATTCGAGCTCGTCAGCAGCGAGTTCGGCCTCCACCCGCTGGCCGTGGAGGACGCCCTGGGCGCGCACCAGCGGCCCAAGCTGGAGGTGTACGACGACTCGCTCTTCGCGGTCATCAAGCCGGTGGTGTACGAGCACCTGAGCGACACGGTGAAGACCGACGAGCTGATGGCCTTCCTTGGCGATTCGTTCGTCGTGACGGTCCGGCACGGGGAGAGCGCGCCGCTCACCGCGGTACGCCGCCGTCTGGAGTCCGAACCGGAGGTCCTGCGGCACGGGCCGACCGCGGTGCTGTACGCGATCAGCGACGCCGTCGTCGACCACTACATCGAGGTGGCGGGCGAGCTCCAGGTCGACCTGGAGGAGCTGGAGGCCGAGGTGTTCGCGCCGACCGGCGTCGTGGACACCAAGAACACCGCGTCCCGTATCTACACCTTCAAGCGGCAGATCCTGGAGTTCCGGCGGGCCACGGGGCCGCTGAGCGAGCCCATGGCCCGTCTGGCGAGCGCGGGCGTGCCGTTCGTCCACGAACACTCGCAGCCGTTCTTCCGCGACGTGAGCGACCATCTGACGCGTGCCAACGAGTACGTGGAGGGGCTGGACCGGCTGCTCTCCGACATTCTCGCGGCGCATCTGGCCCAGGTGGGAGTCCGGCAGAACGACGACATGCGCAAGATCTCGGCCTGGGCGGCGATGGCCGCCGTGCCGACCCTGGTGGCGGGCATCTACGGCATGAACTTCGAGCACATGCCGGAACTCGGCTGGAAGTGGGGCTATCCGGCGGTGATCGTGGTGATGGGTTCGGTGGTCTTCGGCCTGCACCGGCTCTTCAAGCGCCGCGGCTGGCTCTGACCGGCGGTGGGGCGCACCGCCCGGGTCAGGCGAACTCGTGCGCCTGTGTCGCGGGACCGCCCAGTGCGTCGCGCCGCTCGGGCGGCGCCAGGCTCACCATGCGCCGCCAGCCGACGAGCCGTTCGTACGCGTAGACGGCGTGGATCCCCGCGGCCAGCAGCGCCGCCTTGGCCCGGGGCCAGCCCAGGATGCGGCCCATGTGGTCCATCACGGCGAGGCTGACGTCGCGGTAGACCCGGATCTCGGTGAGCGCGCACTCGCGCAGGATGCGCTGGATCGTACGGCCGTGTCCGCAGCGGGCGAGGCGGAGCAGTTCCTCGTGGCAGTACGCCAGGTGGTTGTCCTCGTCGTTCGAGATCATCTTCACCGCGCGGCCGAGGTCGGGGTGGTCGGCGAAGTACTTGCAGAGCAGCGTCATCTGCTCGGAGGCGCGCTGTTCGGTGACCCGGCTGTGAGCGAGGTAGGTGATGATGTCGCGCTCGGAGAGCGGTTCCTCGCGGCCCAGCTGCTCATGGGCGAGGCCGATGCCGTGCTTCTCCAGCAGCATCGTGTAGTCGGTCTCGTGCGGAACCTCGGCCGGCTGCAGCCCCCGCTTCCTCAGCAGCGCGTTGAAGATCCGGCCGTGCTTGTCCTCGTCGGCGCCGTGCCGCGCGATCTTGGGCGCCAGGGCCCGCTGACTCTCGGGCACGAGGGCCGCGATCCGGCCGTTCTCCCAGCCGCCCTGGGACTCGCCGCTGGCAGCGATGGAACAGAACAGCCGGAACGACTCGTCTTCGTCGAGAATCTCCTGGAACAGGTTCCTTGCCGAGAGCATCACTGCCACCTCCGTACCGGCATCCACCGACCGCCAGTCAAATGCGACACGCCCACCCGGGCAACAGGAACGCCCCCCGGCTACGCCGGACGGGGCCGAGACCCCCCACCCGGCCGCCCAGCACTCCCCGGCCCGCCAGGCGTAACCCCGCGCCGCCGCACGCGTTGTTACGCGTAACGGCCGTGGCGGGGACGACCCCCGAGCCCCCACCACGGCCGTAGCGCTGCCCCGCCCCCGGCGCCCAGGCGCCCCCGCGTCTATGCGAGCCCCGACCGCTCCAGCGCGTCCGTACCGGCCCGCAGCGCCGTGATCCGCTCGTCGAGCGTGAACCCGGCCGGGGCCAGGGTCAGCGTCGTGACCCCCGCCGCGGCATAGGCCTGCATCCGCTCCGCGATCCGCTCGACGGAGCCGAGCAGCGTGGTCTGGTCGATCAGCCGGTGCGGCACAGCGGCGGCGGCGCCGCTCTTGTCGCCGGCCAGGTACTTGTCCTGGATCTCGGCGGCTTCCTTCTCGTACCCCATGCGCTGGGCGAGCTGGTTGTAGAAGTTCTGCTTGCGGCTGCCCATGCCGCCCACGTACAGCGCGGTGTACGGACGGAACATGTCCGCGAGGCCGTTGACGTCGTCACCGACGGCGAGCGGCAGGGTGGGGCAGACGTCGAAGCCCTCCATGGTCCTGCCGGCCTTCTCACGGCCCGCCCGCAGGAACTTCACCGCGGTGTCCTCAAGGTGCTCCGCGGACGGGAAGATCAGCAGCGCGCCGTCGGCGATCTCGCCGGTCTGCTCCAGGTTCTTCGGGCCGATCGCGGCGATGTAGAGCGGGATGTGCTCGCGCTGCGGGTGGACGGTGAGCTTGATCGGCTTGCCCGGACCGTCCGGCAGCGGGAGCGTCCAGTGCTGTCCCTCGTACGACAGCCGCTCACGGGACATCGCCCTGCGGACGATCTCGACGTACTCCCGTGTGCGGGCCAGCGGCTTGTCGAACTTGACGCCGTACCAGCCCTCGGAGACCTGCGGTCCCGAGACACCCAGGCCGAGCCGGAAACGGCCGCCGGAGAGCGAGTCGAGCGTGGCGGCGGTCATCGCCGTCATCGCGGGCTGCCGGGCCGGGATCTGCATGATCGCGGAGCCGACGTCGATCGACTCGGTCTGGGCGGCGACCCAGGAGAGCACCGTAGGCGCGTCGGAGCCGTATGCCTCGGCCGCCCAGCAGACGTCGTATCCGAGCCGGTCGGCCTCCTGGGCGACGGCGAGGTTGTCGCCGTCCATTCCCGCGCCCCAGTAACCGAGATTGATGCCGAGCCGCATAGCCGCTCCCCTTACTGATCAGTAACGTCCCTGGGTTCCGGACTCTAGCGCGCGGCTTCGGGTTACGGCAGGGGCGACTTGGCACCGGGTTGTCCACAGGCTTCCGCCGAGTGGGGCTGTGGCCAGTACTCTCAGCGCACATGGAGCAGAGGCATCTGGGCCGCACCGGCCTTCGAGTGTCCCGGATCGGGCTCGGCACCCTCACCTGGGGCCGGGACACCGACGAGCACGACGCTGCCGAACAGCTGAAAGCCTTCTGGGAAGCGGGCGGCACGCTGGTCGACACGGCTGATGTGTACGGCGGTGGGGAGGCCGAATATCTGCTCGGGCGGCTCACCGAGGGCCTGGTGCCACGGCACGATCTGGTCATCGCGACGAAGGCGGGCAGCGTCGCCGACCCGTACCGCCGGTTCAACGGCTCGCGCGGGCATCTGCTGGCCGCGCTGGACGCCTCCCTGGAGCGGCTCGGTACGGATTACGTGGATCTGTGGCAGATCCACGCCTTCGACCCCGTGACCCCGCTGGAGGAGACCCTCCAGGCGGTGGACCTGGCGGTGTCCACCGGCCGCGCCCGGTACGCGGGGGTGTCGAACTACTGCGGCTGGCAGCTGGCCAAGGCGGCGACCTGGCAGCTCGCCTCGCCCGGGGTGCGCACCCGGCTGGCAAGCACCCAGATGGAGTACTCCCTGTTGCAGCGGGGGGTGGAACGCGAGGTGCTGCCCGCCGCGCTCGATCTGGGCGTGGGGCTGCTGCCCTCGTCCCCGCTGGGCCGGGGCGTCCTGACCGGCAAGTACCGCACGGGCACTCCGGCGGACTCGCGCGGCGCGTCGGAGCTGCTGGCCCCGTTCGTCGAGCCGTATCTCGACGATCCGGCGAGCCGCATCGTGGACGCGGTGGCGACGGCCGCCGACGGCCTGGCCACGACGGCGCTCCAAGTGGCTCTCGCCTGGGTGCGGGACCGGCCCGGAGTGGTGGCCCCGATCGTCGGTGCGCGCAACGCGCAGCAGCTCACGGAGGCGTTGTCAGTGGAGGCGCTTAGTCTTCCTGACGAGATCTGCCAGGCGCTCGACGATGTGTCGGCGCCCGTGCACCGCTATCCCGACCAGGACTGGAGCACGCTGTGACTGCGCTTCCCCGGGGGGAAACCCCCGGCTCCCCGGCCGCCGACGACGACAGCGTTGTTGCGGCCCCCTCTGCCGCCGTTCCCGCCCCGCCCGCGGGGGACGAGGGCCATGACGGCGCCGAGGGGCCGACGACGGCCGATGACGCGGAGACGTCCCCGGGAGACGGCGAGGCAGCCGAAGCAGACACCGGGACCGACGGGACAAACGCGGCCGACGGCGCCGTGGACGGGGCGGCCGCCCCCGCGCCGCTCTCCGAGGCCGAGGCCGAGCTGGCCGCCCAGCGTGAGCTCAGAGAGCGGATCGAGAAGCGCAGGGCCGAGAAGGAAAGCCCCATCGCCGCCGGTGCGAAGCTGAGCGGGAAGGCGGCCGATCTGCTGGCGGCCGTACGCGCCGTGGAGAGCGGCGAGAAGCCCGCCACCGCGTTCTTCGACTCCCCCGCACCCTCCGCCTCCCGCCGGACCGCTCCCGCGCCCGCTCCGGTACGCCCCCGCGTGCCCGAGCCCGCCCCGGCGCCCCAGGGCGCCTCACCGGAGGCCGTCACCTCGGCGGCCGCCGTCCTCGCCGAGGGCAGGGCTCCCGGAGAGCTGGCGGGTCCGGCGGCCGAGGTCCTCGGTGCGCAGGCTGCCGAGATCCTGCGCGAGGACCCGTGGCAGTTGCTGGCCGTGCCGGGAGTCAGGCCCGAGCAGGCCGACGGTTTCGCACGGGCGCTGCTGGGCGCCCAGTGCGGTCCGGACGACGAGCGGCGTACGTCGGCGCTGGTCGGCTGGCTGCTGGAGCGAGCCGCACTCCAGGGCCATACGGTGCTGGACGCGACGGCGGTAGGTGCCGCGCTCGCCGAGCGCTCGGTGACCGACCCCGAGGCGGCCGTCCAGCACGCCGTCGCCGAGGGCGTCGTGCTGGTCTTCCAGGACGGACAGGACGACCGTCACGACCAGGAGTCCGCAGCCCCCGCTGAATCCGCTGAACCCGGCGAGAACGCCGAGGCGGGCGCGGCGGACCCGGCAGCTCAGGAACCGGTGCAGGTGCTGCTCGGTCTCGACCGGTACGCACTCGCCGAGGAGAGCCTCGCCGACGGTCTGGCCCGGCTGGTCAACGCCTGCGAGAAGGACGCCGACTGGACGGAGGCCGCCTCGGCCGCCGGCTCCCCGTCGGCCGCCGAGCTGATCAGTGCGGTCGCGGCCCACGGCCTCGTGGCGCACACCGGCGGCGAGGCGGCCAGGGCCGAACCCGCCGCGCTGATCACCGCGGCCCGCGGCCTGGGGCTGCGCGCCCTGGGCGCCGCACACAGCGCAGACGGCAGGCGCCGGC